>JANQQG010000191.1 GCA_028285065.1 Phycisphaerales bacterium
ACGTCGGGCGCGATCATTGTCTCGAACTCGTCGCGTGCGATGGTGCGTTCGTAGGTGCGCTGGTCGCCGATGCCGATCTGGATGCGCGCCTCGTCTGCCTCGGAGAGCCTGATCTTGGTGGCCTCCGCGAACTGGCGAAGGGCGCGTCGGGTTTCCGGGCCGAAGGTCAGCGGGGCGTCGGGCTTGGCGAACTGGTCGTTTATCTCGCGCGTGAAGAGGTCCATGAGCGCGCGGTCGAAGTCGTCGCCGCCGAGGCTGGTGTCGCCGGCGGTCGCGAGGACTTGGAACGCGTCGGCGCCGGCGGCGTCCGTGCCATCCTGCTCCGGTGGGATGAGCCTGAGGATCGAGACGTCGAAGGTGCCGCCACCGAGGTCGTAGACGGCGATGGTCTGGGCTTGCTTCTGGGAGGGGTGCAGGCCGACGCCGTAGGCGAGCGCGGCTGCGGTTGGCTCGTTGACGATCCGTACGGCGTCGAGGCCGGCGAGTCGTGCGGCATCGCGGGTTGCCTGGCGCTGGGCGTCGTCGAAGTACGCGGGGACGGTGACAACTGCTCGCGTGACTTCCGTGCCGAGCGCGGCGCTTGCGCGCTGCTTGAGCTCGGTGAGGATGTGTGCGGAGACCTCTTGTGGCGAGACGATGAGGTCGTCGGCTGCCTTGCGCGGGATGCGGATGCGGGCGGTGTTGTTGGGGCCTTCGACGATGCTGTAGGGGAGGGCCGAGGCGTCGGTGGCGGCGTCGGCGAGCGAGCGCCCCATCAGGCGCTTGGCGCTGGTGACGGTGGTGGTCGGGAAGTTGACGGCGTCGTCGCGCGCGGGCGTGCCGATCGTGCGCGAGCCGTCGTCGTTGAAGCGGACGGCGGAGGGGCAGATCGACTCGCCTTCGCGTGACTCGAGGATGCGCGGGGCGGCCGCTCCGGGGTCGCCGGGCGGGTACGCGGCGACGGCGACCAGCGAGTTGGTCGTGCCGAGATCGATGCCGACGATTGGGGAGTTATCTGGCACGGGGGAGGGTATGGGGCGCGTCCTGCGAGGGACGGTCGGGATGCCAGATGGTGCGCGAATGACGCTCGCACACCAAAGGCCCGCGTCCTGCGGGCCCGGACTTGATCTTTCGCCGCCCTTCGGGCGGCTCGGAGTCCCTGTGTCGTGCGGACCTCTTCTGACGTGCTGAGTCAGTCCAACCAAGCCAGGCGGTCGAGGAGGGCGAGGGTGTTGGCCGCTCGCTCGGCGTCAGTGGTGACGCGTGTGGTCTTGGCGCCGTGGCTGAGGATCACGCCGAGGTCGCGTGTGCTCGGCGCGGGGGCGCCCTCGGTGGCGAGGGCGTCGGCGCGGACGGTGGCCCAGAGTTCATCGAGCTCGTCGGCGGTGAGCGGGCGTGTACGGCCCGGGAAGAACTCGGTCTCGACACCGGGTCCGATGGCCCCGCGGAGGACGCCGTCGGCCTCGACGACGTACCGGCGTCCGGCGGCGGGGTCGTCGTCCGGTGCGAAGCGCGTGAGGTCGAGGCGGAAGTCGGCGGGGCGGGTTGCGGGGATGGTCGCCAGATCGGGGCGCATGGAGGTGCAGGCCGGGAGGGCGACGAGGGCGAGGAGGACGAGAACGAGGGGGGGGCGTGTCACGGGCAGAGTGTAGTTGGGTGTGGGCGGGGCGCGTTCTGCGAGGGACGGTCGCGACGCCATGTGGTGCGCGAAGGACGGTTGGGTGACCAACGGCGGCGTCCTGCCGCCGGGGCTCGGTTGTGTTCCGCCTTCGGCGGGGCCTCGCGGGGGTCCTGCCCGCTCGGAGATGGGGCGGACGCGTGCTCGCTGCTCGGGGGGCCCCGGCTATCCTTTGGGCCTCATGAACACTTCTGTCAGATGGCTGAACGAGTACCTGGAGCCGGCGGGGGCGACGCCCGACGAGATCGATGCCGCGCTGACCGATGCGGGGTTCCCGATCGAGGTGCGCGTCGATCGTGATGGCGGTGACGTCATGCTCGACGTCGAGGTCACCTCCAACCGGGGTGACTGCCTCTGCCACGTCGGTCTGGCGCGCGAAGTCGCGGCCCTGACTGGACGAGCCCTCAAGCTGCCGGCGATCCCGGATGGCGTTCAGTCGGATGATGTTCGTTCGCACGTCGCGGTCGAGAACCGGGTGGGCGATCATCGGTGCCCGCGTTTCACGGCCCAGGTGATCCGGGGCGTCAAGGTCGGTCCGAGCCCTGACTGGCTGGTGCGCGCGCTCGAGGCGGTGGGGCAGCGCTCGATCAACAACGTTGTCGACGTGACGAACTGGCTGACGTTCGAGTTCGGCCAGCCGTCGCACGTGTTCGACCTTGCGACACTCGGCGCGGGTTCGTCGGGCACGCCGACGCTGGTGATCCGTGAGGCCGCGAAGGGCGAGTCGCTGAAGCTGCTCGATGGTCGGACGATCAAGCTGGTTGGGGGCGAGCTGCTCGTCGCCGACGGCGCGGGCAAGCCGATCTCGCTGGCGGGTGTCATGGGCGGTGCGGAGACGGAGGTCGGCGAGGGGACGACGGACGTCGTGCTCGAGGCCGCGACGTGGGATCCGGTGTGCGTGCGGACGGCCGCCCGTCGCTTCGATGCCCGGACGGATGCGAGCTTCCGGTTCGAGCGGATCGTGGACCAGCGGACGATCGACGCTGCGGCGCGTCGGGCAGCAGCCTTGATCGTCGAGGTCGCGGGCGGCGAGCTCGTCGGCGGGATGATCGCAGAGGGGCGTGCGGCCCCGGGCGCGCACGAGGTGCGCCTGCGCCTGAGCCAGGTCGAGCGTCTGCTGGGGCTGGAGATCGCGCCCAGCGAGATCGAGAAGATCCTGCGTGCTCACGAGATCGGCGTGACGCGGAGCGGCGACGGCGAGGCGTTGGGGTGCGAGATCCCCGCGTTCCGCCCGGACCTGACGCGCGAGATCGACCTGATCGAGGAGATCGCACGCACGCACGGGCTCAAGGAGCTCCCGCTGCACGAGCGGGTCGGGACGCGCATCGCGGCCCCGCAGGCGCGCGAGCGAGCGCGGCGCGAGATGATCCGTGTCCTGACCGGCCAGGGCTTCTTCGAGACGATGACGTTCTCGTTCGTGTCGCACGATGCGGCCGCACCGTTCCTGGCGCCGGAGATGACGGCGCTGGAGCTGAGCGACGAGCGGCGCAAGGCGGATCCGGTGATCCGCCCGAGTGTGCTGCCGAGCCTGCTCGCGTGCCGCAAGGGGAACCAGAACGCGCGTGTCAGCGCGGCCGGGGGCGTGCGCCTTTTCGAGGTCTCCAGTGTGTTCGCCGGGATGAAGGGCGGCGGGCACGCCGAGCGTCAGAACCTGACGCTGCTGGCCGATTGCATCGGGCTCGAGCCGGGCGCGAAGGGCGCAGCGGTCGCCCAGGGCGGCGTGCGGATCGTCCGAGGTGCGATCGAGTCACTGGTGACGGCCTTGCACGGCGCCGAGGCGCGCGTGCGCGTCGAGCCGGCGCCTGATGTCCCGATGAAGGGCTACGACCCGGCGGCGACCGGGTCGGTCCTGCTCGACGGCGAGCGGATCGGCGTGATCGGGCTGCTCTCGGGCGATGTGCAGAAGGCGTACGACCTGGACGCGCCGGTGGTCGGGGCGGAACTGAACCTCGATGCGCTGCTGGATGGCTACCCGCCGAAGTCGCTAGCCCACGAGCTGCCCGAGTTCCCCGGCATCGAGCGGGACCTCTCGCTGGTGGTCGGCGAGGACGTGACCTGGGGGAGCGTCGAGGCCATGGTCGCCGAGGTCTCGCCGGCGCTCTTGGAAGGCGTCCGGTTCGTCGGGACGTATCGCGGAAAGCAGGTCGGCGCGGGGAAGAAGTCGCTGACCATGCGACTGGGGTTCCGCGACCCGTCGCGGACGCTCCGCCACGAGGAGGTCGATCCTCAGGTGGAGGCCGTGGTGGCGGGTGCGAAGGACCGGTTCGGAGCCGAACTCCGCGCGTAGGCGGTGGGTTCGCGGTCGATCGCCGCACGTTCGCGGATGTTTGTGGTTTAGTCGGTTCTGCCCGCGGAATGCGCGGACCCCTTGACGGTTCGGCTATCATGGTTGCCGAGCTGCCTCGCGAACCGGGCCCCAGAAGTCCCGAGCATCCGAGGCGGCACGCGCTGACAAGGAGGCCGATCGATGTCGCAGGGCGGAGCCACAGCCAAGTCCGAGGTGGTCGAAGCGGGGGAAGCGGTCGACGGGGTTGCGCCCTCGACGGATCGCCCCTACATCTACGTGAACGGGAAGATCGTCCCGAAGCACGAGGCCGCGGTCTCGGTCTTCGACCACGGGCTGCTCTACGGCGACGGTGTGTTCGAGGGGATCCGGGTCTACAGGGGCCGGATCTTCAAGCTCGAGCAGCACCTCGACCGGCTGTGGAAGTCGGCGGAGAAGATCCGCCTGGAGATACCGATCTCCCGCCAGGAGATGACGGACATCCAGCGTCGGTGCATCGAGGCCAACGAGTTGGTCGATGGCTACATCCGTCTGGTGGTCACGCGCGGCGTCGGGACGCTGGGGCTCAACCCCTTCAAGTGCCCGCGCGCCGGCATCATCTGCATCGCGGACCAGATCGCGCTCTACCCGCCGGAGATGTACGAGACTGGCATGCGCGTCGTCGTGGCCAACCGGCCGCGGATCCCGATCGCGGCGCTCGACCCGCGCGTCAAGAGCCTGAACTACCTCAACAACATCCTCGCCAAGATCGAGGCGATCGACCACGGGTGCCTCGAGGTGATCATGCTCAACGGCATCGGTCAGGTGGCCGAGTGCTCAGGCGACAACATCTTCATCGCCAAGGACGGGAAGCTGCTGACGCCTCCTTCGGAGGCGGGGATCCTCGAGGGGATCACGCGTCGTTTCGTGATCGACACGCTGTGCAAGGACTGCGGGGTCGAGGTCGTAGAGACGCCGTTGACCCTGGAGCAGGTGCTCGGCGCGGACGAGGTGTTCCTGACGGGTTCGGCGGCCGAGATGATCGCGGTCACGCAGATCGACACGCAGACGCCCGAGGGCGCGATCGACAAGGCACACCGGATCTCGGACGGCGAGGGCGAGATCACGAAGAAGCTGCGGATGCGCTTCCGTGAGATCGTGACGTCGGACAACGTGCCGGAGGATTGACGGCTCGCACGTCCTGCGAGGGATGTTGCGGACACGCCCCGACTTTCACCTCTTGGCCATCTCCTTGAGCATCTGGAGGATCTCCTCCAGGGTGCGTCCTGCGGGGAGCGGGACCGTTCTTCCACCCTTGCCCTTCGGGCTGTGCAGGTGCCGATCGATCAGCCCGATGATCGCCAGCGCGCTCTCCGGCTCGATGTCGGCGTCGAGCAGGGACCCGGTGATCTGCGAGACGATCATCGCGTTGACGTGCGTGTCGATCTCGTTGCGCTGGTCCTCGGCCGAACGCATCCAGCGCCAGACGGCCGAGATGCCGAGCGTTGCGCACATGGCGGCGATCGCGAGGATCACGAAGCTCACCGGACCAGTGCCGATCGCTGTTGCGTCCCGTGTCCGAACGGCGACCTCCTCCAGCGTGTTGACGGACTTCTGGATCTCCCGGGCCGCGCCGTTGAGGATCTCCAGCGCCTGCTCGGTCGTCTTGGAGGTCTCGGCCATGTCGCTGACCGCCTCTCGCAGGCCGTTGGACTCCGCGGCATCGGCGGCGGCCTCGTCAAGGAGCGGCGTGATGTCTTGCGAGGCAGCGTTCAGCGCCTTCGAGGCCTCCTCCAGGCGGGCCGCGGCTTCGTCGAGGCGGGTCGCGACCTGTGAGATCTCTACGGGCACGCTCTCGAGGCGCTCGAGCGCGCGCTGCGACGCGGGATCGACCGCGACGACCCGCTGCTCGAGCACCGCGCCGAGCTTGCGGGCGTCATCGATCAGCGATGCGCGGTCCGTGTATCTGAAGAAAATGCGGACGCTATCGACGAGCTCAAGCACCTCTTCCTTGTTGGTGTCTGTGTAGCCCCGTATCCGGCCTGAGGGGCGTCGTTGCTCCCGGAGCTTCTCCTCGAGTGAATCGCTGTCGCCGAGCCCGGCCCTGATCGCGTTGTCGGCGGCCTCGATGGCTTCGAGGCGCGCGGGCAGGTCCCTGAGCGCCGCGGCGAGCGCGCGCGGGCCCGCCACCTCCAACGTCTCGGGGACATCGAGTGCAGCGATGCCTGCGAGCGCCGGGCCGGGACCCGGCACGCCCTCCGCGTCGACGGTTGGTGTCCACGGCTCGATCGAGGTGCGCAGATCGGCCACCTCGGTGGCGAGTGCGGCCGCATCCAGGTCGTCCCGCAACTCCTGGAGCGCCTCGGAAGCGCGTGCGCCCTCGTTCGCGATCCGGTCCAACTCCTTCAATGAGAACGCGCCGACGACGTTGAGCGCGTTCTGGTTCAATGCACCGATCTGAGTCGCGAGGCCCGGCAACGCTTCTTCGTCGAGCAGTGCGGCGGCCGCCCGGACCTTGTCGGCCTCCCCTTGGAGCTGGAGCTGCGCAGACGAGACGGCGCTCTTGACCAGGCGCGGCAACAGCCAGTAGGTCGATCCGATCAGCAGCGCGCTGGCGCCCAAGAAGATGAACCCTGTCACCAGACGCCGTGTCCGCAGCGTGTTGCGCAGGTTCTCCTGCTGCTCAGGAGCCAGCGCGTCACCCTCACGCTTGAGGACGCCCTCGTGCACACTTGTCAGTTTCTCGAACAGGCCGGCGGGAGGATCTTGCTTTGTTGGCATCGGCGGAAGGTACCGAGCGGAGTTTGGTACCCAAACCCCAGCCGTGCCGATGGGTCGGAGATTCACCTGACAAGGGGATCGGATCGCAGAAACACCCTGTGAAGTAGCTATTGACGAAGTCGAAGAAGTCCTGATCGCTCAGGTTGCCGTCGTTGTTGAAGTCGGCGCTGATGTTGCTCGCAGGATGTGCCCCAACGCTGCGCACGAAAGAGGCCGCGCCTGGAACGCCGGCGCGGCCTCGTGCTTGTCATCCGGCGTGTGTGGCTATGCGCACCCGCCGAAGAAGCTGTTGACGAAATCGAAGAAGTCCTGATCGTTGGCGGCTCCGTCTTCGTTGAAGTCCGCGCCGGCGGGGCCGAAGAAGGCGTTGACGAAGTCGAAGAAGTCCTGGTCGTTGAGGAAGGCGTCGGTGTTGAAGTCGGCGCTCTTGCGCGTCAGCAGATCGATCACGGTCGGCGTGTCGGGGTCAAGTCCAAGCTCGACGACGATGCGGACGCCAACGAGCGTGGCGCCGTCGTAGACGCGCGTGAACGGGACCGAGATGCCGTCGACTTGCGCGTCGCAGACGCCCATGCCGGCCTTGACGCCGAGGACGGTGTCGAGGGTCATCGGGGTTGCGGTCGTGTTGAAGGCGACGTGGCGCTGGTGGTCGCCCATGTCTTGGACGACAAGGTCGACGCGGTGGCCGCCCATGGGAATGGCAGGGTTCTCGATGAGTTCCCAGCCGTCGGGAAGGTCGGGTTCGACTCGGAGTGTCGATGGGGCGGCGCTCGTCAGACCGAGCAGCGGGGAGGTCGAGTCGGTCGGCGCGGCGTCGATCGAGAAGACGCGGTCGAAGCAGAAGAACGCGTTCTCGGCCGCCTCAACCTTGATGCGCGGTGGGCTCGCCCCGATGTCCTCGGTCTTGAAGACCCAGCCGGAGTCGTAGTTGACGGGCTGCTGCTCCGGCGTGAGCCGGTTGACATCGAGATCGAGCACGAGCCGGTGCGGCGGGACCGGGGTCAGCGCGGCGGTGTTGATCTGGTAGATGCCGGCGCCGCGCGCGGTGATGAAGCTGGGTGCCCCGGGCGTGTCGTCGAAGGACCGCCAGTTGATACGGACCAGCGCCCACTCGTCGTGGATCGCGGGGGCGTTCGGGAGCGGGACGAGCGCGAAGCCACCGGCGACCTGAGCGAAGCTGATGGGGCAGAGGCAGGGCTCGTAGCAGCCCTCGAAGAACAGGCTCGTGTCGCCGAGCGCGTAGCCGATCATCTCGGTTGCCGGGACGGGCAGGGCGCTCACGGTGAAGACCGCGCCGAAGCACGGGTTGCCGACTGGCGCGATGCTGATGTCGACCGAGTTGAAGTCGTAGAGCTCGACCCAGCCGCTGTCGTAGTCAACGAAGTCGCCCTCGCCGATGCGCAGGCGCAGCTGAAGGCGCGTGAACGCGGGAGAGGGCCCGTCGGTCGAGGTGTCGATCTCGAGCGTGCCGTCACCGACGATGCGGCGTTCGCCGTTGAGCGAGCCGAGCCAGTTGACCTGCTCGACGCGGAATCGCTGGAGCGTGTCGACGCCGGATGGTGTGGGGCGCAGGAGCATCGTGCCGCGCAGGTTCTGGCCGAGTTGGATCGGGCACAGGCACGGCGGGTCGCCACCGATGCAGCCCTCGGCGAACGAGGCGCCGTCGCCGAGTCGGTAGACGAGTGTGCGGGTGAGCACGTCGTCCGCGTTCCCGATCGTCGTCGCGCTGGCGGGCGCGCTGACGAACAGGGTCGTGGCGGCAATGACGGCGACGAGTGCGGTGCGCAGTGGCATATCGCGGTCTCCCGTGTTACAGGTTCAGTATCCCTCTTATTGCGATCGAATGGTCCGTGTTTTCTCGGAATTCGAGCGGAGAAGTCACCCTGCGCACCTGCCCCGAATAAGGCATTGCGAGGCGATTCTGGAACCTCAGAAGCGCTT
This sequence comes from Phycisphaerales bacterium, assembly GCA_028285065.1. Classification (GTDB taxonomy): domain Bacteria; phylum Planctomycetota; class Phycisphaerae; order Phycisphaerales; family UBA1924; genus JANQQG01. Next base: position 8,643 of record JANQQG010000191.1, read on the forward strand.
GTGCGTGGGGCGCTGCGCGGGCCCCTTCAAACCGAGGATCGACTTGGCGATCCCGATGTCAGCCGGGCGGGTGATCTTGATGTTCCGGGCGTCGCCCGGGACGACAACCACCCGCTCGCCGAGACGCTCGATGAGCTGTGCGTCGTCCGTGCTCGTCAGATCGTCCTGCGCGTACGCGCGGCGGAGCAGGCCGATCTCGAACAGCTGCGGCGTCTGCACGCCGACGAGGCCGCTCCGGTCGACCGTCTCGAGGACCTCGCGCGCGGTGGTCGAGTTCGCGCCGGAGTCGGCGCTCGGCCCGAGGATGGCGGCCAGCGGGTCGGAGGCGGCACTGTCGACCTCGTCGCCAACCCGCTTGAGCGTGTCGGCGACTTCGACGCCGGGGACGACGGCATCGTGGCCGAGTTCGGTTCCGGCGCGAAAGACCCGGTCGATGAGCTCCATGGGGGCCGCGGGACGGGCCCCGTCGTGGACGGCGACGTGCGTGATGTCGTCGGCTCCGGCGGAGGCGAGGGCTGCGAGCGCGAGCTGGACGGTCTGGTAGCGGTGCTCGGCGCCGCCTCGGCAGAGGATGACGCCGAGGAGTCCGAGCTTGTCGGCGTGCCGCAGTGTGAATCGCTCGTAGGCCTCGTCGTCGGCGGGGCCGGCGACGACGATCTTGGCGACGTCGTCGCGGTTTGCGAACAGCTCGACGGTGCGGTGCAGGACCGGGCGTCCGCCGAGGTCCTCGTCGAGTTTGGATCGGGGGCCGGAGAGCGGGTCGTCGCTTGCGAATCGACGGCTTGCGCCGGCGGCCGGGATGATCACGCCGATGGTCATGGCGCAAGGGTATCGGACGTGGCCTCGGGCGGTGGTCGGGCGGTGATCCCGTGGTTCTCGGACCGGGTCCGGATAGAAACGCACTTCTTGGGCCCGAATCGAGGCCGTCTTCGGGTTTTGGGTGTACGTTTGCGTCAGAAAATGGGATCGGGCTCGCGTTCGGGGTTCCCTTTTTGGTGGGGGTCCTTTACCGTGAGTCAACCTGCGAAACTGCCCCGCTGAGAGGAGAGAGGCGATGACGCGATCCCACGTGGCCCCGATGGCGGTCCTTCTGGCCGCCGCGGCTTCCGTTCATGCCCAGCCCGTGACGATCAACGTTGATCAGACGCAGTCGTCGATCAACGTGGGGCTCAGCATCCCGGGTGCCTCTGACAACGACACGGCTCCGATCGCCGGGACGCTGGACTTCGATCTGGATCTCGACGGGGGCATGGTCACCCTGACCGACTTCGATCTGACCCTGACCGAGAACATCAATCTGCTGCTCGAGCCGTTCGGCAGTTCGCTGAGCGTGACGGGCACCGGCGTCTCGGTCGAGTACCAGCCGGGCGCACCGGCCAGCGGCCCCGTGCCCCTCGGCGCCGGCGGCGCGTTTACGTTCATGGACGTCCCCTCGCTGCCGAGCGGCAACCTGGCGTACACCGGCTCGGGGCTGATCTGCATCCTGCTGATCCCGTGCTCGGAGTCGCTCGACCTCGAGCTCGACATCGGCACGAACCTCGCCGACACAGTGTCGGGCACGCTGACGGTCGTCGGCGACACGGTCACCCTCAATGGCTCGATCAGCTTGACGCTCCCGGTGCCGGCCGATGGATCGCTCGGCACGTCGACGATCAACGCGACCATCGTCGGCACGGGGACGCTCCCGATGGACGTGATGGGCGCGTGCGAGTTGTGCGTGCCGGGGCAGGCGCCCGACTGCACGATCCAGAGCGAAGAAGACTGCACGAACGCGGGCGGGACGTTCCTTGGTGACGGGGTCGTCTGCCCGACAGTCGACGCATGCCCGTGCAACTTCAACTGCGACGACTTCCTCAATGACCAGGACTTCTTTGACTTCGTCAACGCCTTCTTCGGGGCGGGCGCGGACTACAACGACGACGGGTTCGCGAACGACCAGGACTTCTTCGACTTCGTGAACTGCTTCTTCACGCCGCCGCCGGGCTGCTAGCGGTCGCACGGAGTCCCGCAGATGGCATCATCAACCGGGCTGCTGACAGCGGGTTTGGCTCTTGGCGCGGCGACCCTCGCGCCGGCTGGGGCGGCGGGTCCGGATCTCTTCGCGCCGCCGACCATCGTCGTCCTCGAGGGCGATGTGGTTCCGGGTGTCGGAGCGGTGACCTCGATCGCCAACATCGCGGTGGTCGGTCCGGGTGAGTGGGTCGTCGAGGCGGACACGGACAACCCGGACACAGACGCCGACACGGTGATCCTGACCGATGAGGGGCTCGCGATCCGCGAGGGTGAGCCGGTGCCGGCGATCGCGGGCGCGTCGATCGACGGGTTCGACGCGATCGCCGTGGGGTCGAACGCGGAGGTGGCCGCGAACTTGTTCCTGGACGGCCCGCCCAGCGGGATGGACTCGGGGGTGTTCCTCGGCGACTTCGAGTTGCTCATCCAGGAGGGGGACTTCTCGACGGCCGCGCGTTTTGCGCCGGGCACCACGCCCTACCTCGGTTGGTTCGACGTGAAGGTCAACGGGTCGAACCAGATCCTCATGACCGCATCGATCGATGACCCGACGGTCGCGAGTTCGGTCGATCGCGCACTGATCGTGCTCGAGTACGACCCGGGCTTGGGGACGGTCCTGTTCGAGCAGGCGCGTTTCGTCGAGGGCGACATCCTGCCCGGGCAGACCGAGCCCGTCTCCGACTTCGGCACCGGCACGCACGAGTCAGCGATCAACGACGACGGTGAGATCCTCTTCGTCGCCGATCTCGCGGGCGACACCAGCGTGGACATGGCCATCTACCTGAACAACACGCTGATCGCGCAGGAGGGCGGGCTCAGCCCGGACGGCGTGCGGACGTACGAACTGCTCACGCGGGGCGTGCACATGAACAACATCGGCGAGATCGTCTTCCGGGCGAACCTGTCGGGGTCGAGCGCCAACGACGAGGTGATCATCCGCGATGACGCGATCGTGATGAGCGAGGGGGACTTCCTCGCGTCGCTCGGTGCGACGGTGACGGGTTTCGGCTCGTCGGGCGCGCCCCTGACGATCGCGGACTCGGGTGACATCTTCTGGTTCGCGCAGTTCGCCGGCGGGAGCGCGCTGATGGTCGATGGGGAGCCGCTCTTGCGCACCGGCGACATGGTCGACGGGCTCGTGATCCAGAGCTTCTCGACGATCGGCGAGGGGTTCCACGTCTTCCCCGACGGATCCGCGGTGATCGTTCGGGCACAGGTGGGTCCTGGGTCGGACGATGCCGCGATCCTCATCCAGCTCGAGTCGCCCTGCGCGTGCGACTGGAACGAGGACACGTTCCTGAACGACACGGACTTCTTCGACTGGGTCAACGACTTCTTCGGCGGCTCGGGGCCGCAGGGCCAGAGCGACTTCAACGCGGACGGCTTCGAGAACGCTCAGGACTGGTTCGACTTTGTGAACTGCTTCTTCGGCCCACCGGACGCGTGCGGGTAGGTGCGCCGACCTCGTGCGGGGGCTGAGCGTTACGCGGCGCGCGGCCGCGCATCGGCGCCCGGCTGCTGGCGGAGGAACTCCTCGAGGTCCTCGATCATCATCGAGGGCGCACGCAGGTGGCCCTGGAAGAGTTCGATCTGCATCGACTGGAGCATCGCGAGTTGCTCCGTGGTCTCGATGCCGTCGGCGCCGACGAGGATGCCGAGGTTGGCCGCGAGGCTGGTCAGCGCGTCGATGACCGCGGTGACGCGTGAGTCCTGGGCACCCTCTGCGACGAGCTGCCGGTCGAGCTTGAGCATGTCGATGGGCAGCTCGCGGATCTGGCGGACCGAGGCCGTGCCGGCGCCGAAGTGCTCGACCGCGATGCGGACGCCGGTCTCGCGGAGACGTTCGAGGGCGCCTCGGACATCGGAGCGTCCATCGCAGACGGTGCTCTCGGAAACGTCGACGACGAGCGTTGACGGGTCGACCCCGCTCTGCTCGATCGCGTCGGCCAAGAGGCGTGGGGTCTCGTGGTGGAGCATCTCGCGCCCGGTCAGGTTGAAGGCGACGAACAGCCCGCTCGCCTCGGGCAGGGCGGCTGCGCGGAGCGCGGCGTCGATGGCCCGCGGCGTGAGCAGGTGGATCGCGTCGGTGCGCTCGGTCACCTGGATGAACTCGTGGGTCGGGACGGAATGCCCGGGCCAGCGCGCGAGCACCTCGAGGCCGCGGAGCGCGGTGCTCTCTGTGTCGAACACGGGCTGGTACTCGAAGCGGATCGTGTCGGACTCGACGAGGCTGCGGAAGCCGGTCTCGATCCGGGCCGCCCTGCGCGTCGCCTGCAGGCGGTCGGGGTCGACGCCGACAACGCGGTTGCGACCCTCGGCCTTGGCCTCGAAGAGCGCGCCGTCGGCGGCCGCCATCATCGATTCCCAGTCCTCGAACGCGAGGTCGCTGGTGACCACGCCGATGCTGGCGGTGCTGACGAGCTCGCGCCCGCTGATCGAGTGCGGGGCCTCGCAGGCGGCGCGGATGCGCTCGGCTGCCCCGAGCGCCTGCTCGGGGTCGGTCAGGTGGGTGAGGAGTACCGCGAACTCGTCACCCCCGAGGCGAGCGACGACGTCGGAGCCCTTGATGCATGCGCGGATCCGGTCGGCGATGGAGCGGAGCAGCTCGTCGCCGGCCTCGTGCCCGAGCGTGTCGTTGACGCCTTTGAAGCGGTCGAAGTCAAGCATCATCAGCCCGAAGTGCGTGGACTCGTCGGCGTTCTCGAAGTGTGTCTCGAGCGCGCGGGTGAACGAGCGGCGGTTGGCCGCGTCGGTCAGCGCGTCGTGCTCCGCCATGCGCCGGAGCTGGTCCTCGGTGCGCTTGAGGCGCGTGATGTCCGTTGCGACGACGAGCAGGCCGGTGACGACGCCCGTGTCATCGAAGATCGGGATCTTGTCGGTGCTGACCCAGCGTGTGTCCGAGGGGCCGACGGTCACCGGCTCGATGATCCCCAGGCGCGGGCGCCCCGATGCCATCGCCTCGCGATCGGCACGGACGAACGCTGATGCGCCGTCCGGGTGGAGCTCTTCGGTCAGGCGCCCCTCGATCTCGTCTTTGGGGCGCCCCATCGCCTTGGCGACGGCGGCGTTGGCGCGGATAATGCGGCTGTCACGGTCCTTGAACCAGATCATCGAGGGGACATGATCGATGATCATGTCGGCCTGCTCGCGGGCCCGCGTCGCATCGCGCTGCGATCGCTTCAGGTCGGTGATCTCCGCGAAGCTCACGACGAAGCCGTCGTCCATCCGGCGAGCAGAGATCCGGAACCATGCGCTGATCCCGTCGTGCCGGTACTCGTGCTCGAACAGGATCGGCTGGCCGGTCTCCACGACCTGCACGTACCGGTCGAACAGGCCGTCAGTCTTGTTGCCGGGGAGCACCTGGAGCAGGCGACGCCCGACCAGGTCGCTCTCGTGCATGCCGACCATGCGGCAGGCGGCGGGGTTGACGTCGGTCCAGACGAAGTCCTCGATGCGCGCGTCGGAGCGGCGCGCGGCGCGGAAGATCATGACGCCGTCGTTCGCGGACGCCAGCACGCCGCGGAAGCGCTGGCCGAGCTGGCGGTGGTGGTCCAGCGACTGGCGGCGCATCAGCTCCTGGCTGATCCAGCGCGCGATCCGGCGCATGAAGCTGAGCTCGTCCTCGCTGACCGGGTCGGGGCGCGCTTGTCGCGCCGAGAAGTTCACGGTGCCGTACACGCGCCCGCCGACCGTGATCGGGGCGCCAAGGTAGGCGTTGAGGCCGAACTCACGGCACGCCGGGTGCGACGCCCATTCGGTGCCCGTGCTGTCATTGAACCCGACCGGTCCGTCGGCCGCGAGCGTCTGGCAGCAGAACGTCTGTTCCAGCGGGAACGTGTCGCCGACGCCGATGGGCAGGTCAGCGGGCGTGCGGCAGGCGCGGACGGTGTACGTGCCGTCCTCGACGCGCGACACGATCCCGAGCTCGAACCCGAGGCGGTCGCAGCCGAGGCCCATGAGGCGCCCGAGTTGGTCCTCGAGGCTCGTCTCACCGGCGGTGATGATGTCCAGGAACTCGTCTGAGAGCACTCGTACGCCTCGCCCACGGGATTGATGCGTGCGCGGCAAGTGGCCGCGGATCAACCGGCGCTCGTGGACGGCATTCGGTGCTATCGGGCCCTGCGCCACCCGACTTTGGGGCGAGTCGGCTCGTCCGAGCTGACGTCATGTTGTCCTCTGGCGCATCCGGTCGTGCGGACCATCCCCCTGAACCCGGCAGCGTGGCGTGCGTATATTCAAGAGTGCGGCGTCCGGACTCGATGAGTGCGGTCCGCCGCCGGGTGCGCCTCACGCGTGCCGTTCTTTGACAACATGGGGCCGAACTGGTTTTCGACCGGACGGCATCAGGATTGGTGTGGCGCGTCGAGGAGCATGCTGGACTCGTAAAAAGTATGCACCACTTGATAACTGCCAACCCGCAGTTTGCTCTGGCTGCCTGATACAGGCATGCCTGTCCCGCTCGCGACGCCCGATAGCGGGCGGGACACTGATTTCGGGCTGGATCCATGCGCGGCGTGAGCCGGGCGCAGGGGCGAGGAAACGCACCGGATCACTAGCCGCGACGAAGGGTGTCTGTGCCCGTCGTCAAGGCGAACTCAAACCACACGACTACACGCGTAGAGGCGCCAGTCCGACCGGCCCGGGACGGGGGTTCGACTCCCCCCGGCTCCACTTTGCAGTTCCGCGCGCGACGTGTGCGCACCTGTCCGAGCACGGAGGCGACAAGCGATGCGAGCCTCGACGCTCCCTCGATACTTGCTCGGATCCCGCGACGCCATCATCAGCGTCGCATCGTCGCGCTGGTCCATCCTCATCGGCGCCATCTTCGTGCTCTCCGCGGGCTTCGCGCGCGAGTACGACGGGGAGGACCTTGTCCATGAGCCGTGGCACGCGCTGCGTCCGCTTGGCGCGTCCCTGGCGTCTGGCACGCTGCTGTTCCTGATCATCCACGGCTCCGCGATGTTCAACCGCGAGGATGGCGAGGGCGAGCCTCCCTCGTTCCTCCGGGCATACCGCTCGTTCCTCGGGCTCTTCTGGATGACGGCGCCGATGGCGTGGCTCTACGCCATCCCGTACGAGCGGATGCTGTCGCCGGTCGACGCGATCGGGGTGAACCTCTGGACGCTCGCGCTCGTCGCGGCCTGGCGCGTCGCACTGATGGTCCGCGTGGTCAGTGTGATCTATGGGGTGCGTCGGATCACAGCGTTCTTCCTCGTCATGTTCTTCGCGGATGCCGTGGTGATCGCGGTGGTCACCCTCGTCCCGACACCGGTGATCGACATCATGGGTGGGTTGCGGCACACCGAGCGTGATGCTCTCGTCTCGAGCATCACGCTCCTCGTCGGGTTCTTCTCGATCGCGACGGCCCCCATCTGGGTCATCGGCGCGCTCGTCGCAGCCTTCAAGTTCGTGCCGCGATGGCCACAGCCGGCCCCAGGGGATGGGGAAGAACGATCGCGCGGGCTTCTCACGCTCGCGTTGGTCTCCGTCGTCGCGTTCGTGCCGCTGCTGGTTGTCAGCCAACCGGAGCAGATCAACCGGCGCGAAGCGGAGCGTCTGCTCATGGCGGGGGACGTCGATACGGCGCTCGCCTTGATGTCGCGGAAGGAGGCGGGTGACTACCCGCCGCACTGGAACCCGCCGCCGCGTCTGGGCTACCGGGAGGACACGCCGGACCTTGCGAGCGTCCGGGATGCGATGCTGCGGGAATGGCCAGCGGATTGGATCGCGGCGATCTACCTCGAGAAGATCTCGCGCAATCTGCGGCGCGAGCTCTGGTATTGGGGCCCGACCAACTGGGCGGAACTCGTCGAACTCCTCGAGGAGGACGAGCCTCATCGCGTCGAGCCGGCCCACGCCGACGACGCGGCGTTCCTGCGAGCGCACGTCGAGTCGCTCCCAGAATCTGAACGCGATGCACTGGCCAGGATCGTTCAATGGGGCCGGCGCGACGCTGAGCCACCCGCGGAGTCGACGCCGACTCCATAGCTGTGGGCCGCTACTCCGCGCCCCCTCCAACCAGGACGTAGTCGCGCGGCAGGTGGTTCCCGACGTACACGTCGACCACCCCATCATGGTCGAGGTCCGCGATCTCTACATCGATCGCGTGACCGACCGATGCGGCTGGGACGCCGTCGTTGCTCAGGCTGAACCGCCCCGATCCGTCGTTGAGCAGCACGCTGATGGGGCGTCCAAGCCCCTGAGCGATCCGCGCGAGCACGATGTCGAGATCGCCGTCGGCGTCCAGGTCCGCGAAGTCCGCGTCGAGGCTGAACTCCGGGAGCGTCGGCAGGCGCGCGTCGGTCTCGTCCGTGAACACGCCGGATCCGTCGTTGATCAGCAGTCGGTCCTGGGGAGAGTGCCCCGCCCAGCCGACGTTCGCGAGGTACAGATCGAGGTCCCCATCACCATCGACGTCCGCCAGGTCCGCCTCGCGTGTCTCCTCGCTGGCGCGCACGCCGATCGTCTCCGCCGTCACGTCGGCGAACGTCCCGTCCCCGTTGTTACGCAGCACGCGGTTGGCGCCCTCGTTGGCCAGCACCACGTCGAGGTCGCCATCACCGTCGATGTCGCCGAGCTCGATGTCCTGCGTCGTGTCGCGTTGCGCCGGCATCGCGTTCGGGGCGACGGCGAAGTGCGCCGTCCCGTCGTTGAGCAGGAGGTCGTTCTCGGCGCGGTTGCCGAAGAGGAGGTCCACATCCCCGTCGTTGTCCGCGTCGAAGGCGGCCACGCTGTTGGAGACGCCCGTGACCGGCAGCCGGTCGGTCACGTCGGTGAAACGGCCGGCCCCGTCGTTGAGGTACAACTCGTTGACCTGATCGTCCTCGGTGGCGAAGACGAGATCGAGATCACCATCACCGTCCAGGTCCGCGATCGCGATGTCTTCCGAGTCGCGCACGATCCCCTGCGGGAGCGCGTCCGGGTCGTGCTCGTACCGCGACCCCCGCCAGAACAGCACGGCGTTCTGGCCGAACTCGGTCGCGAGGACCAGGTCCAGATGCCCGTCGGCGTCGAGGTCGCCCAGTTCGACGTCCATCGTTCGTCCGTTGGTGACCGCGACGGGAATCAGGCGCGCGCTCCCGTCGGTCATCGGTACGGGTGGGGCGGTGCAGGTCCAGAGGGCGATCGCGACGTTCAGCATGGAGGGCCTCCGCCGGTCCCTTGTGTGGTTGCCCGGCTCGGGCGGTACCGCGTTGGGTCGGTGCTGTTGCGTGACGCCCGGCCTGGTGTCACGGGCGTTCCAATCCTGTTCTCACACCTCTTGACAGGCTCCTTGCTCCGTGGCATCCTTGTATATGTGCGAACAATCGCACATGATGGCCCGGGGCGTCCGGGCTGGTTCCGCCACGCTTTCGTAGGAGATCACCCCAATGAGGACCCACACCAACAAGACCGGCAGAAGCGGTCTGCGACGTCTCGGCGGCGTCGCCGCCGCGTCGGCGCTCATCTGCACCGGCGCGATCGCCTCGCTCGCACCCGCGGCACCGGCCTCCGGTGCGATCCCGCCCCTTCCGGCGTTGACGGCCTCGATCGGCGGTCGTGTGGCCATGGCCAAGACCGGCGAGGGGCTTCCCGGGGCCGACGTCATGCTCCTGCGCGCCGGCAAGGTCGTTGGCCAGACGAGCGCCGACAAGGACGGCCTGTTTCTCTTCGATGGCCTCTGGCCCGGGACGTACACGATCGAGGTTGATGGCGCCCACAGCCGGAGGCTGAACGTCGGTGTCTTCGCCGCCTACGTAGAGATCGACGTCCACTGAGTGGCGCGACGATCCGCTTTGTTCCGGCGTCGCCGGGTGCCGGCGTCGGTGTACGCTGGGCTCGGCGATGCCGTGCGCGCCGAGGAGGGAGTCCGAGATGATCGACCAGGTGTCCAGCGCGGGCGCGGGTCCTGAGGTGCCGCAGGTCCTCGACGTGCAGGTGACGTCCCGTGTACGCGCGCCAGTCCGGCACGTCTGGTCGTGCATGGTCGGGCGCATCGGCGAGTGGATGGTCCAGTTCCCGGGTGGTGCCGACCTGTCGTTGCGCCTGGAGGCGTTCCCGGGGGGGCGACTCTACCGGGACCTCGGCGAACACCAGGGCCACTGGTGGGCGACGGTCCAGGTCATCCTCGAGCCGCGCCTGCTCGAGCTTCACGGCCCGCTCTTCTTCAGCGCGCCCACCATCTCGCACGTCTCGTTGCGGATCGACGAGGGGCAGGATGCGTCCTCGTCGAGCGTGACCGTTCGCCACCGCGCAGTCGGCCCGACCGACGGGCACATCGAGGGGGCGAGGGCTGCCTGGGAGTTCCTCATCGGGGAGCACCTCAAGCCATTGGTCGAGTCCGGGGCGTGACCCGGAGTCGGCGTACGATTGGCACGCCTGACGGGAGCGGGGGCGCCGAGGGGGGCGCGCCATGGACGACGACCGACTGGACAAGCTGTTTCGCGCGCTGTCGGATCCGGTCCGACGTCGCATGGTGGACTTGATGCACGAGCGCCCGCGCATGACTGGCGAACTGGTGAAGGCGTTTCCGGATCTGACTCGTTATGCCGTGATGCGCCACCTCAACCAACTCGACGAGGCGGGCCTCGTGACGGTGAGGCGTGAGGGGCGCAAGCGATGGAACCAGCTCAACGCGGTCCCCCTCCGGGAGATGTACGAGCGATGGGTGAGCCGGTACGAGGGCGCGTGGTCGAGTTCGGTGCTCGACCTGCGGCGCCTCGCGGAGGGCGAGGACGGAGGTTGAGGGCGCGCGCAAGCGGGTCGTGCCGACGTATATCGAGCATGTCTCCAAGCACGTTGCAGCCTGTGGCGCAGGGGTCAACAACGGTGAGTTCAAGGACGTGATGGCGTACGCCGAGTGCAAGCTCGGCCCTGAACTCCAGGCCAAGCTCCTCGCATTTGAGGGGGCGATCGAGAAGTCTGACCGCAGGCTGCTGTCACGGCTTGGTGTCAAGCTGATCGATGAGGCGCCTACGCTCCTCAACCCGGCCAACCTCCCCATGCTGCCCTACAAGCTCCTCGAGATTCTCGTTGAGCCGCTCGTGCATGGGTGGAAGGAGCGCGCGGATGGCTACGGCATGCCAGAGATCAAGTACGTGTATCGGATGAAACAGCGACTCTGAGCGGCTGATACTCCGCCGAGGCCGAGGCTGTCGCTCACATCCCGATCGCCGCCGTGAGATTCTCGGGCTCGCCCGACGCACGCACCACCACGTCGTCCTCGATCCGCACACCCCCGATGCCGCGGAGCTCGTCCGCCAGGGTCCAGTTGACGTCCTTGGCGTACTTGGTCCGCAGCGATTCGTCGCCAAGCAGGCCCTCGATCATGTAGCAGCCGGGCTCGACCGTCGGCACGTACCCGGGCGCGAGCGGCAGGTCCATGCGTAATGCGCTCGGCGCGCGGGGGCTTGGTTCGCGCCCGGGCAGACGCCCGCTCGCGTCGCGCACGCCGAGACCGACCAGGTGGCCGACGCCGTGCGGGAAGAAGAGCGTGTGTGCGCTCCGCTCGACAAGATCCTCAGGGTCGCCCCGCATCAGGTCCATCGCGATCAGCCCCGCCACGACGTCGCGTGCCGCACCGAAGTGAATCGCCAGCCACTCCGCCCCGTCGATACACGCCGCAACGGCGCGCCGTTGGGCGTGCAGGACCAGGTCGTGGATCGCGCGACGGTGCCCGCTCAGCTCGCCACCGGCGCTGTACGTGCGCGTCACGTCGGCGGCATACCCGTCCACCTCCGCGCCCGCGTCGATCAGCACGAGGTCGTCCTCGCCGATCACGCGATCGCCGGGCATCCAGTGGAGCACGGCCGCGTTGGGACCGCTGGCGACGATCGAGCCGTAGGCCGTGGTGTCCGCGCCCGCGCGGCACATGGCGGCCTCCATCTCGATCTGCACCTCGCGCTCCGTCACGCCCGGTCGGATCACCTCGCGCGCTCGCGCGAACCCCGCGGCCGTCGCGCGCGCCGCATCGCGCATGCGCTCAAGCTCGATCTCGTCCTTGGGACGCCTCGCGTGCAAGAGCAGCTCTCCGAGGTTCGCACTCAGCGTGCGGTCCGAGGTGAGATCGGCCAGCGCGACGCCCAGCAGCGCCAGGCCGCTCCCGTCGCGCCGCTGACCCAGGCGGTGCTCCACCCACGCGCGGAGCTCGGTCATCGGACGCCCCTCGTAGTGCGGCACCCGCTCCCACACACGATCCTGAGCCGTCACGACCGGCACGAAGTCCACCCACCCCTCGCGCGGGTCGAACGCCACGACCCCGCCGGGGCAGACCTCGTTGGCCGGATGCGCCAGGTAGCGGTAGTGAGCGTGGGGGATGAAGCGGTAGCAGCGGTCGGCGCCACCGGGCACGCCGATCGGCATGCCGGCGTGGATCAGCACGACCTCGTCGGTCAGAGACCACGCCTCGGCGACGCGCGCGCGCCGGGTGGTGATGGCCGCGAGATGTGCGCCGGGATCAGGTTTCGTGGTCATCGCCCGAGTCTACGCGAGCGTGCGCACGATGGAAGCATGCCGACGACGCGCACGCGCGGACGGCAGGCGCAGCCGCAGGT
>JANQQG010000184.1 GCA_028285065.1 Phycisphaerales bacterium
CGACCGTCGCCGACGATCTCCGTGAACGACTTGAGCGTGACGGAGAAGATCCGCCCGGCGGGCTCGCCCTCGGACGCGTTCGGGTTGCGCACCCAGAAGATGCCCGCCTCGCCTGGGCCGGGGTGGAAGCGCTGGAGGATCGCGTCGGAGCGCATCGAGCGGAAGTAGGGCTCGAACTGGTCCTCCGTGCGCACGAGCTTGACGGCATGGCCCTTGAAGCCGGCATCGGGCTTGAGGATCACCGGGTAACCACGAAGCGCTGCGTCGTGGCGGATCAGGTCGACGCACGTTCGCGCGCGTTCGGTCGGTGGTGGCCCGGCTGGGACCGGGCGAACGGGCAACTCGTGCTCGCCGAGCCTCATCGCTCCGAGGATCGCTCCCTTGGATTCCCCAACGGCACCGCCGCCGTTTGCGATCCCGGGGTTCACGCACGTGAACACCAGCGGGTTCCGATGGCGCAGACTCAGCCACGCGATGTACAGGGCCAGCGGTGCGTATGCGACCCGCGAGGGCCAGAACTCGTGACGCCAGACACGGCTGACGACCACCCAGGCCCGACGACGGCCGATGGTCGTGAACAGCCGATCGAAGCGGGTCCCGATCAGGTATGCCGCGAGGAACGCGAGCAGGACCGACCAGGCGCCGAGCGGGTAGTGGGGGGCGTCGGCGATGGGGGCGCTGACCATGGTCGCGCCGAGCCACGTCGCGGCACCCCAGAGGAGTGATCCGATCGCCAGTGAGATGACGAACGAGGCGTGGAGTGGCGCGCCGCGTCCGACACCCTGGCCGATGCCCGTGCCGCAGCGGGCGCGGAGGTCGTCGCGCCATGCGCAGGCGAAGCCGGTGCGTACAGGGTGCTCGCGGAGACGCCTTGCCCAGTCGTGCGTGCTCGCTGTAGCGGTGGCGCGCCCGGTCACGCGCGCGATCAGCGCCATGATGAGCACACGCAGGATCACGCTGAGCGCGAGGGCGGCGATGAGCATCACGAAGTCGATCACGATCGGGGCCGCGAGGAGCGCTCCGCCCGCGGCGGTCGCGCGGTCGAACGAGAGCGCGAGCAGCGCCAGGATGAGCAGCACGCCCCACCAGGGGATCGTGCGCACGAACGTGAACGCACGATCCGTCACGCCCGCGCCGAACCACCCATCGAGCACCGGATCAACGGGCGCGAGATCCATGAACTCGCGAGCGGGGGCCACGCCGGGTCGCGCGTGCCGATCGAAGAAATCGTCGAGCCACGTTGCCGTCTCTCGCGGCTGAAGGAAGGGCAGGAAGTGCGAGTGGCGTGTCATGACCAGCGAGGCCGTCGGGATCAACTCGGCATGCTCGCGTGCGGCCCAGGGCGCGACGAGCGGGTCGTTGATCCCGTGCAGGACCAGCACTGGGACGTCGAGCATGCGCATCATCTCGCGCAGCGGGCGCTGGTCGGTGTCCCAGAAGTTCCGGGACCACGGCAGTCGCTTGTCGTGCGGGGGGAGCAGCCCGAAGTGCGGGACAGCCTCGGGCAGCCAGGCCGTCAGCGCGTGCATGGCGCCGTACTTGGTGTGCTCCCAGTGGTACGAGCCGGAACCCTCGTTCTCCTGGGTGCCGATGGAGGCGAGGAACGTGAGCGTTGCGCTGCGCTCGGGCGCGACTTCGTGGGTGTACAGGATCACGCCTCCGCCGAGGCTGAAGCCGACGAGGTGCGCTCGCTCGATGTCGAGTCGCTCCATCAGCGCGATGACCGCGTGCGCGTGCGCACGGATCGAGTACGACGGCGCCCGTCGCGACGAGCGCCCGAACCCGGGCAGGTCCATCGCGATGACCCGGTGGCCCATGGCCGCGAGTTGTGGCCCGAGTGCGCCGAAGCTCTCTTGCGAGCCGGGTGAGCCGTGGACGAGCACGACAACGGGCTGGCTCGGATCGACGGGCTTGTCGGGCGTCCACTCGGCGTAGACGAGGCGTCGTGCCGTATCGGGCACGGGCCCGTTGTCGTCGAACGCGGGGAGCTGAATCGACTTGAGGCCCGCTGGGAGCGGTGCGTCCAGCGCGGGGTCGCCCGGGCCGGTGACCAGGTGAGAGAACGCCAGGGCGACCGCGTAGATCACCAGGAGCGCCAGCAAGCCGCGCCGTGGGCGGCCGGGCGCGCGCACGCTCGCGGGTCGTGGGGATCGCGCGGCTGGTGGGGGCGACGCCATGGGGCTGCGATCGTAGCGTCTCGCCATCCCGTCCCCCCGTGCCCCATAGACTCCGGCGCGTGAGCGACCCCGGCGTCAACCCGTCCGAACCGGCCGCCTCGTGGCTCGACGAGGCGCGCGTGCCCGTTGCGCGTCCGGACGTGTTGATCGTCGGCGCGGGGATCACCGGCTTGTGGCTCCGCGCGCGGCTTGCACGCATCGGCTACTCGAGCATCACCGTCGAGGCAGCGGACATCGCCGATGGGCAGACCATCGGGAGCCAGGGGATCATCCACGGCGGCGTGAAGTACGCGCTGACGGGCAAGGCCTCGCGTGCCGCGGGCGCGATCGCTCCGATGCCGGCGCGCTGGCAGGGGTGCCTGGCGGGCCGGGGGGAGCTGCAGCTCGAGACTGCGCGCGTGCTTTCGGACTTTCACGATCTGTGGACGACCGGCTCGCTGGCATCGCGTCTGGCGGGAGCCGTCGCATCGCGCGCCGTGCGCACGCCCGGGCGCGCCATCGAGCGGCGTGACTGGCAGAGCGCCTATGCCCATGCGGACGACGGCATCAGCATCTACCGCGTTGACGAGCAGGTCGTCGATCCCGCGTCGCTGGCCCACGCGCTGGTCGGCTGCGTCGACGACCCGATCATCGCGATCGACGGCCCCGATGCGTTCTTGTTCGATCCCCCGATTGTCGGACGAGAGGGGCGTTTCCGCCTGCGCCGGCGGATCGTCCCCGGCGTCGATCCCGCCGGGTGGGCGGGGCGCGGGCCGGAACTGTCCGTCAGCCCGACGATGACCGTGCTCACAGCAGGAGGCGGGAACGAGGCGATCCTCGATCGGATCGCGGCCAGCGCGCGCACGACCGACCCCGAGCGACGCTTCGATCGGATCCTGATGCAGCGCCGCCCGCTGCACCAGGTGTTCGTGCGCTCGCCGGGTCTGCCGGAGTTGTTTGCGCACTGCGTCGGCCCTTCGACGACTCCGCGCGTGACGGTCACGAGCCAGCCGGACTCGACCGGGCGCATGGTCTGGAACGTTGGCGGCGGGATCGCCGAGAAGGGCATCGAACGCGATCCGGAGGCGCAGATGCGTGCGGCCCGCGATGAGTTGTGCGCCTGTCTGCCGTGGCTGGCGAGCGAGGTCGAACGGGCCGAGTTCGCGACGCTCTGGTGGGAGCGGGCCGAGGGTCTGACCAAGGGCGGCAGGCGGCCCGACGAGCCCGTGGTGACGCCCATTTCGTGGGAGGGGCTCAAGCCGGGGATCGAGGCGACGCGGGTCGTGGCTGCTTGGCCGACGAAGCTTGCGTTCGCGCCGCTGGTGGCCGACATCGTGGAGGACCTGATGGGCGGGGTCCCGGCGCGTCAACCGAAGGTCTCGTCCGACCTGCACGCCCCGCCTCCGGTGGCAGCGTTGCCCTGGGAGCGCGAGGAGCTGGCGTGGTCGCGCATCTGACACTGCTCGCCCGCGCCGGGCGTGCTACAACCTCCCGATGAGCGATCGCTCACCCATTCCAAGCCCCCTCCGCCCGCTGGGGACGACCGGTCTTTCGGTCCCGCTGATCGGCCTCGGCCTGGTCAAGATCGGGCGCACGCGCGGGCTCAAGCACCCGGGCACACCGACGCTCCCGAGCGACGAGCGCGTGGCCGAGCTCTTGCGGACGGCTGCGGAGCTGGGCGTCAACCTGCTCGACACGGCCCCCGCGTACGGGGTCAGTGAGCAGCGTCTGGGCGAGCGACTGGCCGCCGACGACTTCTTCGGGCTCGGGCGCGATGGGTGGATCATCTCGACGAAGGCGGGTGAGGAGTTCGACGAGGCGAGCGCCGAGTCCAGCTACGACTTCTCGCCGGAGCACATGGGTGTCTCCGTGCGCCGCTCGCTCGAGCGTTTGCGCATCGACCATCTCGATGTTGTGCTCGTCCACACCGACGGGCGCGACGCGGAGATCGTCCGCTCGATGGGCACGCTGGACGCGTTGGCCGACCTCAAGCGACGTGGGCTCGTCCGCGCGATCGGCATGAGCACGAAGTCGGCCGAGGGGCTCGAGGTCGCGGTGAGTGAGGGAGGGGTGGATGTCGTCATGGCGACGCTCAACCCGGCGTATTCCGACGAGCTGTCCGCGATCCGCGACGCCCATGAGCGGGGCGTCGGCATCCTGATCAAGAAGGCGCTCGAGTCGGGGCACGCCGGCGATCCGGGCGACGCGCTGCGATGGGTCGTGCGCGAGGGTGGCGAGGCGCTGTCATCCGTCGTGGTTGGTACCACGAGTGCTGAGCACCTGCGGGCCAACATCGCTGCGGCCCGCGAGGCGCTCTCGTAGCGGCTTCGTCAGCTTGACCTGATCGTCACGTCGCGCAGGTGCTTCGGCTTGTGTCGCGTGCGCAGCGCGGGGTTGCCGAGTTGCCCGCAGGCCGCCATGGTGTCGCGTCCCTTCGTGCGACGGCGTTTGACGTAGATGTCCTCGTCGGTCAGCCATCGGACGAATGCGTCGACGTCTTCCTCGCGCGGCGCCGGCCACGGCGAGTCGTCGCGCGGGTTGTAGGGGATCACGTTGACGAGGCCGGGGAGCCCCCGAACCCATGAGGCGAGTTCCGTCGCGTGCTCGGGTCCATCGTTGACGCCCGGGATCAGCACGTACTCGAAGCAGATCTTGCTGGCGCCGTAGATCGGCCACGCCTCCACGGCCTCGCGGAGCTCCGCCATCGGCATGCCACGGTTGACGGGCATGATGGACGAACGGATCTCGTCGTTGGGCGCGTTGAGGCTGATCGCGAGGCCCAGCCGGTGCCACCCGGGCGTCTGCACGCGCTCGGCGAGGCGCGCGATCCCGTCGAGACGCCCGACCGTCGAGACCGTGATCTTCGACATGTTGACCGATGGCCCGTTGTGATCCGCGAAGATCTCGATCGCGCGCATCACGGCGTCGAGGTTGTCCATCGGCTCGCCCATGCCCATGAAGACGATGTTGGTGATCGTCTCGCAGCCGATCACGTGGCGGGCGTTGAACCACTGCGCGACGATCTCGGCGGGCGTGAGGTTCCGGACGAGTCCCATCTGTGCCGTCTGGCAGAACGTGCACCCCATCGCGCAGCCGACCTGGCTGGAGACGCACAGCGTGTGCGTGAGCACGCCCTTGCGCCCGATCATCGGGATGACGACGGACTCGGTCTCAAGCGTCTCGTGGGTGGCCTGCGATCCGGAGGCGCCGGCCACCGTGCTCGTGAACTTGACGACCTCGCCCTCGTCGCTCTGGCTGACGAGGCGCGTCGCGACGGGTGGGGGGGTCAGCTTGCCGCCCTCGGGGAGCAGGAGCGGATCGGCGGCCTCTCCGTCGCGGAACAGACGCCGGTAGCGGTCGAGGGCCCCGGCATGGCCGCCGGGCCGACCGAGGCGCGCGCACGTCTCGGCGTACCCCGTTCCGGTCATCCCCAGCACGTTGAAACCCGCGTCAGGCACGCCCAGAGGGTAGGGGTCTGGGTGACTGTTCCGATTGTGCGGTTTGGGCGCACTTGGGCTTCATCCGGTCCCGGTTCGGTCCGATGCCAATGCGGGCACGGGGGCGGCACGCATGGACGCGAGCCGCCTTTGCTCGCCCACGACACGCCCCGCCGACCCACCACCCCGGGCGATGCAGGGAGGCCGAGCCGAAAGGCTCGGCGCCCGGGAAACGGAGGCGAGAGAGGGCAGGGAGAGCGGCGGAGAGAGAGCCCTCGGAGGAGAGCCGGGGGAGTGCCGGAGTGAGAGAGCACGGAGGCGAGCTGCCGACCCCGCCCGACAACGGCGGGGTTGGTCGTTTTTGGGGCACGCCCACCTACCATCGCCTCCTACAGCCACCAGGAGGCGGAACGATGACCCGGGTCAGTGTTGATGACGTGTTCAAGGCTCGCGACGGCGCCACGATCGGGCAGTCGGTCTCCGTCAATGGTTGGGTCCGCACCAAGCGTGACTCCAAGGCAGGTCTCTCCTTCATCGCCCTCAGCGATGGCTCCTGCTTCGACACGCTCCAGATCGTCGCGCCCGCCGACCTCGCCAACTACGAGAGCGAGATCAGCCACCTGACCACCGGTTGCTCGATCGAGGCCGAGGGCGAGCTCGTCGAGAGCAAGGGCAAGGGGCAGGCCGTGGAGCTGAAGGCGACGGCCATCCGCGTGGTCGGCATGGTCGACGATCCGGACACGTACCCGGTCAGCCAGAAGCGCCACACGTTCGAGTACCTGCGCGAGGTGGCGCACCTGCGGGCGCGGACGAACACGTTCGGGGCCGTGGCGCGCGTGCGGCACTGCCTTGCCAAGGGGATCCACGACTTCCTGCACGATCGCGGGTTCTACTGGGTTCACACACCGATCATCACGGCCAGTGACTGCGAGGGCGCCGGCGAGATGTTCCGGGTCTCCACGCTCGACAGCGTCAACCCGCCGATGAGCGACGGGGCGGTCGACTACGCCCAGGACTTCTTCGGTCGTGAGTCGATGCTGACGGTTTCCGGTCAGCTCAACGTCGAGACGTACTGCTGCGCCTTGAGCAAGGTGTATACGTTCGGTCCGACGTTCCGCGCGGAGAACTCGAACACGAGCCGCCACCTGGCGGAGTTCTGGATGATCGAGCCGGAGATCGCGTTCGCGGATCTGGCCGATGATGCGCAGCTGGCCGAGGACATGCTCAAGGCGTTGATCGGTCGCGTGCTGAACGAGCGTGCCGACGACATGAAGTTCTTCGACGACCGGATCCAAAAGGGGATCGTGGATCAGCTCGAGTCGGTCGCGACGGCCGAGTTCCGCAGGCTCCCGTACACCGAGGCGGTCGAGATCCTGACGAGCGCGAAGAAGAAGTTCGAGTTCCCGGTCGAGTGGGGCAAGGACCTGCAGTCCGAGCACGAGCGGTACCTGACCGAGGAGCACTTCAAGCAGCCGGTCATCGTCGTGGACTACCCGAAGGACATCAAGGCGTTCTACATGCGCATGAACGACGACGGGAAGACCGTCGCGGCCATGGACGTGCTGGCGCCCGGCATCGGCGAGATCATCGGCGGCTCGCAGCGCGAGGAGCGCCTCGACGTCCTCGACGCGCGTCTGGATGAGATGGGGCTGCCCAAGGACGACTACTGGTGGTATCGGGATCTGCGCCGGTACGGGACGGTGCCGCACGCTGGGTTCGGGCTCGGCTTCGAGCGTCTGATCCAGTACGTGACGGGCATGCAGAACATCCGGGACGTGATCCCGTTCCCGCGTGCGCCGAAGCAGGCGGCGTTCTGAGCGGTTGGTTCGGCTACCGCTTCTGGCGCTCGAGCTGGCGCTCGATCATGCGGCGCATCATCGTCATCATGGATGAGAACTCGCGTTCGCTCATGTTCGCGTCCTTGGGTGAGACGCTCATCGCGCGGAGCCACTCGTCTTCGCCGGGCTCATAGCCCAGATCGGCCATGATCATCTCCTCGACGCCGGGCATGTGGCCGGCGCCGTAGAAGATCGCGATCGAGTCGTGGTCGTCGCCCTCTACCGCCAGCAGGTCCTTGAGGTAGTCCACGATGAAGACGTTGCGGTCTTCGAGGATGACCTTCATGGCCTTGGCGTCGGCGCTGTCGGGGTCGCCCATCGCGCCGGTCAGGTCCTCGGCGCGGGGGAGCATGTCGATGACCATCATCTTCGCGACGGCCGACATGCGCGGGCTCATGGAGATGATGTTCAGCAGCAGGCCGGCCATTTTGGCCTGAAGCGAGCTGCCGTCGAGCATCTTGAGGATCTGCGTCTCGTCTGCACCGACCTCGACGAGGCGCTCGGTCAGGGCCTCCATGGTCATGTCGGCGTTGCGCCAGTGGGGCTTGGAGGAGTCCATGATGTCGGTCTGGAACTCGACACCGAGCGCCTTTGCAAGCTTGAGCTGGATGTTGCCCGAGTCGCCACGCTCGGGGTTCGCGTCTGCGCGGATGGCTTCGGTCTCGGTGGTGAGGTCGGCGTCATGGTCATCGCCGCCGGGGGCGCCGTCCGCGCCGAGGCTGGTGAGTCGTGCGATCTGGCCGTCGTCGGTCTCGATGACCTCGAGGGTGAACGGGTTGCCCCAGCCGTCGCCGGTCATGGCGCTCGCGAACTTGCGCACGTTCTCGGGGGCCGTGGTTGCGAAAGCGTCCATGTCCTCGGGGAACGCGCCGAGCTGGCGTCGCGATGCGACGAGCAGGTTGGTCAGCAACTGCATCCGTGCCTCGGTGGCGGCGGCCTTGTCGGCATCGGGCAGCGACGGGTCGATCGGATCGGCGGCCGCGGGGCGTACGCCCTCGAACAGCACGACGTCGCAGGCGTCGAGTCGTTCCTGGCAGGCCTCGTAGTACGCGCGGTCGGCGATGTGCACGGCCCCCGCGAGGACGACGTCCGGTGCGCCCTCCTTTGTGAACCTGCGGATCCTGACCTCGAGCGCGACCGATGAGTCCTCGCTGTTCTCCTGCGCGCGCACGTAGGACGACGATGAGGACGCCGGCTCCTCCGGCTGGGCCATGGACGCCCCGAGGGCGAGCGCGGGGGCGCTGGTCGCGAGCAGTGCTGCCGTGAAGAGGCGTCGGAGCATCGGGGCGGTCCTTGTTGGCGGAGCCGGTCGGGGGCGGGGAGTGGGCGAAGGGCGGAAGGGGGTCGTGGGTGGTACTTGGGGGTGTGCGCCGTGGTTGCGTGTCCGACCCTACCGTACGCCGTCCGGGGGTTGTTCGTTCGTCGCAACGCGTGGGTGCGTTCGTGGTATCTCGAACGGGCGTGGGGGCTCGTGGGGTGGGTTGGTGGTGGTGGGATCGGAGTCTCAAGCCATGATGCGCAAGTTCCTGCTGGCGGCGTCCCTGGTCGGTTTGCTTACGAGTACCCAGTGCGCGGCCGCCCTGACTCGCGGGCCCGAGGCGCCGGAGGCCGCGCGTCTTGCGATCAGCGCGATCGTTGATCAGATGGAGGAGGCGGTCCTGGCGGGTGACCAAGAGGCGTACATGGCGCACGTGTCCAAGGCGGACTCGTTCTTCCGGATGGAGCAGGAGAACTGGGCAAAGGACCTGGACCGGCACTTGCCCGTGCAGTTCGTGGTCCAGCTCGTTTGGGACCCGCACGAGGGTCCTGCCACACCGAGCGTGCCGTCGCGGGTCACTCAGGATGAGCCCACGGCGCCGATGGAGCCGGATGCCGGGGCGGCGGATGTTGGGCGTGTCACGTGCGAGTGGGTGATGACGTGGCGCATGGAGGGCGGTCGCGAGCGGAGCATCGCGTACCCCGTCTCGTTTGTGATGGAGGATGGCGGATGGAAGTTCGCCGGTGAGGTGTGGGAGGCCGCGACGGCCGAGGCTCCCGCCGATGCCGGTGAGCCCGGGACCTACAACAACTCCGTGCTGCACACGGATCAGGCGGAGCTTGCGCAGGCGATGGTGGAGTTGCTTCCCGAGGTGCGCGCGCACGTGGACGACGGCTTCCAGAAGCCGGGCGTCGCGCCGGTGCAAGTGAAGCTCTACCGGAGCATGAAGCACCTGCAGGCGTCGATCTTCCTCAGCTACACCGAGGGTCTGGGTGGGTGGTACGAGCCGGACGAGGCGGTGAAGATCCTGGCCGGTGGTCGTGCGGGTTCGGCGGGTCGGTACAAGGCGGTGCTCGCGCATGAGTACGCGCACCTGGTGACCGGGACGCTCGGCGATCGGTCGCTCGAGGTGCCCTGGTGGGCGCATGAGGGGATGGCCGAGCTGGCGTCGATGCGGTACCAGCCGCGCCGGCACGCTGGATACATGTCGATGATCCGGCGCGCGGCCGAGAGCGACCGTCTGGTCGAGTGGGACCAGATGGAGAACTTCCACGAGACGCCGGTCAACCTGTACCCCTTCGTGTACGCGCAGGGCTACGTGATGGTGAACTACATCTCCGAGACGTATGGACGCGACAAGCGCAACGCCTGGATGACCCGTCTGGCTGCGGGTGATGGTGTGCAGCTCGCCACGGAGACAGCGCTCGGCGTCTCGTGGGAGGAAGTCGATCGCGCATTCGTCGAGTCGCTGCAGCCGGAGGCGCCCGCGGACGCGGAACGGGTGGAGCTGGAGTGAGCCTTCCGTCGGTTGCTCAGTCCGTTGCTTCCGTTGCCGGGCGCAGGTCCTGGTCGGGTGCGATCAGCTCGTAGGCTTCGTTGCGTGCCGCGCCCGGCCCCGTGGGTGAGCGCAGCACGACGAATCCCCAGATCACAGCGGCCCAGAAGATCGTCCCGAGTGCGACGAACGTGACGCTGTCGCGGACACGTGGCGACACTTGCTCGGCGCGATCCGACATCCGCGCGAGGCCCGGGGCGACCAGCGATTCTGCCTTGCCCACCATGACGCGGACCAAGCCCGCATTCTTCTGCTTGGGCGCATCGTCTTCCCGGGACGGTTCGTCGGCGGGCTCGGGCTTGCTCGACTCGGACGCCGGCGCGGCTTGCGGTGGCGCATTGTCGCCGTCGATCGAGAAGCTCGGGCGTCGGCTGGCAGCGGCGGCGGGTGCGGCTTCGGGCTCGGGCGCGTCGGCCGCTGGGGCCGCGAAGTCGTCGTCCTCGATGACGTCGGCAGCGGCTGCGGCAAGCGTCTCGTCGAGGTCGTTGATCGACGCGAAGCCTTCATCGGATTGTTCGGGTCCGGCAACGCCTGCTTCTTCGGCAATGGCGGCGTCTTCGGCGACCGCGGCCGCGGCCGCGTCCGCCTCCTCGTGCGTCTCGTCGGGCGCCTCGGCTTCAACCTGCGCCTCGGGCGCATCCTCCGTTCGATCGGCTTCGATCTGCGCCTTGGGTGCCTCTTCGGGTGCTTCGGCCTCGGCCGGCGCATCGGGCGCGTCCGCTTCGACTTGTGCTTCGGGGGTCTCGTCTGCCGCCTCGGCTTCAACCGTCGGATCGTCCGACTCCGCCTCGGGCTCAGTCGGTGCCTCGGCGTCAGCGCTTGCCGCCTCTGGCGTGGCAGCAGCATCGGCAGCATCGTCGGTGTCCGTGTCGATGATCGCTTCGACGGGCGCGAAATCGGAGTCGTCGTCTTCGGCTTCGTCTTCGTCCGCCTCCGGGGTCGCGGCGTCGGGCGCACTGGGGGTCGGCGCTTCATCCGTCGGTGCGGGTGCCTCGCCCTCCGCGACGGCCGGCGCGGGGTTGGCCGCCTCGAACTCCTCGAAGGTCTCGAACTCGTCGTCGAAGTCGGCGGCCGGTGCGGGTGCATCCGCGGGCGCAGCGGCATCTTGCTGGGTCGCCTCGTGCGCGGCGTCCTCGCTCTCGAACTCGCTGACCAGCTCCGAGACCTGTTGGTCCAGGTCGCGGTCCGGCTGCTCCGGATGTTCGGTCCCGCCTGCCATCTGAAAAGAGAACTCCTGCCCGGATGATCGACCCGGGCACCACCCGACTCAAGGGTGCGTTTGCACCGCCTCCCAACAGACGCGCCCGAACAGGCGGTCGACCCGAGAAACCGGCCCTGTCGGCGTGTTATGACCCCTCGGGTTGCCCCAGACCGGTCAGGCGGACCATGCTGTGTGCCATGCACCGCCTGTTCACACCCGATGCCGAACTCGCCCGGGGCGAGCGAGTGGAGGTCCTCGGCGAGGAGGCCCACCACGCCGCCCGCGTCAAGCGATGCGCCGAGGGCGACCTACTCGAGCTGCTCGACGGTCGCGGGCGGATCGCGATCGCGACGGTCGTGGCGACCGAGCCCCGCTCGCGTCCGAAAGATGCCCGCCTCGTTCTCGAGGTCGATTCCGTCCGCATCGCCGAGCCGGATCGCCCGCGCCTGGAGGTCTACGCGGCGACGCCCAAGGCGCAGCGTTCGAGCGGGATGGTCGATCAGCTGTCGCAGGTCGGGGCCGCGATGTGGGCGCCGCTGCGCGCGACGCGGACGGTGGTGGATCCGCGTCCGACGAAGCTGGACCGGCTCGAGCGCGTCGCTGGGGAGGCGGCCAAGCAGTGCGCGCGCCCGTACCTGCTCGAGATCGGTCGTGCGGCTGCGCTCGATCGCGTGCTGGCCGGGGCCGATGGGACGCTGGTGGTCCTCGCCGACGCGAGCGGGGTGGCGTACGAGCCGTCGGGCGCCCAGACGATCCGACTCCTGATCGGGCCCGAGGGCGGGTGGACGGACGACGAACTGGCTCGCGCCCGCGATGGTGGGGCCAGGATCGCGTCGTTCGGGGCGTATGCCATGCGGATCGAGACGGCGGCCGTCGCGGCTGCGGCCGTGATTCTGGAGCGTGAGCGGGGTGCCTCGGGCGGGAAGTAGGCAACGGCCTCGACCTCGGGGCGTTTGGCCGGTAGAACCCTGCTCAGGTCTGCCCAAGGAGTTCCGGATGCCGCTGATGCGACTGCTCGTTCCCGCCCTTCTCGCCGTGCTCATGCTTGCCGCTCCCGCGACGGGTCAGGTCAGCAAGACCGGCATCAGCGAGGAGCACCAGGCCAAGGCCCGCACGGCGATCGACAAGGCGCTCGCCTACCTGCGCGATCAGCAGGACGTGGCGACCGGTGCGTGGAACGCGCCCGACTCGAGCCATTCGAGCGCTCGGCGTCAGGTCAACATGCCCGCGTTTACCGGCCTGGTCATCAACGGCATGCTGCTCGACCCGCGCATCGACGAGACGGACGCTTCGGTGCGCATGGGCCTGAAGTACCTCCTGGACATGCAGCAGCCCGATGGCGGGATCTACGACCGGCTGCTCCCGAGTTACAACACGTCGATCGCGCTGAGCGCCCTCTCGCACGCGCGCGGTGAGCCACGCGCTCCCGAGGCGATCGCGCGTGCCCAGGCGTTTCTGCAGGGACTCCAGTGGTCGGAAGACTCCGACGACACGCTGGGCGGCGACGAAGCGCCGATCCCCGTTGCCGAAGACCACCCGTTCTACGGCGGCGTCGGCTACGGGCGTCACGGACGCCCCGACAACTCCAACATGAACGTCATGCTCCAGGCCATGCACGACTCGGGTCTGTCGCCCGACGACAAGACCTACCAGCGCGCCCTGAAGTTCCTCGAGCGCACGCAGATGCTCGATTCGGTCAACGACATGGACTACGCCGACGGCTCCAGCCAGGGCGGGTTCATCTACGCGACCGTCGAGAACGCGCAGTCCGTCGACGGGCGCGCCGGGCAGTCCATGGCCGGCACGATCGAGGAGACCATGGACGACGGGACGGTCGTCAGCCGCCTGCGTGCGTACGGGTCGGTGACGTACGCGGGGTTCAAGAGCTACGTGTTCGCGAACCTGGATCGCGACGACGAGCGCGTCGTGGCAGCGTACGGCTGGATCCGTCGCAACTACACGGTCGACGAGAACCCGGGCATGGGCGACCAGGGTCTGTACTACTACTTCGTGACGATGGCCCGTGCGCTCGACGCCTGGGGCGGCGCGACGATCGACACGATCGAGACCGATGCGAACGGCACCGAGACGACCACGACGCGCAACTGGCGCGAGGATCTGATCGACCGCCTGGCGGGCCTGCAGAACGCGGACGGGAGCTTCAAGAGCGTCCACGACCGGTGGATGGAGAACGACCCCGTCCTCATCACGGCGTACGCGCTGTTGGCGCTCGAGCACGCGGTGGGGAACGCGTCCAAGAGCGCCGACTGACTCACGAAGTCCGCGCTCGGTCGGCTAGAACTCGACCTCGCGGGTCAGGAACGCGGTCGAGCCGGCGTGGTCGAGGAAGTTGCTCTCGTCCTCGAGCAGGAGTGCGCTGAGTTTCTGGCCCTCAGGCGACTCCATCGCCTTCATCAGCGCCCCTTCGGATTCGAACCAGACCTCGGCGACGCCGTCGTAGGGCTCGCGCATCCCTCGTGACGCTTGGATGGCGTCGTTGATCGGGGTGTCGATGGTGTGGTCCTGGAGGTACTTCTTGGTGGCGTAGCTGTCAGCGAAGCGCATGAACAGCTGCGCGTGGTTGTTGCGCCAGTAGTCCTGGAACTCGGCGCGCGACATCCCCTCTTTGCGACGGAGGCACATCATCAGCTTGATCATCGGGGAGGGCTCCTTGGGGAAGGGGGCGGGGGCGTGTGAGACAACCGGCGCACGAAAAACCCCGACCTCGGGGCCGGGGTTGGTTTCGTCAATGGGCCCGGGAGGATTCGAACCTCCGACCTCACCGTTATCAGCGGTGCGCTCTGACCAACTGAGCTACGAGCCCGCTTTGTGAGGGCGGCCCTGGTCGGGGGCCGCCGAGGGCAAGGGTAGACCCGACGCCGCCGCGCGACAAGAAGCCCGCTGGGGAGGGGCGGGGGGAGGGGGTCAGAGGCCGCGTTGGTAGCTGGCGACGACCTTGTAGTCGATGAACTCCACGATGATCTGGGCGGAGCCGTCGTCCCAGACGTAGACGTCGACGTTGGACTCCGCGGCCCGGCTGGGCAGGCCGAACTGGCCGAGGTTGGCACCGCCCGCCTTGTCCTGCAGATCACCCCGCCCGAGGATGTCCTCGACCTCGGTCAGGTCCATCCCGATCTTGATCTTCTGGAAGTTCTCGTAGGTGACCCTGTTGTCGCACCCGCCCATGAGCAGGGCGAAGGCGAACAGCAGGGCGGCGAGCAGGATCCGTCCGGTCGATGTGGCGTTTGGGGCGGTGGTCATCATGTGCGTAGCTTACTCGCCCTCGCCGAGCGCCCATGAGAGGCCGATCCGCAGCCCCTCGGCGGCGCTCGTGAAGTGCCCCACATTCGGGAGCAGGCGGAAGCGGACGTCCACGCCCTGGCTCTGCCCCCTGCTCACGCCCTCGGCCAGGCGATCCGACGGGAACAGGCGGTCTTCGGCGCCCGCGATCACGTACGTCGGCGATGGGGGCTTCTGCGGGTCGAGGCGCCCCATGCCGGCGACGATGACGGCCTTGGCGATCTGGTCGCGTCGCTCGCGCGCCCAGCCAAGTGTCGGCGCACCGCCGAGCGAATGCCCCACGACGATGACGCGCCCGGGGTCGATGTCGTAGTCGCTCGTGACCGACTCGAGGATCGCGTCGAACAACTCGGGCGCCGGCATGACGTCGATCAGGTTCACGCTTGCGACGACGCAGTTGTGCCGATCCGCGAACTCGGTGATGACACCCTGACCGAGCGACTCCATGAACGCGTTCTCATCGCTGGCTGCGCCGGGGAGCGCGATGATCATGCCGGGGCGCTCTTCCGCATCGAGTTTCGGTGCGTAGACCCGCAGGTTGATCCGCTGGGTGTCGCGGAAGCGCACCTGGCGCCACGAGTGCCCCTCGAGGTTGGCGTAGGGGTTCTGCCCGCTCTCGAGTGCCGCGACTTCGCGCTCGACGTCGGCGAGCATGGCGAGCAGGTCGGTCTGCGACTGGTAGGCGTTTTCGCCGCTGGGGGTGTCGGTGACCAGGTCGTTTCGCGTGGAGCACGTGACGACGGCGCTCTCGAGTGCGGCGTCGTTGATTGCGAGCAGGCGTCGGGACCGCTCTTCGTGTCCCTCGGCGAGCGGGCGATCCACGACGTACCAGAAGCCACGTTCGATCTGGTCCCCGTCGGCGGTGCGCACGAGGACGCGGTAGGCCCCGGGGCTCATTGACGACGCGTCGATGTCGACGACTGCCTTGCCGGCATCCTGCGCCGTGACGCCGAACGATCCCATGACGGCGACCGACTCTGCCTGCCCGTCAGTTGGTTCGAGGACGAGCGCAAAGTCGAACGTGCGTTCGGTCTCGCCCTCTTCGAGCGTGGGGAAGAGTGAGAGGACCGTCGCCTTGCACGTGGTCGCCTCGCTGAGCGCGAGGACGGGCTTGTCGAAGCGCACGCCGAGCGACTCGAGCGTGCGCGCGTCGGGTGTGAGTCGTTCGCCTGTCTCCAGCAGCGAGGAGAGGTCCGTGGCGAGCCGGACGCCGCTCCACGGGCGCCCCTGGCGCCACGCGAAGTGCGCGTGGTCGACGATCGGGACGATGCCGCTCTTGTCGATGTCGGTGCCGGCCAGAGCGGCGTCCAGGCGCCAGAGGGCGCGCTGGAAGTCGACCCACTCGACGGTCGGCGGGGCGGGGCGGGACGCGGGGGGCTGAGCCGGGGCGGGTGGCTGGGCGCCGGCAGCAGGGAAGACCGGGGCGCCAGACAGCGCAAGCCCGCATCCGAGCAGCGTCAGGGTCGTACCAAGGGTCATCGTCATCTCCGTGCCGTCCCCCGGGGGCGGCGGTAGGGGCGTAGGGGGTGGGCTCGGGCGTGGGCGTTGCTCCGGACCCAGGACAACGGTACGGTCGAGCACCCGGGGCCGC
>JANQQG010000204.1 GCA_028285065.1 Phycisphaerales bacterium
CGTGCCGCGCGGCGCGGACGACTCGTGCGCGCGTCTCGTCTTGCATCGGTGACGGGATGCACTTCTCCGACTGCGATGAGGTCCTGATCGATGATTCCAGCATCAGCGAATGCTCGAGCTCCTGCGTTCGCGCCAAGCGTGTGGCGAAGTTCAAGGCGGGTGCCGCGCTCTCCAAGGCCGTGAACATCGCCGGTGGTGGTGGTGGTGGCGGTGGGGGGACCGAGGGCGGGCTGGTCTGCGAGGACTGCCCGGACGTCGAGCTCAACGGCGTGCACGTCTCCGACTGCGTCGGTGATGGCGTGTCGCACGTGCACACCGCTGCCGGCGGGCTGCACCTGTCGAACATCGTCCATCGCGATCTTGCGTGCCGGAATTGCACGGGTTCGGGCGCGAGCATCTTGCTGTCCACGGCGTCGCTGCGTTGCTACCTCTACGAGGATCGCTGCATGTACACGGACAACGCGCTGCACGGGTGCCCGATGGACATCCCCGTGCGTTGCGAGGTCCACGTTCGGAGCAGCGGGACCGTCTGCACCGGCAACGGCGGCGACGGGCGTTCCATCAGCTGCCCGGTCGATTCGCCCGTTCGTTGTCACATGGATGCCTGCATCTACTCCGGGAACGGCGGCAACGGGGTTTCCATGTACGCCACCGGCGCGGGCGGCGGCGCCATTTACCTTCCCGGGCGCGTCCACGTCCTGCGCTGCGCCATGGACGGGAACGGCGGGAGCGGGATGTACTGCGAGCGGGCGTGCTTCGCGAACGGGTCCTCGTATTGCGGGAACTCGCTGCATGGGATGCACTGCGTCGGCCCAGATCAGACGACCGACATGGGCTCCATGACGGACTGCGACGCCAGCAACAACGGCGCCGACGGGCTCCGTTGCGGGCCAGGTCGGTTCAGTTCTGGGCTGAGCCGCGCTTGCGACAACGGCGAGGCGGGCATGCGATGTGACAACGGCTGCCTCGTCCTTCACCAGTGCGACCTGAACGCCAACGGGACCAACGGCATCGAGGTCTCCGGGACCTTGAACGTCCATGGCTCGACCTCGAGGCGTAATGGGCACGCGGGGATCCGGTGCGCCGATGGGACGTGCCGTGCGAGCGACACCGTCTGCGAGCTCAACGGGACGGGCGGCGGCGGGGGCGCGGGCGGCGCGATCTTCATCGAGTGCTCGAGCGTGACGCTCCGCAAGTGCGAGTTCAGCGACAACACCGGCGACGGCGTGCGCTGCTCGTCGACGATCGGGCCCGTCAAGTGGATGGCCCCCGAGTGCCTCGCCTCCGGCAACAGCGGCAACGGGTTCCTGCTGGACAACTGCACGGGGGAGCATGTCCGCTGCGTCGCGACGAACAACGGGCTCTTCGGGATGCACTTCCAGAGCGCCTGCACGCACATGCGGATCGCGGACAACTCCTGCCCCAACAACGGGGGCGGGATGGCTGTCGATGGTCTGTCCAATATCGTGACCGGGAACAGCGCGAGCTTCGGGCCGATCGGCGGGCTTGACATCGTGCAGGGCAACATCGGTGCACGCGTCGTCGACCCGACGGCGCTGGACCAGGCGTGCGATCCCTGCGTCAACATCGTCTACTAAGCGCCCGCGAGGAGACTCATGATGCGAACACGACTCCTCGTGGCGTGCCTCACGCTCGGTGCACTCACCGGTGCTGCCCATGCGCAGACGAACATCGATCCGGTGAACAAGTACGCCTGGGGCGAGAACATCGGGTACATCAACTTCCGCGACGCCGATGGCGGGGCCGCGGGCGTGAACGTCGGCTCGACGCACTGCTCGGGGTTTGCCTGGAGCGAGACCTGCGGGTGGATCAACTTCGGCGACGGGTCGCCTGCCAACGGGGTCCACTACTCGAACGCCGACGGCATCGACTCGGGTGTGAACGTCGATGCGAACGGGGATCTCTACGGGCTCGCCTGGGCGGAGAACCTCGGGTGGATCAACTTCGACACGCGCGCGACGCTGACGGCAACGAACCAGCAGGCGCGTGTGGATGCGCAGGCGGGGCGCTTGCGCGGGTACGCGTGGTGCCCGAACGCGGGGTGGATCAATCTTGACGATCCGAGCACGTTCGTGGGGATCGACGCGACGCCGGCGTGCGCGTGCGACTGGAACCAGGACGGGAACCTGAACGACCAGGACTTCTTCGACTGGGTGAACGACTACTTCACGCAGACGGGCCCGCGCCAGCAGTACGACTTCAACGGCGACGGGAACCAGAACGACCAGGACTTCTTTGACTTCATCAACTGCTACTTCGTGCTGCCGGCGGGCTGCCAGGGGCCCTGAGGCTCACCGGGCGGGGTTTCGGGGGCGTTGCGTGCGTGTCGGCTTGGGCCCGTTCGGGTGGCGTCGGGTCGTGGCGCGCGTACATTTGGGGCAAGGAGCGGGCCAGGGCCGTCGTGTGAGTCCTCTGCCCGTCTGGAGGGAAGACCTATGTCTCTGCGTCCCCGTTGTGCGCTCGGCGCCGCTCTGGCGGCTCTGACGCTGGTCCCGCTTGCCGTTGCGGCCCCACCTGCGCCTCCTGCGCCCGATTTGTTCTCGGGCGTGAAGACCAAGGCTCGCCCAGCTCCGGCGACTCCATCGCTGGGCGCGCGGCTGGCGTGGGTCGATGGCGCGCTCCTCGCCGATCGCGATCACTCCAAGCGGCTGACGCTCGAGCTCGTCGATGGGTACGAGGTCGTCGCGACGCGCACGGAGCTGCGTACCGATGCGCGGGGCGGCGTCGTCTGGAACGGCACGCTCGATGGGTTCGATGGCGGGGCCGCGTCGTTCGTGGTCCACAAGGGCGAGATCAGCGGGTACGTGATCATCCCGGGCGAGGGTTTGTTCCGCGTCCGCACAGGTGGGAAGCGGATCGCGACCATCTCGCGCCTGAACGAGCGAGCGTTGCCCGGCTGTCACGGCTGCGAGCACGGTCACAATCACGACCACGATCAGCAGGCCGGCCTGCACATCGACGTCGAGCTCGACGAGCCGGTGGCTCGCTTCCAGCTGCGGGGTCAGCCCGCGACGTACCAGTTCGGATGCGACACGGGGCTGGTGGTTGACGTGCTCGTCGCGTACACGGATGTCGCTCGCGCGGCGGCCGGTGGGACGGCGGCGATCGAGGCCGAGGCGATCCTGGCGATCGAGGCCGCGAACACGGCGTACGCGAACAGCGCGGTCGACATGCGTGCTCGCCTGGTGGGGATGATGGAGACCTCGTACAACGAGGCGGGTTCGTTCAGCGATCACCTCAACCGCTTGCAGGAGGTCGATCCGTTCATGGACGACGTGCTGGTTCAGCGCGACGCGTTGGCGGCCGACCTGGTCGCGCTGCTCGTCGATGACGATTCTCCTGGCGAGCCCGCGGGGCGCGCGTTCCTGCTCGACGAGGAGAACTCGGGGCGCGATTCGTTGGGGTTCAGTGTGAACCGTTGGGACGTGGCGGCGCCGTTCACGCTCCCGCACGAGATGGGCCACAACAAGGGCTGTGCGCACGAACCGGGCGTCGCGGGTGACAACGGGATCTTCAGCGACTCGAACGCCCGCATCTTCGTCGATGCGCTGGCGAACCCGCGTCGCACCGTGATGGCGGCGGCCTTCAACTCCACGAGCGTGCAGAACTTCTCGAACCCGATCATCAACGTCGGCGGCACGCCGACGGGGCTGGTGGGTGTGCACGAGAACGGTCCGACGATCAACCAGACCGCCTCGACCGTCGCCAACTACCGCTGCTCGACGACGCGCTGCGCCGAGCAGTACCAGATCGACAACGGCGGGAACGCCGGCGGCATCGGGATTGGGACGGGTGCGCTGATCTGGATGAACCACTTCACCGTCCAGGCGGGCGCCGAGCTGATCACCTCGATCGAGGTCGGCTACGGGCCCGGCGTTGCGGGGCGTGCCACGACATTCGGGATCTGGAGCGATCCGAACAACGACGGCGACCCGACCGATGGCGTGTTGCTGGCGAACTTCAACTCGATCCCCTCGACGCCGAACGGGCGTCAGATCATCCGCGCCGACATCCCGCTGATCGACGTCGGCGACGCGGGGGACAGCTTCTTCGTGGGCGCTCGTGTCAGCCAGGGCCAGAGCGGGGGCGAGTTCCCGGCGGGCATCGACAGCGCGGCCGGGGCCGGCACGGACTCTTGGGTCAGCGTGGGGAGCAACATGGGGGTGCTTGCCAACAACCCGTTCCCGCCGGACACGCTGCAGAGCCTGGGTGTCAACGCCAACTTCCGCATCCGCGCCATCGGCATCCCTCGCTCGTTCACGGACTGCGACTCGAGCGGTCTGCCCGATCCGTGCGACATCGAGCTCGACCCGACGATCGATGGTGATGGCAACGGGTTGATCGACTTCTGCGAGGGGATCCTCGAGTGCCCCGCCGACTGGAACGAGGACGGCTTCCTCAACGATCAGGACTTCTTCGATTGGTCGAATGACTTCTTCAGCGG
Source organism: Phycisphaerales bacterium (assembly GCA_028285065.1). Classification (GTDB taxonomy): domain Bacteria; phylum Planctomycetota; class Phycisphaerae; order Phycisphaerales; family UBA1924; genus JANQQG01. The sequence goes on from JANQQG010000204.1 coordinate 4,466, forward strand.
CACCGGTCCGCAGGGAACGGCCGACTTTAACGGGGACTCGTTCGAGAACGACCAGGACTGGTTCGACTTCATCAACGAGTTCTTCAACCCGGGCCTTGGCTGCGAGTAGACTCGCGCGGAGATGCACCGGACGATCGCACTGGGTGGCTTGTGTTGCGCGGCGGCGTTGCTTGGCGCGTCCGCGCAGCCCGAGGCTGGTGGGCCGTACGCCAGACTCGTGACGGACGCGACCCGCGCCAACCCGGGTGCGCTTGCGGCGCTCGAGCGACCCGGGACGGTTCTGTTCAGCGATGGATTCGAGGGTGATGATCCGCTGGCGTCGTACTTCGAGGTTCGCGGCGACGAGGACGGGCGTGCGATCATCGACGATGCGACCGGTGTGGCGCACACGGGCGAGCGCGCGCTCAGGCTGACTGCGCCGGATCGCGGTGGGTCCTCATCCGGCGCGGGCGCGAGCTACTGGATCCCTGACGCGAAGGATGCGGAGCCGGACGGCTACGAGCGGATCCACCTGCGCGCGTACGTCAAGTTCGACGACGCGTACGACCAGGGGAATCTCAACCACACCGGCACGGGGCTGGCCGGGACGAGCGGGGACTCCAGATGGAGCGGGATGGGCAAGGCGGGAGTCAAGCCCACCGGGGATGACCGTTTCACCAGCGGCTTCGAGGCGTGGCGTGATTGGAAGCGGCTCGAAGCGCCGGGCTACATGTTCTGCTACGTCTACTGGATGGACATGCGCCGCGACCGGGACGGGAACTTCTGGGGCAACATGCTCGGTCCGAAGCCGGAGGGGCGCATCGTCCCCGAGCGTGGGCGTTGGTACTGCTTCGAGCAGATGATCAAGACCAACACGATCAAGGACGGGGTGCCGCAGGCGGACGGCGAGCTCGCGGCGTGGATCGACGGCGAGTTGTACCTGCACTACACGGGGATGCGTTGGCGCAGCGATGAGCGTGTGCGCATCAAGCGGTTCGGGCTGGATGTGTACATCCACAGCGCGGAGCGGGACAACCCCGCGTGGTACGACGACGTCGTGCTGTCGACTGGGTACATCGGCCCGGTCGAGCGAACGCCCGGCGACGCGCCCTGAACTCCGGCCCTGACGGCCGGTCGTGAGCTACGCTTGGCTCATGCGGATCTCCCTGGTCACGTGCGCCGAGCTTCCCGAGCCGGACTTCGACGAAGCGCCCCTGCGCGAGGCGTTTGCGCGCCAGGGGATCGACGTCGAGACTCCCGCGTGGGACGATCCGGAGGTTCGGTGGGGTGAGTACGACGCGTGCGTGCTGCGCTCGACGTGGAACTACTACGACGATCTGGGCGCGTTCAAGGCGTGGCTTGCGCGCTGCGAGGCGTCGGGGACGCGGCTGATCAACCCTGGTGATGCGGTGCGGTGGAACGTGAGCAAGGGGTACCTGCTGGAGCTGCGCGATTCGGGTCTGCCGATCGTGCCGACGTGGTTCCTGCCCGGCGGCGCGGATCCGCGGACGCGGGAGCTGTGGGAGCGCGAGGGGTGGGAGGAGATCGTGTTGAAGCCGATCGTCGGGGCCGCCTCGCATCGGACGGAGCGGTTCGGGCCCGATCGGGCGGCGGAGGCCGAGGCGTTCGCGGTGGATCTCGTGCGTGACGCGGGTGCGCTGATGCAGCGCTGCATGCGGGGGTTCGAGTCGCCGGGCGAGCGCTCGTTGGTGTGGATCGACGGGCGGTGGACGCATGGCGTGCGCAAGCGACCGCGCTACCACGGGCAGGACGAGTCAGTGGAGGCGTCGCACCCGCCGACGGATCAGGAGCGTGCGATCGGTGACGCGGCGCTTGCGCGCTTCGACGGTTCGCTGCTGTACGCGCGTCTGGACCTGGTCGAGGACGACGACGGGAGCCCGCTGATCTCCGAGTTGGAGTTGATCGAGCCGTCGTTGTTCTTCGCGTACGGGGAGGGCTCGGCGGATCTGCTCGCCTCTGCGACGCTGCGGGCGTGCTCGGGCGGCTGATTTCTGGACATCCGAATCCGTGGATCGGGCGGGACGAACTCGGCTTGGGGTTCCAAGTGCGGGAGCGGAACGTGGACGACGCAAGGCGGGTGCTGCTGACGGGAGCGACGGGGTACATCGGTGGTCGGCTTGCGCCGCGCCTGCTCGATGCTGGGTACCGCGTGCGGTGCCTGGTTCGGTCGCCGGGGAAGCTGCGCGACCGGGCGTGGGCGTCGGATCCGCGTGTCGAGATCGTTGAGCAGGACATCGCGGACGAGGGGTCGCTCGTCGACGCGTGTCGCGGGTGCGACGCGGCGTTCTACCTCGTGCATTCGATGGTCGCGGCAGGGTCGGACTATGCGGCCCGCGATCGGGAGCTTGGGGAGGGCTTCAGCCGGGCGTGCGCCGAGGCGGGGGTCGGTCGGATTGTCTACCTGGGCGGGCTCGGGGAGACGGGCGACGAGCTCTCGGAGCATCTGTCGTCGCGGCGCGAGGTCGAGGAGTCGCTGCGCGTCGGCGGCGTGCCGGTGACGGTGCTGCGCGCGGCGATGATCATCGGGTCGGGCTCGGGCTCGTTCGAGATTCTGCGGTATCTGGTCGAGCGGTTGCCGGTCATGGTGACGCCGCGCTGGGTGAGCACGCAGTGTCAGCCGATCGCGGTGCGGAACGTGCTCGAGTATCTGGTTGGGTGTCTCGATGCGCCGGAGACGGCCGGGGGGACGTACGACATCGGTGGGCAGGAGGTGATGACGTACCGGGAGATCATGCGGGTGATGGCGGCGGAGCGTGGGTTGACGGCGCGGTTGGTGATCCCGGTTCCGGTGCTGACGCCGAAGCTGAGTTCGTACTGGATCCACCTGGTGACACCGATCAGCGCGAAGCTTGCGCGCCCGCTCGCGGAGGGGCTGCGCAATCGTGTGGTGGTGCGCGAGGGCGACGAGGGCGGGCGGATCGAGCGGTCGATCCCGATCCGCCTGCTCACGGTGCGTGAGTCGATCCGGCGGGCGCTGGACAAGGTGGCGGCGGACGACGTGGAGACTGTGTGGTCGGCGGCGGGCGTGATCCCTGGTGACCCGGACTGGGCCGGCGGATCGGTGTTCACGGATGCGCGGTCGATCGAGATCGACGCGACGCCGAGCGACGTGTTCAGGGCGGTGTGCCGCGTCGGTGGCGGGCACGGGTGGTACGCGGCCGGTGTGCTGTGGAAGGTGCGCGGGCTGCTGGACCGGTTGGTGGGCGGGCCGGGCTTGCGGCGTGGGCGTCGTTCGCCGGAGGACATCTCGTACGGTGAAGCGCTCGACTTCTGGCGGGTGACGGGGCTTGATCGGCCGCGGCGTCTTGCGCTGCGCGCGGAGATGAAGCTGCCGGGCGAGGCGCTGCTGGAGTTCACGATCGAGCCGATCGATGGCGCGTCGGACCGGGTGCGTTTGACGCAGACGGCACGGTTCATTCCGAAGGGGCTGCTCGGGTTGGCGTACTGGTACGCGGTGCTTCCGGCGCACCACTTCGTGTTCAACGGGATGCTGCGCGGGATCAAGCGCGCCGGGGAGCACCTGCACGCTCGGGGCGTCCGCGATGGGGCGTCGGCTGCCTGATCAGGGTTCCCGGGCGTCGGGGACGACCTGGGCGGGGTCGAGCCCGTCGATCGAGACGACGCGTGCTTCCTCTGCGTCCATCCACCAGACCTTGCCGTTCTCGTCGCACACACTCAGCAGGTGGCGCTGGTCCTTCTCGCGCCAGGGGAATCCGAGGAGGCCATGTGTCGCGGCCACGGACATCCCGTATGCCGCGCCGATCAGGGCGTAGCGCTTGGCCGTTGGTGTGTGCTCGATGATGGTCGGCATCAGACGGTCCCGTAGAGCCGGTCGCCGGCATCGCCGAGGCCTGGGACGATGTAGCCGCGTTCGTCGAGTTCGCGGTCGACGGCTGCGGCGTAGATCGGCACGCCGGGGTGTGCATCGCGGAGTCTCTTGATGCCTTCGGGGCTTGCGACGAGCGCCATCATGCGGACGTCGTCGGCGCCGGCCTCCTTGAGCATGGTCAGGGCGGCGACGGCGCTCCCTCCGGTTGCGAGCATCGGGTCGACGAGCAGGACGGGTCCGTCGGCGACGTCGGAGGGGAGCTTCTGGAGGTAAGCGCGGGGCTCGAGTGTTGATTCGTCGCGTGCGAGTCCGAGGTGTCCGACGCGTGCTTCGGGCATGACCTCGAGGATGCCGTGGGCCATGCCGAGTCCGGCGCGGAGGACCGGCACGACGGTGATGCGTGCGCTGAGCCGTCGTCCGACGGTGCGTTCGAGCGGTGTCTCGACCTCGACTGGTTGGGTGAGCAGCGCGCGTGTGGCCTCGAAGACCATGAGGCCGGCGACCTGTGCGACGAGTGCTCGGAAGGCGCGGTGGCCCGTTGTGCGATCGCGGATCCACGTGAGCTTGTGCTGGATGAGCGGGTGATCGAAGACGATCACGTTCTCGTACGCCTCGCGCGAAGGTCGGTCTTCCATGGCACCGAGCGTACCGAAGCGCGGCTTCAATGCGAAACGGCCCGCGTCCCCGGCGTGCCGAGGACGCGAGCCGCCACCCCCTCCCCCTGAGGTGGTTCGCAAGGAGTCAGCCTGGGTTTGTCATTCGTTGGGACAGGCGAAGTAGCAGTTGACGAAGTCGAAGAAGTCCTGGTCGTTGACGACGCCGTCGTCGTTCATGTCGGAGAGGGTTCGGGGTCCGAAGAAGTCGTTGACGTACTCGAACCAGTCGGTCTGGAGGACCTGCCCGTCGCCGGTGACATCGCACGGGCAGGCGGGCTCGCCGAAGCTGACGCCGAGGTCATCGGCGGTGGCGAGGAACTCGTCCATGTCGGCGGCGTCGACGAAGCCGTCGTCGGTGACGTCGGCGCAGAGGACGCCGTAGTCGAGTCCGTCCTGGTACGCGTCCTGGAAGATGAGGTAGTCCTCGTTGCGGAGCTCCCGGTCGCCGGTGTAGTCGACCTTGGCGACGCCGCTGGAGGCATCGTCGAGCATCCAGCCGCGCGGGGCGTTCTTGATGGTGTTGGCGGTGGGCCCGTTCATGGTTGTGGAGACGAGCCCGACGAGGAGGACGCGTCCCTCGCAGGTGTGCGCGAAGACGCCGGCGCCGGAGTCGTGCATGACGGGGCCCATGCCGGTTGCGCAGGCGCTGGGCCACATGACGATGCTCTCGCTTGCGTACATCGCGTCGACGTCGTATGTGCGGAGCTCTCCGCGCCCGTAGGTGACGTTGCAGTCGGTCGCGTTCACCTGGCTGTTGCCCCATCCGGCGAGGGTGAGGCGCAGGGGTCCGGCGGTGCCGGCGGAGCGTGCATCGCTGTACTCGGGGAGCAGGCTGAACGAGAGCTCGGCGGGGGTGATGTGGGCGACGGGCTGGGCGAGGGTGACGATCGCTGCGTCGACCCAGCCGGGGCCGCTCATGGCGCCGTTGCTCAGGGGTGTGATGAAGTCGATGCGGGCGACGTCGACGGAGTAGAAGCCGGAGGGATCGGCGAGGGAGCCGACGGCCTCGTTCGGGCTGCGTCGGAACTTGACGGCGAAGTTGCGCACGCCGGGTTCGCCTCGTGCGCCCTCGTCCGTTGCGCGGACGAGGTGCGCGGCGATGAGGACCTTATCGGGCGCGATCAGCGTTCCGGCGCCCCATGGGACGCCACCGGGGCTGCCGAAGCCGCAGACGCAGTCGAAGCGCTTCTCGGTCGCATCGGGGATGGTCCCACCGACGATCGCGCCGGCGGTCGCCGGGATGATCGAGGCGAGGGCTGCGATGAGGGCATGGAGTCGTGGACGCATCGGCATCGGGCGTGTCCTCCCACCTGAAGAGATGGGATTCCTTGCCCGCTTCGGCCACGTCGCCGAGCCGCCAAAGTCAGTCCGTGGGTTGCCCAGCCGCTACAGACGGCCCGACGCCGGGCATGCCGTCCTCGATGGGGGCGTAGCCGCCTCCGCACTGGAAGAAGCAGTTGAGGAACTCGAAGAAATCCTGCTCTGTGACGACGCCGTCGCCGTCGAGCTCGGCGAGTTCATTGCCGGCGTAGTAGAGGTTGACGAACGAGAAGAAGTCGTCGCTGTCTAGGATCCCGTTGCCTGTGAAGTCGCAGGGGCAGAGATCGGGCGTCTCGGTGGTTGCGTCCTCGATCAGACTGGCGTCGCCGGCGCTGACCTGGCCGTCGTCGTCGACGTCGGCGCAGAGTGAGCCGGCGTTGAAGTGTGCGATGAACCGGGAGAGGTCGTGGTGGTCGACCTGGCCATCACCGGTGTAGTCGAATGCGGCGACTCCGGGGGGGTGGCGGATGAGGTCCGCGTTGGGCGTCTGGGAGATGCCGGCGACGCTGGTGCCGCCGATTCGGTAGACGATGACGCCGACGAGCGAGACGCGCTCGTCGCATCCGGTGCTGAAGACGGCGCCGCCGGAGTCGTAGAGCGCGGGGCCGGCGCCGCCGACGCACGCGTCGGGCCAGAGGATGAGCCCGTCGCTGACGTAGGTTGCCTCGACCTGAGCGGTGCGCAGGCGACCGCGATCGCGTGTGGACTGGCAGTTCGCTCCGATCGTCCGGTTCCCCCAGCCGGCGACGACCAGCGGTGCGCCCGGTCCTGACTGATCGAGCGCGCTCGCCGAGACGTGGGCGGGCTCGATGTGGGTGACGGGCTCGGCGAGGATTGCGACGGCCGCGTCGATGTTGGCGGGGTATCCGGAGAAGGGCATGGTGCCGAAGTAGCGGATCTCGACGACGTCGACGTCGTGGAAGCCGTCGGGGTTGGTGGAGGAACCGATGGAGCCGTCGGGGCTTCGTCGGAAGCGGACGCCGAAGTCCCGGTTCGGGGGGATTGGTTCTTCGCCGAACTCACCGGTCGGTTCGGCGAGGTGGGCGGCGATGAGGACCATGTTGGGCGCGATGAGCGTGCCGCTGCCGAAGTTGTTTCCGGCGCGGACGCCCCCGGCGGTGCCGAAGGCGCAGACACAGTCGAACCGCTTGTCGCTTTGTGCCGGCTCGGACCCACCGACGACGCCGACAACAGCGGTCGTCACGCACAGCGGGACGACCGCTCCGATCAGGGTGCAGAACAACTTCGTCATGGGAGCTGCTCCCGTCGGATGGTCGCAAGGATCACCCGGCGTTGCATGAAGGGGTGAGTGGGCACGTGTACGTGAACAGGGGGGAACGGCAAAGCCCCGTATAGGGGATTTCTCGCCTCGGAACAAGGGTAGAACCCCCTTGTTATCGGGCATCTCAGTTCCGTTTCGGAAGCGCAGCCGGTTCCCGTCCCAACGACAACTTCTCACCGCTCTGGGGGGGTTTTTCTACCTGCTCCCCGATTTCGGGATCAGGAGGCGGGGTGCGCCGGCGGTCAGCGTCGCCACGGCCCGCGGATGGCGAGCGTCAATCCGCTGTGCTGGACGTTGACAAAAAGTGTGGTCCCATCCGGGCTGAAAGTCGCGCCTGCCATTTCGGATGAGTTCATCACATTTCGGGCAAAGGTGTACACCTCGCCCTTGGGTGTGACGCCCAAGAGGTGTTGGTGTCCGAAGCCGTCCTCGCAGACGATCAGGTCTCCCCACGGGCTGACGGTGAGGTTGTCCGCGTGCTCGAGGACGTTGGCGTCGTTGGGTTCGCAGAAGAGCTCGAGCGTTCCGGGCGCGCTCGCTTCGTCTGGCGTTCCTTCGACGGTGTGCGGTGCTGGTGTGTAGCGGAAGAGCTGGCCCTTGCCGGTGCGTCCGCCGCTGGTGGCGGCGAAGTAGACGGCGCCGTTCCCGTACCACATGCCCTCGCCTCGCGCAAAGCGCGTGCATCCCTTGTCCCAAGCCTGGTGGCGCAAGGAGTCGTCGGGTGATTCGACATCGTCCATGCGGACCCACTCGGCGTGCACCTTTCGGCCGACTTGAATGGTGGGGGCTTCGGGCTTGTTGGAGGTGTCGAGTCGGGGGCGTTCGATGACGCGCAGGGCTTCGAGGTCGCCGCCTTCGGTCAAGCGGTTCGGGTCGTTTGGTATGAAGCGGTAGAGGACACCGTCGCGCCGGTCCTCGCTTTGGTAGATGATGCCGGTCTTTGGGTTGGTGGCGACGGCCTCGTGGTTGAAGCGTCCCATCGCTTTGAGCGGGACGGGGCGGACGAGTGAATCTGGATCGGTGAGCGCCGGGATCTCGAAGGTCCAGCCATGGTCCTTCTCGAAGCCCTTGCCCTTGCGCGAGACTGTCTCTTCGCAGGTGATCCATGTCTCGCGTGGAGTGGGTCCGCCCGCGCAGTTGCGCTCGGTTCCGAGCAGTCGCGCGCGCTGGTCGACGACGCGCCCGGTCTTGGTGTCGTATGTCACCGCGGTCACGCCGCCGAGGCAGGGACGCTGGGTTCCGTCGCCGGCGTCGTAGAGCATGGAGCGATCGACGCGTCCGATGAGTTCGTCGCGTTGACCGAACGCGCCGGGGACCTGGTGTGCCCACTCGATCTCGTGGTTGCGCAGGAGGACGGTCATGCCGTCCTCGCGCTCGAACGCGGCCATGCCGTCTGGCTTGTGGGGGACGGTGAGCCCATCGTCCATGGTGTCGCCGACGCGGCTGATGATCTCGTAGCTGAATCCGCGGGGGAGTTCGAGCAGGCCGTCGGGGTCGGCCTCGAGCGGCCCAAAGCCGGGTCCGGCGCCCGCGAGCATGAGTCCGGGCGCGGGGTGTGCCTGTGCGCGCTGGAGGCCGGCGAAGCCGAGTGTGAAGGCGCTGGCCTTTCCGATGAATGAGCGTCTGGTCAGGCTCATGGTGAACGCTAGGGCTCGGGCGGGGGTGCGCGCGGTCCGGGGCCGCAGACTTCGCGGTTTCTTCGCGGGGTGGGGGGTCAGGCGAAGCGTCTGGCGACGAGGAGGCCTTGGCGGAGCGGGATCAGGGTGCCTTCCCAGCCGGGCTCGGCGGCGATGGTGCGGTTGAGGCGGTCGACAGCATCGCGTGACGCGCTCGACCCGACGGGGTCGTCGACCCACCACGTGCCGGACCCGAGTGCGTTGTCGGCCAGGAGCAGCCCGCCGACGCGGAGGAGCGTGCGGGCGCGTTCCCAGTACTCGGGGTAGCTCTCCTTGTCGGCGTCGAGGAAGAGGACGTCGACGCTGTCGGGTCCGAGTTCATCTGCGAGTTCGGCGAGTGCGGCGCGCCCGTCGGTGTTGCGCAGGTCGACGCGTTCCGCGACGCCGGCGCGCTCGAAGGCGTCGCGCGCGAACTCGGCGCGCCGCGGATCGAGCTCGACGGTGTGGAGCTTGCCGTGGGGACCGAGCGCTCGTGCGATCCAGATGCCGGAGTATCCGGCGAGTGTGCCGATCTCGATGCCGACGGGCGCCTCGCGTCCCTCGACGCACATGGCGACGAGGAGGTGGACGAGCCGTCCGACTTCGGGGCCGATGCTGATCTCCGGGAGTCCTGCCGCCCGCGCTCGTTCCTCGAGGGCGCGCTGGTCGGGGTCGTGCTCGCCGAAGAGGCACGAGATGTATGCGCTGGTGTACGCCCAGCGCTGCGGGGTCATCTCCATGCGTGGAGTCTAGCGAGGGCGGTGTGCGCGACCAGGGGATGCGTTCCCCTCGTCAGGGCGATCAGTCGCGGGCGTTTCTGCAGGATCAGTCTGAGGGGTCAGGAGATCGACAGGCACGGGTTTCGAGTTCGTGCAGTGCGTGATCTCGGTTGGGCTTAGATGGATCGCCCGTCCTTTGACTTGGAGCTCGATGAGCTCGAAGAGGACTCGGACGTGGGCTTGCCGTTGTTGCTGCTCGACTTGGATGACGAGGAACTGCTCGCGCTCTCGCTTGCGGAGCTCTTGGAGCCGCTGGACTCGGAGTGCCTGGTGGTCTTGGAGCCAGTGACCTTGGTGTTGCCGTTCTCGTCGGTCTTGATGTCCCACTGCATCCCGTCGGCGTCGAGCCCGTGCTCTTTGAGCATCTTCTCGACGAGGTCGCGTGTTGCGTCGGGGGCGAGCTCGAGGCTGTCGGTCCATGCAGCGTTTCCGGAGCGCGTGGTCGAGCCCGGGGCGGCCTGCTTGGAGACGAAGGTGGCGGTGCCGGAGCGGTCGATGCTCCAGACGTAGGCGGTCTGGCCGTCCATGGATTGGGTCAGCGCGTAGGTGGGTGCGGAGCCGGTGGTGACGGCGGCGCCGGCGAGTGCGGCTCCGGCGATGGCGATGCCGAGTCCGATGGCGATGCCGCGAGTGGTCGAGGGCTTGGTGGTCATGGTGGCTCCTTGGGTACTGGTGGGTTGGGTGTGGCGGGCCCCCCTCCCCCCTTGCCACCACTCTCTGACGCGCGGCCGGGGCATTCCCGTCACGGGCGTGCGCCTCTCCTACGATCGCCCATGCCGCGTCAGCAGACAGATCAGGTTCCTGTGGGGGAGGCGGAGCAGTCGGGGGAGGGCGCCTCGTCACCGTTCTCGAGTGTTGAGGAGGTCTTGGCCGACCTCCGTGTCGGGAAGATGGCGGTCGTCACCGACGACGAGGATCGCGAGAACGAGGGGGATCTGATCCTGCCGGCGCAGTTCATCACGCCGGAGAGTGTGGTGTTCATGCTGAAGGAGGCGGCGGGGTACATGTTCGTCTCGCTGACCGAGGCGGACTGCGATCGGCTGGACCTGCACTGGCAGACGCCGGTAAACACGAGCGCGCGGGGGACGCCGCTGACGGTGTCGGTTGATGGGCATCCCAAGCATGGGTTTACGACGGGGGTGTCGGCTTTCGAGCGCGCCGAGACGATCCGGAAGCTGATCGATCCGACGACGGGCGCGGACGACTTCGTGCGCCCCGGGCACATCAACCCGCTTCGTTCGCGCGACGGGGGCGTGCTGGTGCGCACGGGGCACACCGAGGCGATCGTGGATCTGTGCCGCCTCGCGGGGCTGACGCCGGCGTGCGTCGGGATCGAGATCATGCGTCCGGACGGTCGGATGGCGCGCGTGCCGGACCTGACGGGTTTCTGCGAGCGTCACGGGATCAGGATGGTCTCGATCGCGCAGATCATCGAGTACCGGCTGCAGCGCGAATCGCTGGTGACGCGCCTGGCGCCTGCGGGCGGGACGCCCCTGCGGACACCGCACGGGACGTTCAACCTGATCGCCTTCGAATCGGGCGTTGATCCGCTCCCGCACTTGGCGCTCACGCTCGGGGGGGTGGGCGATCTCGATGGGTCTGGCGCGCCGATCGCGGCGACGGAGCCGACGCTCGTGCGGATGCACCGGCGCTCGCTGCTCGGCGACATCTTCGGGGACCTCGATTCGTCGCCGGAGGAGGACACGTCCAGCGCCGACCTCCTGCGGCGTGCGATGCGTGCGATCCAGCGGGAGGGGCGCGGGGCGATCGTGTACCTGCGTCCGGAGGGGCGGATGAGCCCTGAGGATGCCGGCGGGAAGGGGGATGGTCTCGACCAGCGCCTCGTCGCGATCCGGCGTCCGGGTGTCGATCCGAACCTCGTGCCCGACGCCGAGGACGAGGTTCCGATGCATCAGCGCGAGTTCGGGATCGGGTCGCAGATCCTGCGCGAGTTGGGTCTGAGCGACCTTCGGCTGCTGACGAATCACCCGAAGACGTTGCCGGGCCTGGATGCGTTCGGGCTTCGGATCTCGGAGACGATCCCCCTCAACGAGCCCCCCGGCCCGGGCCGATGATGGGGCCAGCAGGGCGGGGTGTTGCGCCCAATGATGGTGGGATGGGCGGCCCCGCGACGGGCCATTGTGTTTCCCGTCCGAAACCCGTACACTTTCGGATCAAGGATAAAGAGACCGCGTTCTCCGCGGGGCGTCGCGATGCGATTGACCTGCGCGCGGGATGCACATTCAAGGAGGCAACCGAATGACCAAGATTCTCCCTGTGATCGTCGCCGGCGTGGCCGGCATCGGCATCGGCTTCGCCGGCGCTCATCTGCCGTGTGGCTCGTGCGAGACCGAGCTTGCGCAGGCGAGCGATGCGCCGACGTCGTACGTGCTCACGCCGATCGGCTTCCAGCCGGAGCGCAAGGACGGGCACGATGCGCGTCCGCAGCCGGGCGCGGACGAGATGCGTGAGTACATGGAGGCGATGCGTCCGACCGAGGATCACCAGAAGCTCAACGCGATCGTGGGCATCTGGGATGCCGACGTGAAGTACTGGATGGAGGGTCAGGAGATGACCTCCACCGGCTCGATGACCGCGAGCTGGGACATGGGCGGTCGCTTCGTCAAGGGCGAGTACGTCGGCACCGCGATGGGCATGCCGTTCAAGGGCGTGATGTACTGGGGCTTCCACAAGCCGCTGAACCGCTACGAGGGCATCTGGATCGACTCGATGGGCTCGGGGATCTCGATGTCGACCGGCAAGGCCGAGAACGACGGCAAGCGTTTCGTCATGATGGGCGAGCACGTGCACCCGATGACCGGCGAGAAGATGCCGGTCCGTGAGGTCACCACCATCGTCAACGACAACCGCCACACCTTCGAGACCTTCAACGCCGACACCGACGAGCAGATCATGAAGATCGTCTACACCCGCGCCAACTGATCGCCGGCGCGATCGGAACCGGGACTGAACCAGGGCCCGCGTCCATCAGGACGTGGGCCCTGTTCTTTGCGCGTTGGTCGGAATCAGAGGCGGGCGAGCGTGGGCAGCTCGCCGACGAGCGGGCGGCAGTAGTCGAGGAAGGCGTCGGTGACGTCGTTGTGGCCCTTGATGAACTCTGCGGGCATGTGGCGCGTCTTGGCGGCGATCGCTGAGAGTTCCACGCGTTCCATCTTGGAGGAGTAGTCCTCCCCGGGCCCGGGCGTGCTGGTTCGCCGGATGGCGACCGAGCCGTCGATGTCGCCGGAGTGGGCGCGCTCGGCCGCGAAGCGCCCGGCCTGTCGCGCCTCGGCGCGGTCGATGGGCGAGGCGTCTGGCCAGCAACGCTGGAGGTAGCCGAAGGTGTCGGCGCGGACGCGCGGGGGCTTGCCGCCGACGGGGGTGAGCCTGGTCTTGAGCAGCTCGGCGAGGGAATCTCCGAGCGCCCCGCTCCCGGAGAGCTGGACGTTGCCGTGGTCGTCGGTCTCGCCGGCGATCAGCTTCGCGCCGATCGATTGGCCCTGTTCGTCCTCGATCCCTTCACTGATGGCGATCTGGCATCGTCCGACGCGCTCGTAGGTCTCGGCGACGTCCTGTACGAATCGCTCGGTGTCGAACGGGACGTCGGGGAGGTAGATCAGGTGTGGCGCATCGGCGGGGTCGCGTCGCGCCAGCGCGCTGGCTGCGGTGAGGAAGCCGGCGTGTCGTCCCATGACGATGTTGATCTTGATGCCAGGGAGGCTTGCGTTGTCGAGGCTGTCAGCGCCGAAGGCGGTGGCGACGAACCGGGCTGCGGAGGGGAAGCCGGGGGTGTGGTCGTTCTCCATGAGGTCGTTGTCGACGGTCTTGGGGACGTGGAAGCAGCGGAGCTCGTAGCCGGCGTCGTTGGCGCGCTCGTTGACGATGCGGCAGGCGTCGCTCGAGTCGTTGCCGCCGATGTAGAAGAAGTAGCGCACGTCGTGGCGCTTGCAGGCCTCGACGATGCGCTGGCAGTACTCGGCGTCGGGTTTGTCGCGCGTCGAGCCGAGGGCGGCCGAGGGGCTGAGCGCGACGCGGTCGAGGAGCGCCTGTGGGGTGTCGGTCAGGTCGATGAGGTCGTCATTGACGAGCCCGCGCACGGCGTGGCGCATCCCGAAGATCTTCTTGACGGCGCCGAACCCGCGCAGCCCGTCGATCACGCCGACCAGGGAGCCGTTGATCACGGCGGTCGGTCCGCCGCTCTGTCCGATGACCGCGTTTCCCTCGATGATGCTCATGGCGCGTCGCTCCGTCCTCTTCGGCCCCCGCCCTGGGGCGGATCATAGTGGTCGCGCGGGTCCGGATCGGGCGTTGCGCTGATCGGACGCATCCCCGTCGGCGCGGGCCGCTACATTGCTGGCATGATGACCAAGGCCCCTGTTTCTCGTCTCGTCCGCCTGGTGCTTCCCGGGCTGCTCGCGGCCCTGCTGACGCCCGTCGCATTCGCTCAGCCCGCGGATGACCCGCTTCTGGCCCCGCCGAACGGTCCCCGGCGCACGGACCTCGAGTTGCACGCGCTCGTGGGGGCGACGGTGCACCCGGCTCCGGGTGAGCGGATCGAGCTCGCGACGGTCGTGATCGCGGGCAACCGGATCATCGACGTGATGGTGGCGCCCGAGGAGTCGACCGAGGCGCCCCCTGCGCCGGATGGCGCTCGCGTCTACAACGCGTACGGGTTGCACGTGTACCCGGGGTTCATCGACGCGTGGGTGCCGATCCCGGTACCGGACGTCAACGCTGCCGACCCTGGCGCGCACTGGAACCGCAGCGTGATGCCGCAGCGGAACCCGGTCGATTCCGGCGGGCTGCCGGGTGGGACGGCGAAGGCGCTGCGTTCGTTGGGGTTCACGGCGTGCGCGATCTCGCCGGAGAATGGGATCTTCCGTGGGTCGGGCGCGCTCGTGTCGACCGGCGACCCGAGCTCGGGCGACGACGACCCCGCTCCGGCGATCTACAACGATCGCGTCTACCAGGCGCTGAGCTTCGATGGGCGTGGCGGTTACCCGGGGAGCCAGATGGGCGCGATCGCGTTGATCCGGCAGGTGCTGTCGGATGCGCGCCGGCGTCAGATCCGCAAGGGAACGGGGCTCGAGGCGCCCAACGACTACAACTCGCTCGATGCGCTCTCGAGGCTGAACACGGGCGCGCTGGTGTTCGAGGCGGACAACGAGCTGGAGATCCTCCGGGCCGCGCGGATCGGCGCGGAGTTCGGCTGGTACCGCGTGGCGGTGGGCACTGGCACGGAG
>JANQQG010000207.1 GCA_028285065.1 Phycisphaerales bacterium
CCGCGTGCCGCGACCGCGAGCTGGTCCGCCCGCTCGTTCTCCGGATGGTCTGCGTGCCCGCGGATCCAGTGGAACCGAACGTCGTGCTCACCCATCAGGGTGTCGAGGCGCTTCCACAGGTCCACGTTCTTGACCGGCTTCTTGGCGGCCGTCTTCCAGCCGCGCCGCTTCCACGACGCCATCCACTCATCCAGTCCCTTGAGCACGTACTGGCTGTCCGAGTACAGCTCGACGATCGACCGCGTCGTCAGCGCGCCCAAACCCTCGATCACGGCCATCAGCTCCATCCGGTTGTTGGTCGTGTCGTGCTCAGCCCCCGATGCCTCGCGCTCGGAGCCTGAGGCCGGGTGACGGAGGATGTACCCCCAGCCGCCGGGGCCGGGATTCCCAGAGCACGCGCCGTCGGTGTACAGCTCGACTGTCGGGGGAGCGCTGGCGGGAACGGCTTCGGGATCGGGCGTGAAGAGGGGGGTCTGCGGCATTGACGGCCACTGTAGCCGCATCCACCCGCACCGATCGCACTCAGCGCCCGCTACGATCGGCTCATGGGAGCAGAAACCACGCTGGCGGAGCCGGGCACACGACGCGTCATCCGGATCGAGGTCCGCCCGAAGGGCGAGGCCGACGACCCCTTGGCGCATGCTGTCGAGAGACAGGCCGCCGAGCTGGGCATCGACGTCGGCGCTGTGCGTACGGCCAAGATCTACCTGATCGAGCCGCCGCGCGAGCTCAGCGACGACGAGACCCAGCGACTGGCGTCGGGGCTGCTGGCCGACCCAGTGACGGAGCAGGCCGAACTTGGCGCGTCGGAGGGAACGCCGTGCGTGGAGGTCCACCCGCTCCCGGGCGTGATGGACCCGGTGGCGGAGTCCGTCGAAGCCGCGGCTCGTGAACTGCTGGGGCTCGATCCGACCGATCAACTCACCGTCTCGACCGGGATGCGCTATGAGATGGACGGCGCCGACCCCGCGCGTGCGCACGAGCTGGCCCTCAAGGCCCTGGCCAACCCGGTGATCCAGCGCGTCCACGAGGGCGCGTTCTGGCCCGAGGCGTTCCCCCATGCCGCCGAACACGCGCACGGCGTGAACCACGTGCCCGTCCGCGAGCTGGACGACGCGGCCCTCGAGAAGCTCTCGCGCGATGCGCACCTGTTCCTCTCACTCGATGAGATGCGACAGATCCGCGCTGAATACCGGCACCTCAAGCGCGAGCCGACCGAGATCGAGCTCGAGACGCTCGCCCAGACCTGGTCCGAACACTGCGTCCACAAGACGCTCAAGAGCACCATCGCGTACACGCCCTCCGAGAACGGACCCGATCCCATCACATGGGAAGGACGCCCGGGGCACACCGTCCTCCCAAACGGGACCATCGCGATCGACAACCTGCTCAAGTCCACGGTTGCGGCCGCAACGCACGAGCTGATCGAAGAGGGGGTCGACTGGACGCTCTCCGTCTTCGTCGACAACGCGGGCATCATCAAGTTCACCGATGACCACGCCGTGTGTGTGAAGGTCGAGACCCACAACCATCCGTCCGCCATCGAGCCCTACGGCGGCGCGGCGACCGGCATCGGTGGGTGCATCCGCGACATCATCGGTACCGGCCTGGCGGCCGATCCGATCGCCAGCACCGACGTCTTCTGTGTCGCGCCCCCGGACATGGACGACGTCCCGGAGGGATGCCTGCATCCGCGCCGGATCCTGACGCAGGTGGTCGGCGGCGTGCGCGACTACGGGAACCGGATGGGGATCCCGACCCTCAACGGGGCCGTGGCGTTCGACGAGCGGTACGTCGGCAACCCGCTGGTGTACTGCGGGTGCATCGGGATCATGCCGAGTCACCTGACGCACGGGGACGCCGTGCCGGGCGACCTGATCGTCGCTCTCGGCGGGCGTACCGGTCGGGACGGGATCCACGGCGCGACGTTCAGCTCGGCGGAGCTGACGGACACGCACGCGGACGAGTTCGCCCATGCCGTGCAGATCGGCAACCCGATCACGGAGAAGCGGGTGCTCGACGCGATCCTCCGGGCGCGCGACGAGGGCGAGACACCGCTGTACACCGCGATCACCGACTGCGGCGCTGGCGGGTTCAGCTCGGCCGTCGGCGAGATGGGCGAGAAGATCGGCGCGCACGTCCAGCTCGACGCGGCACCGCTGAAGTACGACGGGCTCAGCCCCACCGAGATCTGGATCAGCGAGGCGCAGGAGCGGATGGTCCTGAGCGTGCCCGGGCAGAACCTGGCGCAGCTCCGCGAGATCTGCCGCGAGGAGTCCGTCGAGCTCGCGGTGCTCGGGACATTCGGCGCGGAGGATGAGGAAGGCGCCGAGCTGATCCTCAACTACGAGGGCGAGGAGTACGGGCGCCTGCCGATGGCGTTCTTGCACGACGGGATCCCGCAACCGACGCGCAAGGCCGCGTGGGGTGCGGGGGCCAGAGTCGAAGCGACGGGCGAAGCGTCACCGGACGCGACGACATGCCTCGATCGCCTGACGACCCTGCTCGCGGACCCGAACGTCGCCTCCAAGCACTGGATCATCCGCCAGTACGACCACGAAGTGAAGGGCAACACGGTGGCCCGCCCCCTCGGCGGCGCCCTCGAGCGCGGACCGATGGACGCCAGCGTCATCCGGCCCGTCCCCGGCGTGGATCGCGGGCTGGCGATCGGGTGCGGGCTGGCGACAGGGGTGGGCGACGCCCAACTCGGCGGCGACCCGTACCTGATGGCTCTGTGCGCGATCGACGAGTGCGTCCGCAACCTCGTCTGCTCGGGCGCCGATCCCGATCGGATCGCGATCCTCGACAACTTCTGCTGGCCGAGCTGCGCCAAGGAAGAGAACCTCGGCTCGCTCGTCCGCGCCTGCGAGGGCTGCTACGACGGGGCCAAGGCGTACCGCACACCGTTCGTCTCAGGCAAGGACTCCCTGAACAACCAGTTCCGCACAGACGACGGGCGCGTCATCGAGATCCCCCCCACTCTCTTGATCACGGGGATCGGGATCGTCCAGTCCCTGAAGCGCATCGTCTCCAGCGATGCGAAGCGGGTGGGCAATGCGCTCGTGCTGCTGAGCGGGACGAACGCACCCACTGCATTCCGCGGCTCCCTGTACCAGAAGCGCTTCGGCATGCCGACGGCTGACGGCCTCAACGAGCTCCCGCATGTCGACCTCGAACGAGGCCCAGCAACGGCCAAGCAGGTCCACGAACTGATCAGCGCCGGCTTGGTCCGGGCGGCACACGACATCTCCGACGCTGGCGTCATCGCTGCCGTCGCCGAGATGCTCATCGCCGGCTCTTCGCCGAACGTCCCGCTCGGGGCGACGCTGGACGCCGGATCGATCTCCGGTTCAGACGTCGCGTCGCTGTTTGGCGAGGCGCCCAGCCAATACGTCCTCGAGGTCGCGCCGGACACGCTCGATCAGGTGCGGAAGATCGCACCCAGGTGCCTCACGATCGGCGAGCTCACGGACACGGGATCGCTCGAGCTCTCGCTCAGCGACGGCTCGACGGGGTCGGCAGACGTCGAAGCCCTGGCCGCGGCATGGCTGGGGACGCTGGACTGGTAGGCCAGGCGGATGACAGCTTGCGCACGTCCCTTGGTAAGCTGGCCTCGTAAGGAGGCCGCCCATGGCCGAGGCCAAGGGTCCGATCCCCCTCGATGGCGATGATGGCGACGGCGTGTCTCAGCCGGAGACTGCCCCGAGGCACGCACCACCCACGACGCACGCGCCGCCCAAGCCCGGAGCAGGCCCGAGACAACAGAGCTCGGGGCTGGACACCTACAACACGGTGGCCGACACGGTCGGGATGGTGCCAAACATCCGTTGGAAGGACAGCCTCTTCCAGCTCGTGTTCATCGTGGTGTTCGTCGTGATCGGGGTGGGGGTGACGCTCGCGGCCGGCTGGCCGGCGGCGGCGGGCAGGACGATGCACATCCTGGTGGGCGCAGTGCTCGGGTTCATAATCGGCGGGGTGCTGTCTGGCGCGGTGCTGATGGTGGTCGGTTGGGTGCGGACGCTCTCGAAGTAGCCGCTCTCTCCACCAGCACGACCCCACGCGACGCTGCTCGCGGGCACGACCCAAAAACAAAGCGAGCCCCCCGAGGTTTACCTCAGGGGGCTCATAGCCGGCGACGACCTACTTTCCCGCTTGGCAGTATCATCGGCGGCCCGGGCTTAACTTCTGTGTTCGGGATGGGAACAGGTGTGGCCCCGGACCTCTGGTCACCGACAAACCGAGACGGCGCCCTTTCGGGCCCCGCCCGGATCGACGATCCGGACAAACGACAGGTGCATATTGGAGCAAGAAAGATCCGAGAGCCAGCGAGACAGTTTCTTATGAAGCGTCTCGTGGTTGCTCCGAACCGGATGGCGGCATCCGGTAGGAGTGATCAAGCCTTCGACCGTTAGTACCGTTCCGCTCAGGGCCTCTCAACCCTTGCACGCACGGCCTATCAACCCGGTGGTCTTCCGGGGGTCTCACGCGAATGCGACCAGGCCTCATCTCGAGGGGGGCTTCCCGCTTAGATGCCTTCAGCGGTTATCCCTGCCCAACGTAGCTACCCTGCGATGGCGTTAGCACGCCAACAGGATCACCAGGGGTTGGTCCAACCCAATCCTCTCGTACTAGGGTTGACTCCTCTCAAGCCTGGAACGCCCACAGCAGATAGGGACCGACCTGGCTCACGCCGGTCTGAACCCAGCTCGCGTACCACTTTAATCGGCGAACAGCCGAACCCTTGGGACCGCCT
>JANQQG010000215.1 GCA_028285065.1 Phycisphaerales bacterium
GGTAGGCCTCGAGGCCGAGGTCCAGCAGTCGCGCGACGGCGCCCGCGGCATCGTTCGTGTGGAGGGTCGAGAACACCAGGTGACCCGTGAGTGCGGCCTGGATCGCCATCACGGCAGTCTCGCGATCACGGATCTCGCCGACCATGATGACGTCGGGGTCCTGGCGGAGGACGCTTCGGAGCCCGCGCGCGAACGTCATGCCCTTCTTCTCGTTGATCTGCGACTGGCTGATCCCCTCGAGCTGGTACTCGATCGGGTCTTCGACGGTCAGCACGTTCCGCTCGGTCGAGTCGATCTCCGTCAGCACGGCGTAGAGGGTCGTCGTCTTGCCGCTCCCGGTTGGACCGGTCACGAGGACGATGCCGTGCTCGACACCGACGGCACCGCGGAAGCCGTCCATGAGCTCGCCTTCCATCCCGAGTTGCTCGAGGCTGAGGCGCTTGCTTCCGGCGTCGAGGAGGCGGATGACGATCCGCTCGCCGTGCTTGGTTGGCAGGGATGCGATCCGCAGATCGATGTCGCGGTCGCCGATGCGCACGGAGGCGCGTCCGTCTTGCGGGAGCCGGCGTTCGGCGATGTCCATCCCGCCGAGGACCTTGATCCTGCTGATCACCTCGTCCTGGGATTGCTTGTTGATGTCCTCGATGTCTTCGAGGACGCCGTCGATGCGCATCCGGACGACCAGCCGGTCCTCGCGTGGTTGGAGGTGCACGTCCGAGGATTGGAGCTTGCTCGCGCGGAGCAGGATCGAACGGGTGAGCCGGACGATCGGGGACTTGCTCGATGCGTCCAGGAGGTCCTCGCGTTGGGAGACGACCTGGATCGTGTCTTCGGACTCGTGATCGGAGGCTGCGGGGTTGGTTGCGCGCGAGTAGGCCTCGGTCAAGATCGACAGGATTCGGTCAGCCGCCTCGTCCTCCGATGGCGCTTCGAGCACGCGTGCGCGCAGTGGGCGTCCGATCGTGCGCCCGACGGAGTCGAGGACAGGCCACGGGACCTGCCGAGCGCAGAGGGCTTCGAGTTGCCCGGAGGGTGTCGCGACGACGGCCAGCGCGTGGCGCTTTGCGAAGGCGAACGGGACGCATGCAACGAACCCGGGGTCCACGACATCCGCATCGCCAACGCTCCGCTCGGGATGTGTTGGCACCTCGATCATTCGGCAGACGCTCCCGATACCGCACCCGGGTGCACCGCGAGCGGATGGCTCGTCGGGTAGTCGGGTGGGATTCCGGCGCGGAGGATTCGCGAGCGGGACAACGAGCGGATGTCACGGAACTCCGGATCCCGGAGGACGGTGGGGCGGATGAAGACGAAGAGTGTCATCTCGGAGCTCGAGTCGGAGCGGTTCTGGAACAGCCAGTCGATGCCGGGCAGTTCGCCCAGAATCGGGACGCGTGTCACGGAATCGTTGTCGCTGATCTGTGTGATCCCGCCGGTGACGACGGTGTAGCCGTCGGGGAGCGTGACGGTGCTCTCGAGCGTGTTCTGGATCCGTGGGGGTGGGAGCGTGTCGACGCGATCGCCTGCGAAGTCGCTCAGTTCGACGGAGTACTCCAGGTTCAGGTAGTCGCCAGAGCTGATGTGAGGCGTGACCGAGATGCTCGTGCCCGCCTCCACGAACCTGCTGAACGAGGTCGTCGCGACCGTGTCCGATGCGTTGATGCTCTGCACGGGTTCCTGATTCGTCGCGGAGATCAGCCCAGTTGCGTTGTCGTACACGAGGATGGAGGGCGCCGAGACGATCCGGGCGCGGCTGTCGCGTTGGAGGGCCTTGATGATGACCTCGATGACGCCGGGACTGAAGATCGCCCCGTTGAATCCGGTGCTCGGCGTGAGCACGAGTCCCCCGTCATCCTCTGAACGCGTACTCAACCCGAACGAACTGAACGTAACAGTCTCCGGATCGCCACCGAAGCCGGAACTCACTTCGATGCCGAGTGAGAAGCTGTCGGAGGTATCCAAGACGACAATTGTTGTCTCGACCAAGACTTGCGCGCGGCGCTGGTCGAGTTCTCGGATCAGGTGTTCGTAGATTGCCTGGGCGCCGGGATCACCGACGACGATGATGCTGTTCGTATTCTCGTCGGCGTAGAGCGCCGCGGAGCGCAGTTGGTCTGGTGCGAAGGCGAAGGGCTCGGCGCTCGTAGTCGGCGCGGCCAGTTCCTCGCCGGTCGGCGCGTCGGGGAGGGCGTCGGCTGGTGCATCGGTGGGCGGGGCGTCGGGCGATTGCGGATCGGCTCCAGGCGTGCGCAAGGCATTGTCGGGCGGACGGTCGTCAGCCCGAGTGCTCCCGGTGAGGCTCTGCAGCGTCGAGAGCACGTCCCCGGCGACCGCGTTGGCGAGCGGGTAGAAGCGGACAGGGCTGCGTTCGGGTGTGAGCGGGACGTCGAGCGCCTCGATGTGCCCAAGTGCTTGGTCGATCTCCTCTTGCGTGCCAACGAGGATGAGCTGGCGCGTGCGTTCGTCGGTCAGCACGTCCAGTGGGCTCTCCGCAGCGCCGGATTGGAGGGTGAGCAGGCGTGTGACCTGTTCCGAGATCGCCTCCGGCGTTGCGTGTCGGATCTCAACGGGGTGCACGATCCGTTCGGGGCGCGGTCGGTCGATCAGTTCGACCATCCGCTCGATCCGGGCCATATTGCCTACAAAATCAGTGACAACGAGCAACGGCTGGTCGGGCACGGGCGTGGCGTTGGCGCTGTCCGTGCTGAGGAATGGCTCGAGGAGCTTCACCCCCTCTGCTGGTGTCAGGAAGCGCAGTTCGATCAGGCGCGTGACGATTGCGCTGTGTCGGTGCATCTCCCCCTGGTCGGGTGAGTGCTGGTGTGCTGCGTCCGACAGTCGCGTGAGGTTGCGGGTGCTTGTGATCGTGTACCAGGAGGGGTCGCCGGTGGAAACGAGCGCGAGATCGTGGGCCGCGAGCGCGCTGTCGAGGAGCGGGAGCAGAGCGGACTCAGGGACCGCGTCGTTGCCCTTGATGGTGACCATCTTGGAGTCGAGCGACTCGCCGTAGACCAGGTTGAGTCCGAGTCGGGCGCCGACGTAGTCGGTGAGGACACCGAGACTTACGGGTTCCTCGAAGTTCAACTCGATACCGGCCGCGGGCGCGCGCGGCGGGGCCGGTCGTTCGCGACCCTGCGCGAGTGCGACCGACGCCGAGAGAGTCAGAGCAACAGCGACTCCAAGTGCACGCATCGTGTGCGCGACCGTACGCGGATCTTGTTCACCCTGCAACAGTCAATCTCCGGAATGGTCGTGTTTGTGCGCCCCACGGTTCGTTGGATGTTACCGCTGAACAAGAAACAAATGACACACATTCATTGCGAAATGCGGCAACAGGGCGTTGCTAATTTGCATACGTCTGGTAGCGTGCCATCGGTTCATTGGCGGGGAAAACGCAATGAAGAACGCTCTGTGTGCTTGTGCGATCAGCGGATCTGTGCTGCTGGCGACTGTTGCCAGTGCGCAGTTCGAGGACGCCATTGATCGATCACAAACCACCGTCGGTGTGCTGCTTACAACGCAGCCGGACCCGGGCGAAGCGACTTCGCAAGCGGTGATGGCGGAGATCGAGGCGACGCTTGCGCTCATTGAGTGCCGCACGACCGGCAGGCTCAATGCGCAGGGCCAGGTCTCGCTTGCCCATCTTGCCGCGCGACTCGACGAGGCGCAAGCAGACGACTTGGTTGGGCTCCTGGGTCGCTATCTCGCGGATGTCGCGGCCCAGCGATCGGCGGGCGCTTCCAGGGCGGCGCTCTTGGCGTCACAGAACCCAGATGGCGGCTGGGCATTCACGCCTGGGCGCGCCAGCAACGCGCTCGACACCGCGCTTGTCGTGGATGCGTTGCTGCTCGATCCGTCGCTTGGCCTGGGGGAGGCGATTGCCGCGGATGTCGCGGGGTATTTGGTCGGATCGACCGTCGAGGAGGGCAACGACTCCGTCTGGCGGCTGACGGACGACGAGAGTGCCTCGGACGTGGTCCACACCGGGCTGGTGACAGCGGCGATGCAGCGGATCTTCGTCGACGTCGAGTCGGTGTCGGTCCGTCGCACGATCGCGCGCGCAGCGGGGGGGTTGGTTGGCGCCACACTCGATGCTGGAGCCTCCCCGGCGGAGTACGCGGTTCTTCTTCGGGCTCTGGCGGTGACCCAGCGTGTCAACTCGGCCGGCGGCCCGCTGCTCAACCACCTCCAGTCGGAGGAGCTGCCAGCGGGTGGGTGGGCGCGCATCGATGGGGGCACGGAGGCGGAGCTGTACGCGACTGCAGCGGCGCTGCGTGCGCTGAATCAGCTTTCCGTGGATGCGACTGAGCTGCCGGATCTCTTGCCGGTGTCGTTCGAGGCGACGAGCGGCGGGTACATGGCGGGGCTCGCGAACGACGGTCTGGCCCCCGCCACCAAGAACGGGACGCAGGCTGTGCGCATGTTCGCCGTCTACGACGGGGACCCCAGGGATGGCGGGGTCGAGATCTACCCGGGCGATGGCACCGTTCTCACGCTCGCGTCTGGTCAGATCGATGAGTTCCCCCTTCTCTCTCCGGGCGTCGAGCTCGGGACGATGTGGGACCTGATCGGTCAGGTCAGTTCTGTGCCGCATGTCGTCGTCGACCCGGACGGGCTCGTGCTCGAGTCCGACGAGACCAACAACATCATGGCGCTCGGCGGGCCGACGAATCCGACGATTCAGGAGTTCCGATTGACGCGGAGCCCGCGCGCGTTCTACGTGGCGGTCGATGTGCCCCCTGGGTTCGCGGGTGATCTCGTCCTCGAAGTCGACATGTACTCCGGTGGAAACTGTGGGGGGAGCCTCGTCGCACAGTTCTCGGAGATCTACGCGAGTCCGACGGTGGTCGATGGGGTCTTCTTGATCCAGCAGGACCTCGAGGACTTCCCGGTGTTCGAGTCTGCCAGCGCCTCGCTGTCGTCGTCGGGTGTGGGCTTGTGCGCAGATCTTCCGAACCAGGGGCACAGCGAGATCTGGTTGCACGCGATGCGGATCGATGGTTCGCCGTTCGTCGATTTCGGCGGCGCCAGGGTCGTGGAGGTCGACGTGGTCGTCGATGGCGGGGCGGCTGGCGACGTGACGCTGTCTGGTGACCTGGATCCTGCGGACCCCCCGGAACCCTCGAGCAGCCAGAGTGTCACCACCGGCACACAGTCGCTGCTGTTCAGCGACGTCCACTTCGTCGAGGACCAGATGGGCGTTGCGTTGATCGCAACGGCTACTCCGGGCGGTGACTCGATCACGTTGGCGTTCACCAAGCCCGAGTTCGAGATCGACGCCCGGAGCATCGGCGGCGTTCCTCAGTACGTCAATGTCGCCGAGTCGACGTCGGCGTCGGATCCGCCGGAGTTCAACCTCGACATGCGGCAGCAGGGTGTCGCGGAGTTGGCGGCGACCGTGCGCAACACCGACGGCGTGTTCTACGGCGGCGAGCCGCAAGCCATCGAGGTTCGCTTCGAGTGGGCCCGTGACGAAGGGGCGTGCAACTGCGTCGACACAAGCATGTGCACACGGGAGTTGATCGGCACGGTCCAGGTCGGCGATGCGTTCACGCGCTCGCGCCGGGAGGTGGTCGCGTCGATCCCCTGGATCCCTCCCAGCGACGTGGGCGGCGTGGCGGTCACGGACTTTGACGCGTGCCTCATCGTGAGCCTGTACGTCGATGGCGTATTGGAGAGCGTCGATGTCCGGCCGATGCACATCGTGTTCGATGATGTGCAGGTTGAGTTCGCATCGACCAGTGACCGCCTGTGTCCCGGGCAGTCGGGTCCTCCGGCGTGCGTGAACAGGCTCGGTCGACCGATTCTCAAGGTCGACGACGACGGCGGGCGTCTCGTCCAGGCTTGGATCACGCCGTCGGACGTCGAGCCCGGGATCGATCCGGACGCGTTCACGGCGTACGCGTGGGAGCAGCTCGAGCAGCTGGAGGGGGGCACCGCGAGCCAGGTTGCGTTCGAGATGGACCTTGACGGCTACTCGAGCAGCACGGAGGCGACGTACTACCTGGAGCTCTACAGGGTTCAGCCTGACGGCGAGCTGCTGTACGAGGGGTTCCGCTCGGGTCACTTCGACGTGTGCGCGGTCGACCCGATCGGTTCCGTTGCGCTGTTCCCTCGGCCCGGGCAGCCGATGCTCATCGAACCGGGAGGCCTGACGGCGCCGCTGTTCCAGATGCACATCAACGCGGACTTCAGTGAGTCTGTCACGATCGACAGCGTCGTCTACGAACTCTACAAGGGCCAGCCGTATCGACCCGGGGTGGAGATGGGCGACCCGTACGTTCCAGACAGAACGTCGCCGGGGTTCACGCTCTCTGCGGGCACGGCGTCGCCGTACGCCATCCCCGTGCCCGGGTTCGATGCGAGCATGCTCGAGGGCGCGCCGGCGAGCTTCGGGCCGGGCGCCTACGCGATCAAGGCGACCCTGAAGTACAGCGCGTGCGGCGAGCCCGAGCTGTGGGAACGAGTCGGCTACGGCACGTTCAGCGTCGGCACCCAGGACATGGCGTTGTTCATTGATCGGATCACCGTGACGCCCGGCGGCGAGCAAGACCCCTTGCCCGCGCGTGATGGCGAGTCCGTGCACGTCGAGATCATCGTCAAGGAAGGCAATCCCGGCTGACGCCGCGCTTGAGCCAGCGGAACGACGAGTCGGGCAGCAAGCAAGCAGACAAGTGCGTCGGTGACCGGCGCGTGAGGACGAACATGACCAGCCTCTCCACCACCATCGGTCGGTTGTTCGCGGTTCTCTGTGTTGTCGTGAGCGGCGTCTGCGTGGCGCCCGCGTTCGCGACCGAGGGCACCGAGTTCTGGATCGCGCTGCCCAAGACCGTGCGCATGGACGACCGGCCGGAGGCCTTGGGCGGGTTCATCCACCACCCGTGGCAGGATCAGTACGACTTCGGATCCGGTTATGCGATCCTGATCCAGTCGGCGAGCGGCGAGGATGCGGCCGTGACGATCGAGTACATCGATCCGGTCGACGGCGTGTTCAAGCCGGTGAAGGTGATGGAGCGTACGAGCGGGGCCGCGGTTGATCCGCTGGACTCGTGGATGTGGGGTCACCCGATGCCCGTCGGCGTGTCGGTGTTCGATGCGTCGAACCTGCTCCTCCAAGCGGGTGGCGTCCGCGACTTCGTGCTTCCCCTCGACCCGACCGATCTCGACGCCTATCCGAACTTCGAGACGGGCGAGGCGGAGGGCATCGAGTACAAGGGCCTGCACATCACGAGCACGAGCCCGATCACGGTCACGGTCTACAACCGGCACGTCAATCCGGACCCGACCTATCAGGGCGACCCCGACCCGACCCAGGACCCGTCGTTCCGCAAGCACAACGATGTGTACCGCGCGCTCCCGGTGACCAGCCTTGGTCGCGAGTACCTCGCGACGACCTGGGGAGTTGCGCCGTACTTCGACGGTTGGGTGCGTGAACCGGTCCGCGTCGCCATCGTTGCGACCGAGGACAACACGATCGTGCGGGTCACCGAGCCGGACGAGGATCCGCGTGTCGTCTTGTTGAATACAGGGCAGGTGTATCAGTACGTGAACGCGTCGTACGCGATCGAGTCGTTCCTGACCACCGCTCTGGGTTCTCAACATGAGACCCAACTGACGCTGCCGGACCCGGCGATCTCGGTCCAGGCGAGCAGGCCCGTGGCGGTGATCACTGGTTCGGCGTCGGCGGTGATCCACAGCTTCTGTCACGATGACCAGTTGCTCGATCAGGCACTCCCGCTGGATCTCTGGGGGGTCGAGTACCCGATCCCACTCCTTCCGTACTTGGCCGGGGAGCCGACCGATCCACGGATGCAGAGGATCGCGCTCAAGCTGATCGCATCGACGTCGAACGGCCCCGATGTGTACCAGAATGACATGTTGGGGGTCGGGGACATGTTCGACCTGTTCAGCGACCTCGGCAAGGGGGGCGTCCTCCAAGCGTTGGGGCAGTTCGACGCCTTCCCGCTGATTGCGCCCGACTATCTGGCCGCGGCGGATGGGCTGACGCCGTTCGGCCTCACGCTTGCGGCGGAGAGCCCGGGCGCTCATGTCTTTCGGGGAGACCCGCTTCAGGTCAGCCTGATCCCTCGCGAGCGTTTCACGAGGGAGGCGCGCATCACGCCGCCGGGCTTCTTCCGCACGGAGGACGTGACCGAGGGCACGACGACGGAAGCCGAGTTCATCCACTACATCTCCGTGGTCGTCGACAACCAGGGTGATGGGACGGCGCCGGTCGTTACTGGCGCTGGCGCCCTGCAGGGCGTCGTCGCGCTCACGCAGGTGACCTACACGGAGCCGGACGGGACGCCGGGGAACAGTCTCTACCGAACGCTGTACCGCGTGCCCGCCAACCTGATCGGCGAGCCCTACACGATCGGCACGTCCGATCCGGACCATACGATCGTGGCGTACGGGTTTGCGATCGGCAGTTTCGGTGCGGTCGGCTACTCCTCCGGACCCGCGCCGCGCCCGATCAGTGAGATTCCGGCCCAGCTCGTCGACCTCGTCGCGACGGACAACGGTGTCGAGGTCGTCGTGGGGAGCCCGATGCCCGTCGAAGAGGGCCCGGCGCCCGTGCTGACGTGGGGCTTCGATGTCGACGAGTCGTTCGAGACCGACACCGACGGCCAGCCCATCTGGCGGTTCGAGTACGAGGCGCTCATCCGCGACCCGATTCCGGGCGAGACGCGCACCATCATCGACGACGCGTTCGTCGAGTACTCCGACGCCTCTGGTGATCGGCTCAGTTCGTCCTACGGCCCGGTCGAGGTCTTCATCAGCGATGGGCCGGGCGATCTCGCCATCGCCACCGACGAGGACACCTACGCGGCGGGCGACCCCGCGACCTTCACGATCGACTTCACCCCCGACGGGAGCGACCTCCAGCGTTCGCTCGTGACGAGCGCGGGCGGATTCCAGAACGCCCTCACCGGCGGTGACCTCCTGCTCGACAACGGGCGGCTCGGCGCTTCGACGTCGAGTTTCAGCGGGAGCCTCCTGCTCGATGCGGCGGATCCCGAAGCTGGGCTGGACGCCGGACGGGCGTCGTTGATCCTGGACGCGGGTTCCAGGGCGGAGTGGGGGGAGCTCGAGATCCGCGCGGGTGTGATGGATGAGCTCGAGGTGATCGGGCGCAACTTCGACGGCATCGATGCGGTCGCTCGGTTTGCGATCGATGACTACGTCTCGGACCCTGGCGCGGCACCGTACCCGTGGTATCACGATCCGAGCGCTCCCTGGTACAAGATGGCCGAGGAGACGCTCGTTGGTCGGTCGCTGATCACGAAGCCGTCCGGCGGGCGTACCACTGGCGGCGCACCCGATCTTTCTGGATATGCCGTCGCTGACCTGGCCCCGGAGGTCATCACGGAGCTGCTATCGCCTCCGCCGGACGGGCTTGGCGCCGTTGCGCCGTTCACGATCGATGGCTGGGTTCGTGATGATCCGGACTGGTCGTTCGACGATGGGTACGAGATCCTGCTGACGCTCGAGTTCGACTTCGAGCGTCCGGACTACCCGCAACCCCCGGGCTACGCATTTGCGGGCGATGTGCCGCGCCTGAGCCTCTCGTTGACGCGGACAAAGGGAGTGGAGCAGGGGGTGCCGGTTGAGCATCTCGTTGTCTCTTTGGTTCAGCACACGTTCGACGACTCAGTCGGCAACGGTCCCTGGGCGCTCGACCCGGCCGGGGGCCAGCTTGATAAGCGTTGGGCCGCGCGCGTTCCTCTTTCGGGTGCGAGCACGCACGGGTGGCATCATTTTCAGGTCGCGCTCGACCTTGAGGACGAGACTGCACGGGTGTGGCTGAACGGCACCGAGGCGACTCAGTACCAGGAACGCGTCGATCCCACGTGGGGCACCTGGCAGAGCCCGACGGCCACTCCGATCCCTGTGAACGCGGACCTGTTCGGCCTGCTGCGCGAGGCCGCGCGGGACCCTGCTCCGGCGCATCATCCCGCACTGTTGGGTGCGCGAGTGATCTTCGGTACGGCGGGGAACGATCCGGAGGTGTTCGCTTGGTCTCCCTCGGGCAACACACCCTGTGGGATTGGTCCCTTGCTCCGCCTGGATGAGGTGCGCCTGTTCTCAGGGGAGTTCGCACCGCCGGCAGACCTCATCAGCTCGGCAACCGTCGGGCACGTTCTCCCACCAGCGTTGCCGCTCGCCCATTGGAGCTTCGAGGGGAACCTGCGAGACGCGATGGGCTTGAGCCATGGCCACATTCCCCCGGTCAATGGGATCGGTGCCGTTCTGGACACGAGGTTCAGCGCGCGCAGCTCCACGCCATCCTTTCCTGCCGAGGCATTCGCGATCGCGGGCGACAACCGCGTCGACATCGTCGACGCGCAGTCGCATGAAGTGTGGCTCTCGCTCCGGCAAGACACCGACGTGCCACACCCGACGGTCCCGACCGTGACCGGGCTCTCGTGGGACGCGGGACGCCTCGCGATGCAGTGGACGAGCGCATCGGGACCCCCACCCCACACCAGTTTCCTGATGTTCCCCGACGCGACCGGGACGACGCCTCATCCGATGCTCCAACTCGTGGGCGACATCACGCTCGACTGCATTTCGACCGACGAGCTCACCTACTTCGAGCTGGAGGCGCTAGACCGGTTTCAGCTTGTCCAAGACAGGCACTGCGGCGTCGTTCCAACTGAAGGCGTGCTGGCAGGTGGCGCGTACGTGAGCGCAAGCCGGTACTGGAACCAGGACGTCAGCGAGCTGATCGCGATCGCACCAACCCACCAAGTCCTCGCCGGTCCCGCCACCCCGGCGGCGCCGGTCGTCGGCGAGGCGTCGTTCGACGCCACGTTTGCGTTCAATCCACCCGTCGTCTTGGCTGGCGTGCGTGACCCGCACATCCTGCCGGTGGCCGCGGATCGCACCGAGCCCGGCGTGTCCTTCGTCGCCAGAGCGGACGGCCTCACCGATCGGGTCGTTTGGCTCGAGGGCAGTGAACTCCTCAGCACGACCGGGTGCGCACCGCTCCCAAACACGGTTGGCACGCTTCTCCCGGCGATCTCCACCGATCCGGACTTCAGGATCATCGATCAGTTTCCGCTCGACCGGTTGGACGATCAGGCGGGCACCGTGACCGAGATCTACAGCGTGGCATCCGACGGGCTCTACCGCCTTCAGGATCCCGGTGGGTCTTCGCCCGCCTGGGAGCAGTTCACGCACGTCGTGCCTGTCGGTGACGAGATGCATGCCGCCGCCTCTGGGAATCCGCAGCAGGCATTGCTCTCCGGCGTGACGAGCTTGGCGCACGAGCGGCGCACGGTTGACGATGCGGTGCGCGACTTCTTGTGGGTCGGTACGCAGCGCGTCACGACGCCCGATGGCGGCTCGCGCTCGGGTGGCGTGCATGTCTTTGAGATTGACCCGGCGACCGGCGATCTGATCGAGGTCGCGCGCATTTCGCGTGACTCGCTGCCGCCGCTCCCTGGGATCAGTGTGCGCGACGTCCTTCCCGGGGCCGCGCTCACCGAACTTGGCATCGTGTTGATCGATCCGCTCAGCACGCCGGGCAACGCTGAGCCTGTCGAGATCTTCACCCGTCACGCCCCCACGCGCGATGCGCTTCTGGACTTGCGTGAGGAGGAGCAGCTGAGCCCCGGTGAGCCGTCGGTTTATCCGCCAGTGCCGATCGGGCGCGCCGGCGACACGATGTTCGTGCAGACCCCGGATTCACGCTTCCTCGAGGTGATCATCGAGCGCGGCGACATCGACGTGGCGCTTCCCGTTGTCATCGAGCGCCTGATGATTGATCGCAACCCGGTCTCCATGGGGATCGAGCTTGCGGTTGAGGATGAGGCGGGCACGGTTCTGCACCGGTTCCCCAACCCGATCGCTCTCGGCGTCAGCGACTTCGAGCAGCCCGACCCGGCGAACCCGGTGACTCGGACCTTCCAGGAGCTCTTCGATACGTCACTCGTCGGGCCGAGCGCAGATCCGTACGTTGCGCGCGCACGACTCGTGGACCTCGAGTCGGGCACATCGCTGAACACGGCGACCGATACGTTCTCGGTCACTGATGAGGTTGCGACCGATGCGATCGTGGGCGCGGTCAACGCCGAGCCGTACTCGCTGATCCCCGGGGAGACGGTGGACATCACGTCGCGCGTGGAGAACACGTCGCGCGTGACGCCCTATACGGACCTGACCGTACTGCTCTCGGTCCTGGCGCCCTCGACCGGCGACCTCGTGACCAGCTTCAGCTACCCGATCGAGTCGATCGCGGCCGGCACGGCGCACGACCACCACGAGTTCATCGAGCTGGATACGACGTATGTGCCGGGTGTTTACACGGTCGAGCAGGTCGTTCTTCACAACGGCATCGACGTCGGTGAGGGCGCGTCGGACACGTTCGAGGTGCAGGACCTGATGCCCGATGGCATGGCCCTGACTGGCTCGCTCAGCATCGTGCCCCCCCTCATCGCTGCTGGGGTGAGTGATTGCGCCGACATGGCCGCCGTGATCACCGCTGCCAATGTGAGCAACACAGATCTGACCGATGTGACGCTCACGTTCAGTATTCCGGCGGATGCCCCGCGCATCGCGGCTGCCCGGTCCGTCGTCATCGGCCCGCTCGATCTCCCCGCTGGGATGTTGGTTGAGTACGACATTCCGTTCAATGGCTGCCTCGACGCCGGGCCCCCTTCGTTGGAAGACCCTGTCAACGCGCAGCTCGATGCGACGTACTCCGGGGGCGGCCCGTCGCGAGTGCTCGCTCGTGCCAACTACTACGTGGCAGACACGACCGGCGTCGGCGCACCTGTTCCCAACTATGTGGTTGTCGAGCTTGGCGAGCTCGCCGGTGGCACGGATTCGGAGGCCTCGGCTCTCAACGATGCTGGCGCGGTCGTCGGCAGGACGCTGGGGCACACGACCGATGCGGCCGAGCGCGCAGCGCTCTGGAGTTGTGGAGCATGGACCGACGTCGGTGATGTCGTTGACGTCACGACGTCGACGACCGCGACGTCCATTGCCGCAGACGGCGCGATCGTGGGCTACAAGGGGCCAGGTGACGTCACCAACGACATCCCCTTCCTGCACTTCGATGCGGTGACGACCCTCTTCGGGACGGGCCAGGCGCATGCCGTGACAGGTGGCGCGTCGACGCGCATCGCTGTCGGCTCGACCGCCGGGTCGGTCGCTGCGCAGTGGACCCAGGGATCGTCCGGGTTCACCGAGCAGACATTCCCGCTGACGGATGTCGATACGAGCAATCTGCTCAGTGTCAGTGCCTTCGGCACGTCGGTCGGGACCGGAACGACGCTGAGTGGCACCATCGGTGATGTCGCGCTCTTCGTCGAGGTGGGTGAGGCGACCTACCTCGCCCCATCCACGAACGACGGCGCGCGGTTCCTGACCGGCATCAACGACCAGGGCGTGGCGTGCGGGACGCTTGACGATGCCGCAGGATTCCGTCCCATTCTCCAGTTCGGCGATGTCTCGATCGACCTTCCCATGGGGGGAGACTGGTCGACCCCGCAGGTCCACGCGATCAACGGGGCGCAGGCTTGTGTGGGGTCCTTGCTCAAGGACAGTACGGGGGAGCGCCACGCGACGGTGTGGCGGGGCGGGGCGCGGTTCAACCTGAACGATGCGGTGATCAACGGGGACGGGTTGATCACCGACGCAGCGGACGTCAACGAGAGTGGGCAGATCGCCGCGACCGTCGACGACGGGACGAACACGAGCGCGGTTCTGCTGGATCCGGTGCCGTTCACTGATGCGTACATCACGAACGAGATCGCTGCGTGGTTCCGGAGCGATGCGAGCATCGAGTTCAACGAGCACGGGCGTATCAAGGTGTGGGACAGTCTGGTGGGCGGCGGAGCAGCGATGACGGGCGCCGCGGGTGCGAGTCTGGATGCCCCGCGCATTCAGCCGTCGTCGGGCTGCTGCGGGTGGCCGTTCATCGAGGGGCCACTCGCGACGTCCGCGCTCTCGATCCCGAGCGCGTATGCCGTGCTTTCCGTTCTCGATACGGACAGTGCGCCCATTGACACAGACATCCTCAAGGCGACCGACGGCACGACGAACGCGTGGTCGATCAGAGTCATCGATACGGGGCAGGGTGCCAGAGGGCTGGTCTTCGCTCCTGAGGGCGGAGCCGAGTATCAGATGGGGCTCGTTGGCTCTGGTCCCGTGGTTCTCGGTGTGGAGACGACGGGCAGCGAGTTCCGTGTCACGATCAACGGTGTCGTCGTTCTCTCGGGTGAGCCCGATCAGGTGACAACTGTCGCTGATCGCATCGAGGTTGAGGGAGCGGCGCTGGGTGAGCTCCTGATCGTGTCGGAGGCTGAGGTTGAGCCTGCTCAGGCGTACCTACAGCGTCGCTTCACGACGCTCGAGGACACGGCGCTTGCGAGGCCGCTGATCCGATGGCGTTCCGACACGGGCATCATCGCCGAGACGAATGGTGATGTGACGCTCTGGTTGAGTTCTGGGCGTGTGCCCTACGAGTTGGAGGGTTCTTCTACCGAGCGCCCGACGCTGCAGACGTCAGGCGTTGTGTGCCGTCAGGCCGTCCGTTTCGACGGCGTTGAGGACTTCCTGGTCGCGAGCGGTGGGAGCGCAGTCGACGCGATGCTTGTTCTGGATCGATCCGGCAGCATGAACGATCCTGCGTACACCGTGGATCCCGCCGAGTCGTTTGTCTGTGTCCCGGGGACGATCACGAACCCCGCGCGGATCGACGCTGCTCGCCAGGAGATCCTCGAGTTTGGTCAAGGGGTCGTCGCGGACGACGCAATCTCAAGCGTGAGCCGAGTCGGGATCATCGGCTTCAGTACGGCGGCGGAGGTCCTCATGGGGTGGCATCTCAAGGATCCGCCGCCCTCCGAGCAGAGCCTAGAGGATGAGATCCGAGACAGCATCTGTGGGACTGTCAGCGGTTCGACCAACTACGTTCCGGCGTTGCAGGAGGCGCTGTCGGCTTTCACCGGCGGGACGGTAAGCGGTCGCCGGCGCGTCCTGATCTTCCTCACCGACGGGGAACCGAACGATGCGGTGCCGCCCGCGTACCCCGACGCCATCACGGCACTTGTTGATGCGGGCGTGACGGTGTTCCCCATCGCGTTCGTGGCGGATGCGGGTACCGCGATCGCCGAGCTCGATCAGATGGGTGCGACGACGTACGTCGATTCCGGCGAGCAGACCGGGCTTCAGACGGTGTTCGATGAGATCCGGGCGCAGATCGGTGACCGGCCACGGACATGGAGTGCGCAGATTGTCTTTGATCCGACCAGCGCGACGTGGACGTCGGCGGCGCCGCGCCTCCTCGCACAGTTTGGCGATACGACTGACGGAGTGTCCGTCTGGTGTCATGATGATCGCCTTCACGTTGCAACGTTCTGGGGCGCCGGTGAGAGCTGGAGCGCCGGGTACATCGAGGAGTCGATCGACGTCAGCAACATTGATGCGAGTACGCCACACATGCTGTCCTTGGAGCGGGTCCGCGAAGGTGCGGCCAGTGAGGTGCGGATCCGACTCGATGCCGGGGACTGGATCCGCCTCGTCGGGCTTGCACCGAGTGGTGTTGAGATGGGACGGGTCCTTCTCGGCGGCGTCGACGCGACCAATCCGGCGCGCACCGGCCCGACGGGAGCGGAGACCGTTGGCTTCTTCGAGGGCGATGTCTTCGAGGTCGTCGTCCACGACCGCATCCTCAGTCCGACCGAGGGGGCCGAGGCTCTCGCGCTCCTCGACGCTCGCTACGACATCCTCCCCGACAACACGCCGCCGCTCGTTGACGCGGGCGATGACATCGTCGCGGAAGACCTCGGCTGGGATGGCATCGAGCCGGTCTCTCTGTCTGGCGTGGCGGCGGACTCT
>JANQQG010000224.1 GCA_028285065.1 Phycisphaerales bacterium
CGCCGGTTGTACCCTCTAGCACCCTCTCCACCACCTCATTGAACTCGTCAGGACCCACTGCCAACCCGGAGACCATCCACATGCGGACCGGCCGATCCATGACCACGCTCGTCCTGGCCCTGTCTGTGCTGCTCCCCGCATCGCTGAGCGCGGGGGCGCCGCACGCCGTTGTCGATGCCGCCCCGGTTGTATCGATCGATCCTGAGGTCGAGACGCTCGAGCGCCGGATGATCCGCGTCGTCGCGGAGAGCTCGGACGCGCTCGTGCGCCTCCGCACCGGCGGGTGCGGCGTGATCATCAGCCCGGAGGGGCTCGTGCTGACGGCCGCCCACTGCGTGCCGCGACGCGGGCGGACCACAGTGCTCCTCGAGGACGGGCGCAGCTTCACGGCGACGTCGCTCGGCAAGGAGGATCTGCAGGACTTTGCGATGCTGCGCATCGAGGGCTGCGAGGACCCGCTGCCGTACGTCCCGATGGGGCGCTCGGCGACGCTGCAAGAGGGACAGGTCGTGCTGAACCTCGCATACCCCGGGCCGCCACCGGCCGGGCACGCCGGCGTACCGATCCTCCGCCTCGGACGGATCGTGGACCCGCTCGTGGCAAGCCGTGAGAACGGGCAGTGGGTCGGCATGATCCGGACGACGGCAGCGATGGAGCCCGGCGACTCCGGCGGCCCGCTGCTGGACCTCGATGGGCGCGTCATCGGGATCAACAGCCGCATCGAGGTCGCACTCGATCGCAACTACCACGTGCCGGTCGACGCGGTGCTCGCGAACTGGAAGACGCTCATCGACGGCGCGGGCGCGTTCTCCGCGGCCAACACCTCGATCGAGCGCATCGGGCTCACGCTGGACGACGAGCTCCCGGACCGGCTCAACCGCGGCGCGCACATCGCCGAGCTCGACCCGGACGGGCTCGCGGAGGAAGCCGGGCTGCTCCCGGGAGACGTGGTCACCGGCATCAACGGACGCTCGATCCGCTCGCCCGAGGACCTGGAGTCGCGCCTGAGGCGGAGCATCAACCGCCACCAGGGCCACCCGATGCGCCTGCGCATCGATCGTGCCGGGGAGCACGTCGAGGTGGACCTGAGCATGATCGAGCGTGGCGATCGGGCATCGGACGCCGAGGCGTTCGCAAGCGCCAAGGGAGCCGTGGAGACGCACTTCGCCGACGCGACACGGAATGCAGCGGCGTCGGTCGTGCGTGTGCGCAGCAGCGTGGACGGCGTGAGCAAGGGCGTGCTGGGCTTGGTCGTCGGCGAGGGGTTGGTGGTGAGCAAAGGAACCCGTGTCGGCGCATCACCACGCGTCGTGATCGAGGGGGGCCTCTCGATTGACGCGGAGGTTGCGGCGGAGGACATGGCGCACGACCTCGTGCTGCTGGTCGTCGACGGGCTGGACGCGCCGCCGGCTGAGTTCGAGCCGGGCGACCTCGAGGTCGGCAGCCTGCTGGCATCGGTGCGTGGTCCCAACGATGAGCCGGTGTCGGGCGTCCTCGCGACGGACGAGTTCAAGTCTCGAGCGAGGCTGCTCATCGGCATCCAGTTCCGCAATGGCACGTCCATGACGGTCGAGGACCTGATGGACGGGTTCCCGGCGCAGGCTGCAGGAATCGAGGCGGGCGACAGGATCGTGGCCATGGACGGGAGGCCGACACCGGACCGCGATTCGCTACGCCGGTTCATGCGGACGGTCGAGATCGGTCAGACAATCCGCATCAACACCGAACGCGACGGGCTGGAACTCTCGTTCTCGCTGACGCCGCAGTTCGAGCAACGCGAGCGTTCCGGCGGGCACGCGGCCGACCGCGTGCCGGGTGGCGTGAGCGCGCGCGCCACCGGGTTCGAGCGCGTGTTCGGGCACGACTGCATCCTGCGGCCCGAAGAAGTCGGCGGGCCGGTGGTCGATACGCACGGGCGCGTGATCGGTCTGAACATCGCGCGTTCCACGCGCACGCACGCACTTGCGGTCCCCGCTGAGGTCGTGCTCGGGTTCATCCGCGATGCGCTGCCCACGCTCGAACAGGTCGGAACGGCGCCCTGATCGCCCACCGCAGACACGCACCACAAAAAGAAACGCGGCCCTCATCGAGAGGGCCGCGTGGGGGATGCGCTGGCTGCTGAACCGTTCGGATCGGCTCAGTCCTTGTCGGTCTCGGTCGCCTCGCCGGCGTCGGCCTCGACGTCCGGGGTCTCCGGCTCGGCCGGGGGCTCCTCGGTGGCGACGGCGGCCTCCTCGGCGGGGGCGTTCTTGCGGAGCTGAGCCGCGTACGCGGTGCGCTTGTCGGCCTGGCGACGCCGGGTGCTGGGGCGTCCGCCGATCTCGGGGCCGTCCTCGGCTCCGACGAACTGGATGACGCAAAGCTCTGCGGCATCGCCGACGCGGTGGTAGCCGAGCTTGATGATGCGGGTGTAGCCGCCGGCGCGATCGGCAAAGCGGGGCGCGACGTTCTCGAAGATGTGACGGACGAGCTTGGGCGACTTGCGGATCTCGCCGTAGCGGTTGCGCTCGACCTGGTCGGACGAGGGCACGTCGAAGTACTGCTCGGCCCGACTGCGGAGGCTCTCGACGCGCTCGCGCTCGGCGGTCGCCTCGGAGCTGGTGTCCTTCTCACCGGGCAGGGCGAGGAAGTCGAAGGCGTTGCGGTCCCCGCCGAGCTTGGAGATCACGTTGCGCCGCGCGTGCAGGTCACCCCGCTTGGCGAGCGTGATGATCTTCTCGACGAAGGGCTGGAGCGTCTTGGCCTTGGGGATCGTCGTGGTGATCTGCCCGTGCTGGAACAGCGACGCGGCCATGTTCCGCAGCATGGCCGTACGGTGGGCCGTGGTGCGGTTGAGTCGGTAGCCGGCTCGGCGGTGTCTCATGACGTGGGTCCTTGTCGGGTCTTCGCGTCGGTTTGCAACGCGTGAGCCCGATCGATCGGGCGGGGTGGTTCTTCGTGTGGTCAGTCGGTCGGTGCTGCAGGTGCGGGCTGGGCGGTGGGCTGGAAGCCGTCGGGCAGCTGCATGCCCAGGTCGAGGCTGAGGTCCTGGAGCTTGCGCTTGACCTCACGGAGCGAGGTCTTGCCGAAGGAGCGGACCTTGAGCAGGTCGGCCTCGGTGCGGGTGACCAGGTCGGAGACGCAGCGGACGCGGGCGGACTCCAGGCAGTTGCTCGCCCGGACGGAGAGGTCGAGCTCGCCGATGGGCATCTGCAGCTTGCGGATCAGCTCCTCGTCCACGCTCGCGGCGGCGGCAGCCTCGTCGCTGACGCGCTCGACGCCGATCTCGAAGTACTGGACGAAGGGGTTGAGGTGCTTGCGGAGGATCTTGGCGCCTTCAACGAGGGCCATCTCCGGGGTGACCGTTCCGTCGGTCCAGATGTCCATCACCAGGCGGTCGTAGTTGGTGCGCTGGCCGACTCGGGTCTCCTCGACCTTGTAGCGGACGCGCTGCACGGGCGAGTAGATCGCGTCGATCGGGATGACACCGATCTCCTGCTCCTCGCCGCGGGCGTACTGCTCGCTGGCGGGGACGTAACCGCGGCCCTTGCCGACGGTGATCTCCATCTCGAAGTCCACCTCATCGGTGAGGGTGGCCAGGAGGTGGTCGGGGTTCATGATGCGGATGTTGTTGTCGGGCTCAACGAGCTCGGCGGTTACGTCGCCGGGGCCGGTGGCGGCCAGGCGGACGGTGCGGGGCTCATCACCCTCGAGGCCCACGATCAGGCCCTTGACGTTCAGGACGATGTCGGTGACATCCTCCATGACGCCCGGCAGGGAGGTGAACTCGTGCTCGGCGCCCTTGATCTTGACGGCCGTGACGGCGGCGCCCTCCAGCGAGGAGAGCAGCACGCGCCGGAGCGAGTTGCCGACGGTGGTACCGAAGCCGTTCTCGAACGGCTCGACGGTGAAGCGCGCGAAGGTATCGCTCTTGTACTTGGGGTCGGTGGTGACCCGGCTGGGGAGTTCGAGGCCGCGCCAGCGGATTCTCATGGTGGTCGTCTCTTTCTCTAACACCCGGCGGTCTTCGGGATGTGAACCGCCCTTCGGCCATCGGGATGGACCAGCCCGCCGGGGCACAGGCCTCCCTTCGCACTCGGGGCGCCGAACTGTCGTTCCCCCATTCCCCCAAGACACCCCGGGCGGGGCCCAGGGTGAGTCGGTCAAGCCGAACGGATCAGACGCGACGCTTCTTGCGCGGGCGGCATCCGTTGTGGGGCACGGGGGTGTGGTCCTCGACGGCCGTCACGCGGACGCCGGTCGAGACGACACCGGTGACGGCGGACTCGCGTCCGGCGCCAGTGCCCTTGATGCGGACCTCTGCCTCCTGCATGCCCATCTTGCGTGCCTTCTGGCCGGCGGCCTCGCCTGCGCGGGTCGCGGCGAAGGGCGTGGCCTTGCGGGCGCCCTTGAAGCCGATGGTGCCGGAGGAGTCCCAGCAGATGACCTCGCCGTTCATGTCGGTGATGGTCACGATGGTGTTGTTGTGCGACGCCTTGACGTGGATGATGCCACGCACGACGTTCTTGCGGACCTTCTTCGCCTTCTTCGCCATCTGCCCGTCGCTCCAATCGGCGCCACGTCCCGTTCGGGCTGGCGCCTCGCGATGAGGTGCTCGTTGGATGTCGGCGCGTCCCGTCCCGTGACGGTGCGCCGGGTGCTCTTACCTGTTAGCCCTTGA
Organism: Phycisphaerales bacterium; assembly: GCA_028285065.1. Taxonomy (GTDB): domain Bacteria; phylum Planctomycetota; class Phycisphaerae; order Phycisphaerales; family UBA1924; genus JANQQG01. Next base: position 4,661 of record JANQQG010000224.1, read on the forward strand.
CGCCCTTCTTGCCGGCCACGGTCTTCTTGCGGCCCTTGCGGGTACGCGCGTTGCAGCGGGTTCGCTGGCCGTGTGCGGGAAGCCCGCGACGGTGGCGGTCGCCCCGGTAGGCGCGGATGTCCTTGAGGCGCTGGATGTTCTGCGCGACCTGACGGCGCAGGGCGCCCTCGACCTGGTAGTTCGCGTCGATGATCGCGGAGATCTGTGCGGTCTGCTGCTCGGTCAGCTCGTTCGCCTTGGTGGCGGGATCGATGCCGGCCTCGCCGAGGATCTTGGCCGCGATCTGCGGACCGATCCCGTGGACGTACTGCAGCGAGTAGTAGATCTTCTTCCGATCGGGGATGTCGACGCCAGCGATACGGGGCACTGTGCGGCTCCTGTCTAGCCTGGGGGCGTTAGCCCTGGACCTGCTTGTGCTTGGGGTCCGCCTTGCAGATGACGCGGACCTTGCCCTTGCGACGCACGATCTGGCACTTGTTGCAGATCCGCTTGACGCTTGCTCTGACCTTCATCGCCCCGCTCCTTCACCGGCCGTCGCCGAGAGACCGCCCGCCGGGCGGGGCGCCCGACGACCGAACCGATTTGCCGGAACCGAACACGTCCCCCACGCCCGTCCCGCAGCGGGAACAATAGGCGCGCCGGACGGAACCGGTCCCGGATGGGTCACACCGAGGGCCATCAGCGAGGCCCCCTGATCCGTGGGCCCTTGCCGGCGGCGTCGCCGCCGAGGAACCCTGCGTAGTTCCGCATCAGGAGGTTGGCCTCCACCCGCTGGATGAAGTCCAGGGCCACCGAAACGACGATCAAGAGCCCCGTCCCACCGAGGAACTGGGTCACCATGAAGCTGATGTTCATCGACTGCTGGACCAGCATCGGGACGACCGCGATCACCGCGAGGAAGGCCGCGCCGACGAAGGTCAGGCGCTCCATGACGGTCTCGAGGTACTCGGCGGTCCTGGGTCCGGGGCGCAGGCCCGGGATGAAGGACCCGTGGTCGCGCAGCTGCTTGGACATCTCCTCCGGGTTGAACTGGACGGTGATCCAGAAGTACGCGAAGAAGTAGACCATCGCCACGTAGACGAACAGGTAGGGGAAGGCGCCGAACTCGAAGTTCGAACGCAGCCACAGCGTGATGTTCTGCCAGGTCGTGATCTCGCCGCCCGTGCCCCCGCCGGCCTGGGCGGCCATGGCGCTGAAGACGATCGACGGGAAGATCATCAGGCTCGACGCGAAGATGATCGGCATGACGCCGGAGTGGTTGACCCTCAGCGGCAGGTAGGACTTCTGACCGCCGTAGACCTTGCGTCCGCGGGTGTGCTTGGCCTGCTGGATCGGGATGCGCCGCTGGGCGACCGTCATCAGGACCGTGCCCGCGACGACGACCACGAAGCCGGCGATGAGCATCAGCAAGCCCAGCCAGCCGATGGAGCTGGTGGCGGTCGGCGAGGGGTCGAACTGGGCGGCGACCTGGAGGATCGCGTCGTCCATGTTCGAGAGGATGCCCGCCATAATGATCAGCGAGGCGCCGTTGCCGATCCCGTACTTGTCGATCTGCTCGCCGATCCACATCAGGAAGACGGTGCCGGCGGTCATCGTCGAGATGGCCATGACCCACCAGATGGGCGAGCCCATGTAGGCGGGGTAGACGATGCCGAGCGAGCGGAAGTACTGGAGCAGCCCGAACGCCTGCACGATGCACAGCGCGACGGTCAGCAAACGGGTGTAGTGCTGGATCTTCTGCTGGCCGCTCGGGCCCTCGTTCTTGAGCGCCTGCAGGCGCTTGGAGACGGACTGGAGCAGCTGGATGATGATCGCGGCCGAGATGTAGGGCATGATGCCCAGGCCGAAGATCGTCGACTGGCTGAACGCTCCGCCGGAGAAGATCGACATGTACTGGCCGACCTGCGCGAACGCCGACCCCTGCTGGGTGGCGGCGAGGTACGACTCGCGCAGCTGCTCCTGGTTGACCCCTGGCAGGGGAATCCAGAAGCCGATGCGGTAGACCGCGAGCATGCCGAGGGTGAACAGCACCTTCGTGCGCAGCTCCGCGATCTTGAAGACATTGATCAGGGCCTGGATCATCGGTCAAGCCATCCTTGAACGGTCGAACGGGCTCCCCCCCGCCTCCGGGCACCGGCTTCGCCGGGCCTCTGCGGGAAGGGTCATCCCTTCTTGGCCTTCTTCTTCTTGCCCTTGCCCTCGTCGGCGGGGGCAGCCTGAGCGGCCATCTTGGCCTTGTAGCGCTTGAGCTTCTTGGTCTGGTTGGTCGGGGTCAGGTCGCCGCCGGCACGATCGACGCCGCGAACGCGGTCGCGACGCGTGCCGGTCTCGCTGACGGTGCCGCCGGCCTCCTCGATCGCCTTGCGGGCGCTCGCGGAGATGCGGTTGGCGGTGACGTCGAGCTTGACCTTGAGCGAATGGTCGCCGAGGTCGCCGAGGACCTTGAGGTCGCGCGAATCATCGCGGATCAGGCCGGCATCGACGAGTGCGCCCGCGTCCACGCTCCCGCCCTTGGCGAAGCTCGGATGCTCGAGGATCTGCCGGATGTTGACGACCCAGAAGCGCTGCGCGAAGTTGACGTTCGAGAAGCCAACCTTCGGCAGACGCCGGAAGTAGGGCATCTGCCCGCCCTCGAACGCGGTCTTGCGCGAGTTGCCGGAGCGCGAACCCGCGCCCTTCTGCCCGCGACCGGCGCGCTTCCCGCCGGCGCCGCGACCGCGCCCGACGCGCTTGCGGTTCTTGTACTTGCCGGCCAGCTTGGTGACATCGTGGATCATCATGGTGTCGTTCTCCCGCGGCCCGATGGCCCGGAATCGTTCGTCAGTTGGAAGCGGACGCCTCGTCGCCCTCGGTGGCGGGCTCGGCGTCATCGGACTTGGACGCGTCGGCCTCGGACGCGCCGACGCCAACGGGCACGCCGGTGGTCTTGGCCTTGCCGATGCGACCGGCGATCGCGGTCTCACCGAGCTCGACGCCGCGGAGCTGAGCGACCTCGGCCGGTGAGCGCAGGGCGCCCAGCCCGTCGAAGATCGCCTTGACCACGTTGCGTGCGTTGGTCGACCCGTAGCACTTGGTCATGCAGTCGGTCACGCCGGCCATCTCGAGGACGGCGCGGACGGTGGCGCCGGCGACGACGCCGGTACCGGGCGTTGCCGGGAGCATGCGGACCTGGGCGGAGCCGAAGGTGCCGTTGACCTCGTGGTGGATGGTCGTGCCGAGGCGGGCGATCGGCATGAGGGAGCGCTTGGCTTCCTTCTGCGCCTTCTCGATCGCGGCAGGGACCTCGTTGGCCTTGCCGTAGCCGTAGCCGACGCGGCCGTTGCGATCACCACCGACGACGAGCGCGCCGAAGCTGAAGCGGCGTCCGCCCTTGACGGTTGCGCTGGTGCGGTAGACACCGATGGTGTGGAACTCGATGTCGCCGACTTTGTCCTGGACCCTTTGCATCATCACTCCGTTCAGAACTCGAGGCCGCTCTTGCGTGCCGCGTCGGCGAGGGCCTTGACGCGCCCGTGGTACCGGAAACCGCCGCGATCGAACGCGACGCGCGTGACGCCGGCGTCCTTGGCCCGCTCGGCGATGAGCTTGCCGACGGCCTCTGCGGCCTCGGCGTTGCCGGTCTTGTCGAGACCGGCGGTGCGGCTCGAGGCCGACGCGAGCGTCTTGCCGGCCAGGTCATCGATCACCTGGGCGTAGATGTGCTTGAGCGACCGGTAGACCGCCAGGCGGGGGCGATCGGGCGTGCCCTGCACCGTCCCGCGGACGCGCTTGTGGCGTCGGATCAGGCGCTTGCGCTTTTGCTTCTGCGTGTTCATCTTCCGTTGCCTCTGCTCGTTAGCTGCCAAACGCCTTGCCGGTCTTGCGCCGGATGACCTCGTCCACGTACTTGATGCCCTTGCCGTTGTACGGCTCGGGCTTGCGCCGGGCACGCACGGAGGCGGCGAACTGGCCGACCGCCTGCTTGTCGGCGCCCTGGATGGTGACGAACTGACGCTCGACCGTGACGTTCACCCCGGTGGGGATGGGCACGCTGACGGCATTCGCGAAGCCGATCTGCATGCGCAGCTCCTGGCCCGCGACCTGTGCCGTCCAGCCGACGCCGACGATCTCGAGCTTCTTCTCGTACCCGTCGGTGACACCCTTGACCATGTTCTCGATCAGGGAGCGGGTGGTGCCCCAGTAGGCGCGGATCTGGCGGTTGCCGGCGTCGGACTCGCCGATCCCAACGACGACCTGCTTCTCGCTGTCGTCCCAGGCGACGCTCACCTCGGGACGATGGGTCATCTTGAGCGTGCCCTTGGGGCCCTCGACGCTGACGGTGCGATCGGCGCCGATCGTGACCTTCACGTTCGACGGGACCGAGACGGGCTTCTTTCCGATGCGGGACATTGCTTGCTCTCCGTTCGGCTACGGGCTCAGGTGACGGTGCACAGGAGCTCGCCGCCGACGCGTTCGGTGCGGCACTTGCGGTCGCTCATGACCCCGTGGGAGGTCGACACGATGGCGATGCCCAGACCCTGGAGCGGGCGGGGCAGGTCCTCGACGCCGGAGTAGACGCGCCGGCCGGGCTTGGAGGCCCGTTCGAGGGTGTGCAGGATGGTCTCACCACGCGGGCCGTACTTCAGGGAGATCTTGATCTTCCCCTGTCGCCCGTCGTCGGCGACCTCGTACCCGTTGATGTAGCCCTCATCGCGGAGCACATCGGCGATGCCCCTGCAGACCTTGGAGTTCAGGCAGACGACGTCCTTGGCGCGGTTACGGGCCGCGTTTCGGATGCGCGTCAGCATGTCGGCGATTGGATCGTTCAGCGACATGGGGTTCCTCTTACCTCGCTCGCCATCTCGGCGTACGTCGTGGGACTCGATTCGTTTCTCACCAGCTCGCCTTGCGCATGCCCGGGATCTTGCCCTCGAGGGCGAGCTTGCGGAGCATGATCCGGGAGACCCGGAACTTGCGGTAGACGCCTCTCGAACGCCCGGTCAGCTCGCAACGGCGGACCTTCCGGGCGCTGAACTTGGGCGTCCTCTTGCTCTTGGCGACTTGTGCTTTGGTTGCCATGGGGTGTTTCGCTCCGGGCGGCGTTTACGCCGCGCCCTTCTTCTTGTCTTCCTTCTTCTCGAACGGCATGCCGAGCTGCTCGAGAACGAAGCGGGAGAGCTCGGGGCTCGAGCCCGAGAAGACGAGGTTGATGTTCATCCCGTGGGTGACGTTGGTCTTGGTCATGTCGACCTCGGGGAAGACGCCCTGCTCGTTGAGGCCGACGGAGTAGTTGCCGGCCTTGTCGAAGGCGCTGTCCTTGAGGCCGCGGAAGTCCTTGATACGGGGCGTGGCGAGGTTGATGAAGCGGTCGAGGAAGTGCCACATGCGCTCACGCCTCAGCGTGACCATGGCGGCGGTCTCGTAGCCCTCGCGGACCTTGAAGTTGGCGACGCTCTTCTTGGCCCGGAGCATGATCGGCTTCTGGCCGCTGATCACGTTCAGGGTGTCGAGCACGGCGCTCTTGACCTCGGGCTTGATCTTGGTGCCGTCGAGGAAGCGCCCCATGTTGACGTTGATGACGATCGCGTCGAGGCTCGGTCGCTGCATCCGGTTGGAGAGCGAGAACTTCTCCGCGAGCGCGGGGGCCACCTCGTTCTCGAACTGAGTCTTGAGGCGCGGCGGCGTGCTGGCCTTGGCCGGGGCGTCGTTGGTCTTGGTGTCTTCGTTCTTTGCCATGGTGCTCTAGCTCAGCTCTTGTTCTTGGCGTCGGGACCTCGGACGACGCCGAGCTCACGCCCGCCGCGCGCCGCGACACGGACCTTGGACCCGTCGTCCTTCGTGACGAAGCGGACGCGTGTCGGCTTGCCGTCGACGACGGGGGAGACGTTGGAGATGTGGATGGGCGCCTCGCGGGTGATGACGCCGCCCTGGGGGCTGGTCTGCGTGGGCTTGACGTGCTTGGTGCGCAGGTTGATCCCCTTGATGACGACGCGGTCGTCCTTGGGGATCACGCGCATGACGGTGCCGATCTCGCCCTTGTGGTCACCGGAGGTGACCATCACCTGGTCGCCCTTGCGAACGTGCTTGGCCATCACACCACCTCCGGGGCAAGCGAGACGATCTTCATGTAGTTCTTCTCGCGGAGCTCTCGCGCGACCGGCCCGAAGATGCGGGTGCCCCGAGGGTTCCCGTCGGGGTTGATCAGCACGACAGCGTTCGTGTCGAACTTGACGTACGAGCCGTCCTCGCGACGCGTGGGCGTCTTGGTGCGGACGACGACGGCCTTGGACATGTCGCCGGACTTGATGTCCGCGCCGGGCAGGGCCTTCTTGACCGAGATGAGCACGCGGTCGCCGACGTGGGCGGTCTTGCGCGTGAACTTCCCGGACCCGGTGGACCCGCCGTAGACACGGATCACGTAGGCGATCTTGGCGCCCGAGTTGTCCGCGACTTCGCAACGTGATTCCTGCTGGAGCATGGCAGCTCGTCTCCTTGGCCTGGGGGGGCGTCAGCCCTCCTGGCTCTCCTCGTCGCCGGGAACACCGGTCTGGGCGACCTGGAGATCGACGCCGCGTTCGATCACGCGGACGAGCTTCCAGGACTTGGTCTTGCTGATGGGGCGGCAGGGCGCGACCTCGACGCGGTCGCCGGTGCGCGACTCGTTGGCCTCGTCGTGCACGTGCAGCACCGTCCGCTTGCGGATGTACTTGGCGTACTTGGGGTGGCGGGCCAGGCGCTGGATCACGACCTTGCGCGTCTTGTCACGCTTGTCGGACTCCACCACGCCCGTCTTGGCGCCGCTCACTCTGTCGTTTGACTCGGTCATCTATTGATCTCCGAAGAGGCGGTCCGTGGCTTACGCCCCGGCGCCCTCCATGCGGGCTTGACGCTTCTGGCGGCGGGGCCGGGGGGTGGCCACGCCCTTGTCGATGTCACGCCGGCGTCGCTCCTGGAGCAGCCGCGCGATGTCCTTGCGGGTCTTGGAGAACTGAGAGACGTCCTCGACCTTCTCGGTCACGCTCTGCGTGCGGAGCGTCACAAGACGCTCGCGCAGCCGCCCGACCTCGATCTCGATCTCTTCGTCCTTGAGCTTCCGAACCTCGTCGCCCGTCATCTGTCACGCTCCTGGGGCAAAGACCCGACTTACACGCTCACCCGGCGACCGACGAAGCGGCACCGGATCGGCATCTTCATCGCCACACGAACCATCGTCTCGCGCGAGACGGTCTCGGTGACGCCCGCGATCTCGTAGAGCATCGTCCCCGGACGGACACGCGCCGCCCAGTAATCGACCTCCGCCTTGCCCTTGCCCATACGCGTCTCGAGCGGCTTCTTGGACACGGGCTTGTCGGGGAACACCCGGATGAAGACCTTGCCCTGACGCTTGAGGTAGTGCTGGGCCGCGATACGACCAGCCTCGAGCTGACGGGCGGTGAGCCAGCAGCCCTCGAGGGCCTGCAGGCCGTAGTCCCCGTAGGCGACGTAGTTGGCCTTGGTGGCCTTGCGATCGCGGGTGCGACGCATCTCCTTGCGGAACTTCACTCGCTTGGGCATCAGGGCCATCAGTCGGCCTCCTCAATCCGGATCAACTGCCAAATCACTTGCGTCCACGCGCCCGCGCCCGACCACCGGCCGCGTCAGACTTCGCCTCGTCCTCGAGCTGGAGCTCGTCGTACGTGCCGCGGTAGACCCACACCTTGATGCCGATCGTCCCGTAGCTCATCAGCGCCTCGGCGAACCCGTAGTCCACCTTGGCCTGCAGCGTGCTCAGGGGCAGCGAGCCCAGACGCACGTCGACCGAGCGGCTCATCTCGGCGCCGCCGAGGCGACCGGAGATGCGGATCCGCACACCCTTGGCGCCCGCCTGCATCACGTTCTCGGCACGCATCTTGATGATGCGACGGAACGCGGCACGCTTCTGGAGCTGCTCACGCATCCCCTCGGCGACCAGCTGCGCGTCGAGGTCCGGGTTCTTGATCTCCATGATCGAGATCGAGACCTTGCGCCCCGTGAGGTACTGCAGCTGCTCGGTGATCGCGTCGACCTCCGAGCCCTTCGGGCCGATCACCAGGCCCGGACGCGCGGTCCGGATGATGATCTTCAGCTCCTCACGCGTGCGCTCGATCGCGATGTCGCTGACCGCCGCGTGCGGGGGCGTGTTGTTCAGACGGTTGATGAGGAAGTCGCGGATGCGGCAGTCCTCGACGAGCAGCTCGCCGTACAGCGCCTTGGGCGCGTACCAGCGCGAGCGGTGCGCCTCGGTGATGCCGACTCGAAGACCGTACGGGTGCGTTTTCTGTCCCATGATCAGGCTCGCTCCTCGACGCCGACCGTGATGTGGCTCGTTCTCTTGAGGATGGGGTGGGCGCGACCCCGGTCCTTCGGGCGGAACCGCTTGATGTGCGGGCCCTCGTCGACGCGGCTCTCGGCGACGACAAGCGTCTCCGGGCCAACGCCCTGCTCCTCGGCGTCGGCGTAGGCCGCCAGCAACGCCTTCTTCATGTTCACCGCAGCACGCTTCGTGTTGAAGGTGAGCAGCTCCTCGGCCTCCTTGAAGGACTTGCCGCGGATCAGGTCGGCCAGCAGTCGCGCCTTGCGGGGGCTCCCGCGGTGGTGGCGGACGCACGAGACGAACCGGGCGATGTCCTTGGGCTCGGCGCCCAGGGCGTCGGCCATGCGGGCCAGGTCGGAGGCCTTGCAGCGCGGGTGGTCAGAGCCGCGCATCCAGCTGCGGACGGCGCTGAGCGAACGCGGGCCCTCGAGGCCGGTGCGCTCGACGGCGCCGGCGAGGTCCTCGGCGGAGACATCCCGCTCGGCCATGAGTGCTTTGAGCTTGTCGGATCGAAGCTTCACGTCGACTCTCCAGAGTCCTGGGCGGATCAGCGCCCGGACTTGATGCCTTCCTTCTTGTTCGTGTGCCCGCGGAACATCCGGGTCGGGCTGAACTCGCCCAGCTTGTGACCCACCATGTCCTCGGTGACGAACACCTCGGTGAACGCGCGACCGTTGTGCACCTGGAACGTGTGCCCAACGAACTCCGGCACGATCGTGCACCGGCGCGACCAGGTCTTGATCGGCTGACGCGACCCGCTCTCGGCCTGCTTCTGCACCTTCACGTACAGGCTCTCGGTGACGTACGGGCCCTTCTTCAGGCTGCGGCTCATCGGTCGTTCTCCCGCATCGCTTGGTTACCTCAACTGCCCGTAACGCTTGCTCTTCCGGCGGCGGATGATCAGGCGCTGGCTTGCCTTCTTCTTGTTGCGCGTCCCGCCACCCTTGGCGTCCACGCCCGTCGGGCTCACCGGCGTGCGATCGCCCTTAGAGCGACCGTCACCACCGCCGAGCGGGTGGTCGTTGTGGTTGCGGGCCACGCCACGCGTGATCGGGCGACGCCCGAGGTGACGCTTGATGCCCGCCTTGCCGAGACGACGGTTCTGGTGATCCGTGTTGCCAACCTCGCCGATCGTGGCGCGGCAGTTCACGTGAGCACGACGCATCTCACCGGAGGGGAGCAGCAGCGTCGCGTACTCACCCTCGCGGTTCATCAGCTTGGCGCTCATGCCGGCGGAGCGGCATATCTTGGCGCCGCCGCCGGGGGTCAACTCGACGCAGTGCACGCTCATGCCGAGCGGGATATCGCCCAGACGCATGTTGTTGCCGGGGGCGGGCTCGACCTGCATCTCGCCGGAGCTCTCGACGGTCATGCCGTCGGTGAGACCCTTGGGGGCGATGATGTAGCGCTTGACCCCGTCGGCGTACTCGAGCAGGGCGATGTGCGCCGAGCGGTTGGGGTCGTACTCGATCCCCACGACGGTCGCCTTGATCCCGTCGCGGTCGTGGCGCCGGAAGTCGATCTTCCGGTAGTTGCGCTTGGCGCCGCCGCCGCGTCCGCGGACGGTGATCTTGCCGGAGTTGTTGCGTCCGCCGGTCTTCTTGATCGGGGCGAGCAGCGACTTCTCGGGGCGCTTCTTGGTCACCTCGGCGTTGTCGTTGACCGAGGCGTTGCGCCGCCCGGGGCTTGTCGGCTTGTAGACGCGGATGGGCATCGTGGATTCCTCGCTTCTTGCCTCAGAACAGCTCGATCTGGTCGTCGGCGTGCAGACGGACGGTGGCGGTCTTCTGCTTCGCGCCCGTGACGTACCCGTAACGCAGGCGTCGGTTCTTGCCCTTGTGAACACGCGTGTTGACGCTCTGGACACGCACGTTGTAGACGGACTCGACCGCAGCCTTGATGTCGCCCTTGGTCGCACGCGGGTCGACGAGGAACGTGTACTGGTTGTCCTCGTTCATCGCGAACGTGGCCTTCTCGGTGATGTGCGGCTTCTTGAGCACGTGGATCGGGTCCATCAGGCTGCCTCCTCGCTACGCCCCATGGGCGCCGTCTTGGCTTCCTTGCCGATCTGCGAGCTCGGGCCCGCGAGCCACGCCTCGAGGTCGGCCTTGGCGATGACCAGGTAGCGGTGGTTGAGCATCTCGAAGCAGGTCAGCTGGCTCGACGGGCAGACGTCCACGTCCTCGACGTTGCGGGCCGAGAGACGGGCGTTCGAGTTGTCGGCGGCCAGGGCGACCAGGGCCGAGCGGTCGATCTTCAGGGCGCCCATGAAGTCCACGAAGGCCTTCGTCTTGGGCGTCTTGAAGTCGATCTTGTCGACAACCTTGACCTCGCCGTCGATCAGCTTGGCCAGCAGCGCGTTGCGGTTGGCCTTGCGCCGCATCTTCTTGGGCATGTCCTGGTGGTAGTCCTCGCGGGTCCGACGCTTGGCGAAGGCGCGACCACCACCCTTGAACTGCGGGACCTTCCGGTTGCCGTGACGACCGCGGCCGGTGCCCTTCTGCTTGTAGATCTTGCGGGTCGAACCGACGATCTCGTGACGGTTCTTGTTGCGCACGGAGCCCTGACGCCGGTTGGCGTGGTACATCACGAACGCTTGCTTGATGAGGGAAGGATTGATGACGCCGCCGAGCTCACGCTCGTCGATGGCCATCTTCCCCACCTCGGCCCCCTTCATGTCGTAGACGGGCACATCCATCTGTGTTTCCTCGTCCGATGCCTCTTGGCCAGGCTGTTGCCCGGCACGGTTCTTCGCCTATCCGGCCGGCGCCTGTTGTTCGGTGGCGCTCACCCGGAATCGACTCGGCTCTGCCCGGGCGTGCTCCGTCGCACGCCCCGTCGGCTGTTCTTGTCTGCGTCCGGTGGTTTCACCATCTGGCGACCTGCCGGACCCGGGGGACTCACGTCCCGCCGGCTCTTGATCCGTTACCCCTGGGCGACTTCCTTCTGCTTGACGCCCTTGGTCTTGTACAGGCGCACCGACTCGCGGACCTCCACCAGGCTCTTGTTCGAGCCGGGGACCGGACCCTTGACCAGGATGATCCCCTGCTCGGGGTCGACCTTGATCACGTCGAGCGAACGCACCGTCACACGCCGGTCACCCATGTGCCCGGCCATTTTCTTGCCCTTCTTCACGCCGCCGGACTTACCGGCGTTCGAGGCCAGCGAGGCGATCGAGCCCGGGGAGCGGTGCTTCCGCTCGACGCCGTGCGATGCCAGCTGACCCTTGAACCCGTGGCGCTTCATGCCGCCCTGGAAGCCCTTGCCCTTGCTCGTGCCGATGACGTCGACGAAGGCGATCTTCTCGAAGGCGTCGGCGCCGTACTTCTGCCCGAGCTCGTACTCGCCCAGCTCACCCTCGCTGACGCGGAACTCGCGGTGGTGACGCTTGGGGGCGCTGCCGGCCTTCGCGTCGTGGGCGATCATCGGGATCGTGCTGTTGCGGGCCTTCATCTCGCCGTAGGCGATCTGCACGGCCCCGTAGCCATCGGTGTCGGGGGTGCGGACCTGCGTCACGACGTTCTCGCCGATCGAGATCGCCGTGACGGGGATGGCGCGACCATCGGCGTCGAAGACGCGGGTCATGCCGATCTTGGTTCCAAGCAGCGAGCGAGGCATTCCGAACTCCGATCGCGTCGTGGCGTGTGCGCCAGAGGACGTCTTCTTTCCCAACCCACCCGGCAAACGAAAAAGGGCGACCCCCGAAGGGGACGCCCGGAAAGCAATCAGGCCTTGATCTTGACGAACACACCGGCCGGGACGACAAGGCGGTTGAGCGCCTCGACGGTCCGAGCGTTCGGCTCGATGATGTCGATGATCCGCTTGTGCGTCCGGATCTCGAACTGCTCGCGGCTCTTCTTGTCAATGAAGGGCGACCGAAGCACGGTGTAGCGCTCGATCCGCGTGGGCAGCGGGACCGGGCCTGACACGTCGGCGTTGGTGCGCTTGGCGTGGTCGACGATCTCCCGCGCCGACGCGTCGAGCGCGACGTGGTCGTACGCCTCCATCCGAATGCGAATCTTGCCGCCCGTCATGAGCCAGCCTCGGTGCCAGACGACGCGCGGGCGCCGCGTAACCAACAGTCAAACACGGCCCGGACCATCCGGGCCGACTCATCCCCGTCCCTCCCGGGACTCGATCTGATGTGCGGGCGTTCCAATCGCCCTCGTGTGAACCCGATCCTCGGGCCCGTTCGACGCGAGCGGAAAAAACACGCACACGCCAGGCACGCCTCCCAGCGAGCCGAAAAAACACGTCCGGAGCGAGCCGCGAGCGACGCGCCGGCCGGACGAGCCAAGTAGGGTAAACCTCCAACTTCCCAAGTCAACCGCCCCGGAGCGGCCATCGCTTCACTTTTTCATCACACGCCCCGCCCACCACCACCCGGTTGTCGGCGTACAGACCAACGGGCCGATCAAACCAGAGCCAGACCCGCGCCCCAGCGGGACGCCCCGCCCCGCCCCACCGAGCGCCGCCACGCGAGCCGCGGGGACCCCCGGAGGAGCCAGCCATGCCGAGCCGCCGATTCGCCCCGATCCTCGCCGCCCTCTCGCTGGGCGTGCTCGCCCCTGGCGCGACGACCTCCGCCCAGTCCGAGCCCGTCGAGCTCGCGAAGGACAAGTTCCTGCTCGATCCCGTTGGACTGAGCATGCAGCTCCCCCTCGACTCGAAGACCGCATCCACGGAGTTCCGGGGTGAGCAACTCGCGGCCTCAGTTCGCGGACCGAACAACGACTACCTCATCAAGATCAGAACCCCTAAAACCGGGGATCGAGAGGCCGACGTCACCGAGGCGCTCACCCGGACCATCGATGGGATCCGGGCCCGCTTCGGGATCGCAGACCCTGGCGGCGCGGTGGTCGAGACGACCGCCCAGCTCCTGGCGCTCGACCGGGACCTCGTGATTGGCTCTCAGGCATGCGAGCGGGCCTACATCTCGATCCCCGACCAGGAGGGCGACGAGCGGATGGTCTTCGGCTGGACCTTCTTCAAGCCCAGGCCCGACCAGTTCGTCGTCTTCGAGCTCGTCGTCCCGGAGAAGCGCTTCGCCCGCGTCCGCCCGATCTACGAGGCGAGCGTGGCGACGGCCCGTTTCGAGGACCCGACCACCGCGATGCAGATGCGCCAGGCCGCCCTCGATGCCGGGCGGGTCCTGCTCGCCAGCGTGGGTCCCGAGGACTACCGCCGGGCGATGCACGAGGAAGAGCGCTGGTTCCGCCTGTACCGCCCCGCCGAGACCGGCGAAGGGGAGGACACCGAGCTCGGATATCGCGGCGTGCGCTTCTGGGAGGGTCAGCGTGGGGAGATCAACCCCGGCCGCTCCTCGCGCGACTTCAACGCGACCGAGCGCCAGGAGGGCCTGCTCTGCCGCATCCAGGCACGCGTGCTAATCGACGCGAGCACCATCGCCGACACGACCGCGACGTTCTTCATGACGCAGGACCGGGAGCAGGAGGCGTGGTATGTGGCGACGGCCGTGCGCGACCGCTCGGAGCGCCAACTGGCGTTCGCTTCGGAGACGGGGACGCGCGACGGTGAGGAACTGGTCGTGAAGATCACACGCGCGGGCTCCGAGGCCAACATCCTCAAGCCATCGATCGGGACGAGGGCGTACCTGAACCAGTTCGAGACGTTCGTTCTGCCGGCGTTGCTCGTCGAGGCGGCCGGCGAGGGCACGCTCGCGTTCAGCGAGGTCGCGTTCTACGCGTACCGCTCGGCGACGCAGGCCGTCTCGCTGCGGACCGAGGACGTCGCCCGCGAGGCGTCGGGGCAGGTGCAACTGACCACGACCCTGCGCGAGGGCGCTCCTCCGAAGCAATCGATCTACAACGCCGACGCGCTCCTGCTCCGTGTCGAGGAGGGCGACGGATCGGTCTGGGTTCCGACGACGAAGGACGACCTGTTCGCGCTCTGGCGCAGCAAGGGCCTGCCCACCGGCAAGACCGAAAACCGCAGGCGCCGGCGCTGACCCCGCCG
>JANQQG010000232.1 GCA_028285065.1 Phycisphaerales bacterium
TCCCCAAGGCCCCACACTGCCGAACTGACAGCGCCACCCCAAAGCCCTGCCCACCAGCCATCCACGCCCCCCGTCACGCCCGCCGACCCCAGGCTCTCACGACTGCAGTACAGACAAGCCCCGGCGGCAGGGTGCCGCCGGTTGGACCCACCCCAACCCAAACACTCCCCTCCTCTGCGACCCCGGTGCCTCTGAGGTGAACCCGACCCCGGAACCCACGCCCACCCAGAACGTCAAACCCCTGGGGAACCGGCAACCCGAACCCGCCGAACCGACGCCGCCAGACCTCCGGCACGGGCCCGGACGTCGCCCCCTGATGTGCCTTGACGAGGTTGACGCCCCGCCCCGGGGTCGATACAACCCCCCGTCCGGAAGGAGCGTTCGATGCATACCCGTTCCCGTGTCCTCCTCGTCGCTGGCTCGCTGGTCCTCACCGGCATGACCCTTGGCGCCTGCGGCAGCGACTCGCTGGCCGACCGCCATCGCCAGTTCCGCATGAACCCCACGCCCGAACTCGCCACTCTGACCCACCGAAGGGCAGACCGCGACAACATCGGCGCCATCATGTGGAGCGAGAACACCCGCATGATCGAGAGCGACTTCGGACGAGCCTTCTACCTCGACCGACCCAGCCGCCTCACCCGCGAGCCGATCCCCCACTGACGATCCGCACGCAGCCGCGGCCCTCGCCAAACCCCACGCCCCGAACCACCTGACCCTTCAGAACGTCAGGCATGGTCGCACTCTGCGCCGACCCGCCAAGCGCGCAGCAGCCGCTCATTCCGCGCACGCCCAACCACAGGGAAGCTCCGGGCGTCCCCGGGAAGACGCACAACGCGCACCATCACATAAGAGACGAGAAAGTCCCTTGCGAACCCCGCCCACCGAGGGAAACGGCGCCTGCTACTTGGTCGTGTAGATGCCGCGGCTCGTACGCTTGAAACGACCGGAGTTGATCAGCGTCTGATTCACGATCGTCCGGAAGTTCTCGGAGTTCGTCCTGTAGCCGGCCCTCTGAACCTCGGCGGCCGCCTCGGTCACCGACAACTCCTGACCGTTCAGCAGATCGGCCAGCGCATCCACGAGGTTCTGCGTGTTGCGCGGCCGCTTGCGGCCCGTCCCACCAACACCGCCGCCGGAAGCAACGAGCGATCCGAGCTGATCCATCTCACTCTCGAGCGACGCGAGCTGCTCGAGCAGCTTCGCACGCTTGCCCTCGAGCGAAGTCAGCCGGCGCTCGCGCCGACGGAGCTCCTGACGCAGTTCACCTACGGATGCAGAGGAAAGACCGCGCGGACGACGCGCACCAGCTGCCGCACGCCCACGCGCGGGAGCCCGCTTCTTTGCGCCGGTCTTCCTCCGAGTCTTCTTCTTCGCCATCGGGAGAACTCCTGTCACTGGCAAACCGCCCCCGATTCCCACGCTGCCGGAACCGGCGGGCCGTGGCGGGGGAGAAGGAGGCTAATAAAGCGCCGTTCTCATCACAAGTCTACCGAAACGCACATTCCACACAGCAGAATCACGCCCCAACCGACGGGGGTTTCCCACTCAACGCGCGACGAAACCGATCTGAGACATCAACCCGTCGAAGTGATCCAGGTCGAAGAACTCGATCGTAACACGACCACGTTTCCCGTCGTTCGTAGTCCGTATGTGAACTTTCGTCCCGAGATGCTCGCCGAGCTGACGCTCCAGGTCCGCGATCGCGATCGCGTGCGGGTCAGGCTCGTCAGCCCCGGCAACCTCGCCCGCCGAGGGGGTCGCGGACACGTGCAGCTTCGGCTCACGAATCGCTGATTCGAGCTTCCGAACGGACCACATGTGATCCGCCGCATGCGTCGCCAACCCAACACGACCCGCGACGTCCGCGCCGAGCAGCGCCTTGCCGTGACCAGCCGTCAAGCGCCCGTCCTCGATGAGCGCGCGAACCTCGGGCTCGAGCTCCGTCAGACGGATCAGGTTGCTCACGCTCGAGCGATCCAGCGCAACGCGCTCCGCGATCTCACCATGCGTCAGCCCGAAACGATCCACCAACGCCTTGAGCCCGTCCGCACGCTCGAGCGTGCTCAACTCCTCGCGCTGCAAGTTCTCGACCAACGCCCACTCCGCCGACTGCTCATCGGTCAACTCACGCACGATCGCGGGCACCCGCCCAAGCTCGATGAGCTGCGCCGCGCGCCACCGACGCTCACCCGCAACCAACTGATACCGCCCCGCCGCACCCGCATCCCCCGCCGGACGCACCAAGATCGGCTGCATCAGCCCATCACGACGGATCGAGTCCGCAAGGTGCGCAAGCGCCTCCTCATCAAACTCACGACGAGGCTGAAACGGGTTCGGCTCGATCTGATCGGGATGCAGACCGACGACCACGGGCTGCCCCCCCCCACTCACATCACCCGCCGCCTCGGGGGCGACAGCCGTCCGAGGGGCCGGTGAACCTGTCTGGGGGACACCTGGAACATCAGTTGCGCCACTGTCATCAGATCCAGCTGCAGCCTGATCCGATGATCCCCTATCTAGGTGATCAGACGATCGGTTCTGGTTCGGAGGCTTCACCTCCACCGGCTGTGCATCACCGATCAAACTCGACAACCCGCGCCCGAGCCGACGCTTCTTCGGAGGCGGAGGCGGGGGCGGGGCGGGCGGTGTGGGCATCTTGTATCCTCGCGTCGCGGAGAAGCTGCAGGGCGGGGGTGGTGGAACAGAGAAGACGGGTCGACTGGAGAGATACCAGCCTGCCTGTTCGGATGATACCGTCAGCAAAGGGACCACGGGAATGGCGTCCAAGATCGAGGTGATCGCACGCGGACTCGTGATCCACCGCGGCCACGTCCTGCTCTGCAGAAACGTCGCCAAGGGCTACCACTACCTCCCCGGCGGCCACGTCGAACGCGGCGAGTCCAGCCGGGCCGCACTCGAGCGGGAGCTCGAGGAAGAAGCAGGCATCTCCGTCACCGCCGGCCCCCTGCTCCTCATCCTCGAGAACGGCTTCGAGGATGCCGCCCGCGGCAAGGACCTCCACGAGATCAACCTGGTGTTCCACGTGGAACATCGCCTGGATGGGGGGTCCGTCCTGAGCCTCGAGGAGGACATCGCCTTCGACTGGATCGACCTGGCCGCCGCCGGCGGCGTCGGCGCCGGCATCGAACCGGCCGGCAGCGGACCGGCCGGAGGTGGCGCCGGAGTCCCCGACGACACCGACGGCGGCGCGGGTGGGGGGCTCGACCTGCGCCCAGAAGGGATCCGGGCCTGGCTGGCCGCCGGCGGCCGCACACCCCCCACGGCCACGCTCCCCTACGACCTGCCCGCAGCACCATTCGTCTCTCAGGGACTCGCTGACTGATTAGATCGCGCCCTGTGCGGACCGCAGCCGCGGCGGGCCGGGTCCTCGCGGGCGTGGATCCGAGGGTCGCCCCAGAGGCCGCACGGCCGGCTGTGGAGCAACCCCTGCGTGCCCAGCGACCGGGCCGCGAGCCTCTCGGCGGGCCGCGGCGGCTCCACGTGGAACTCCGTGCCCGAAGTCGGCTCGCCGCCCGAAGTACCCCCCCGATCTCGCCGATGAGTCAGCCGGGCCATGATGAGCAGCCTGGCGTCGGACAGATCATCGGAGAGCGGCGGCATGGATGCAGGCGGATCCACTGACGCGGTGCGCCTGCTCGAGCGCATCGACACACTCGAGAGCCGCCTGCATCAGGTCGGCGCCGAGCTCGAGCACACGGAGCGCCTGGCCACGCTCGGCACGATCGCCGGCCTCATCGCCCACGAGTTCAACAACATCCTGACCCCCGTCATGAGCTATGCCCAGATGGCGATGGGGGCCCCGGGTGACGCGGAGCTGACCGCGAAGGCGCTGCAGCGGGCCGTAGAGGGCTCGCAGCGGGCGTCGGAGATCGCCAGCGCGATCCTGAGCTTCACGCGTGAGTTCAGTGCCGCGGACAGCGCGGACGGCGACGGCTCCCCCGCTCTCGCCAACGTCGAACGGGTCGTCGGCGAGGCGATGACCTGCATGGCGCGGCGTCCGGAGGCCGACGGCATCCGCCTTCGTCTGAGCCTGGCGCCCGGCGCGACCGGGCGGATCCGCCCGATCGCGCTGCAGCATGTGCTGCTGAATGTGATCCTGAACGCGAAGGCCGCGCTCGGGTCGACGGGTGGTGAGTTGACCATCGAGAGTCGTCTCGAGTCCGAGCCCCCCGCCGTTCCCGAGAGCGCGGCCTGCAGCAGATGTTCCACGTGGAACATCCCCGCCGCGGTTGATGGGTGGCTGTGCGTTCGTGTGCAGGACACGGGTCACGGGATGTCGGCGGCGAAGCTCGCTCAGATCTTCACGCCGTTCTACACGACGCGCGCGGATCAGCCGGCGGGCGAGCAGCGCGGGACCGGACTGGGGATGACGTTGTGCCAGCGGCTGCTCGAGTCGGTGGGGGGGTTCATGATCGTCGAGTCGCGCGAGGGTCACGGGACCTGGGTGACGATCGCGCTGCCGGCGGGTGAGCGCGAGGGTGGGACGCGGGCGGCGGACGAGCGTGGCGAGCGGGCGGCCTAGGTCGTAATCCAAACATATACCATATTTGTGCGGTGGATCGGGGCACGTCCTGCACGGGACGTTCGGGATGCGAGTTGGTGCGCGCAGCACGCGCGGCGCACCAAGGGCCCGCGCCCTGCGGGGCCCGGCTTGTCTCGTATTGCGGTTTCGCCGCGGCCGAGCGGGCTTCGTGCCCGCTCGGAGGTAGGAACGGGCGCCTGGGGTCGTCGGTGCGCGCGGGCGCACCGACAGTGGGGTGCGCATGACACTGGGGAGTCCGAGTCATGCAGGATGCATGGCTCGGCGCCGGCGCAGGCGGGATACAGACAGGTCGGGCCCGCAGGATGCGGGCCCTTGGTGTAACGCGCGTCGGCGGTGCACCACACTCGTATCCCGAAGGTCGTTGCGGGACGCGCGCGGTGCGCGGGCGCGCGTTACTCGGGGAGGATGACGACGTCGGTTGGCGCGATGGTGACACCGGTCTGTGGGTGTCCGCCGGCTGCGTGGTCGCGGAGCTCTGTTGGGTTGAGCTCGCTTGTGCGCAGGTGGATGGAGTGTCCCATGTCGACGACGTGCTGGGCAATCTCGCCGAGGTACGTGGTCTCGAGGAGGCGGCCGTCGTGCGTGTTGTTGGTGTCGCTTTGCGCGCCGGAGCCGTTGAGTCTGACGCACTCTGGTCTGATCGAACAGAGGACCTGGTCTGCGTAGTTGACGTCGTCCTTGGACGGATGGGTGGAGCGCAGGTTGCCGAAGGGTGTTTCGACGGTGACGTGCTCGCCGGTCTCGACGACCTTGCCCGGGATGATGTTGGTCTCGCCGAGGAACTCTGCGCTGAAGCGCGAACCGGGGTGTCGGTAGAGCTCGAGCGGTGAACCGACCTGCACGACGTTGCCCTCGCGCATGATGGCGATGCGGTCTGCCATCGAGAGCGCTTCCTTCTGGTCGTGGGTGACGTACACGGTGGTGATGCCGACTTCCTTGCAGATGCGTCGGATCTGCGCACGCAGCTCGATGCGCAGCTTCGCGTCGAGGTTCGACAGGGGTTCATCGAGCAGCAGGACGTCGGGGCGCACGACGAGCGCGCGTGCGAGCGCGACGCGCTGCTGCTGGCCGCCGGAGAGCTCGTTGGGCTTGCGCGTTGCGTACTTGCCCATCTGGACCGTTTCGAGTGCTTCCTTGATGCGCTTGGTCTTCTCTTGGCCGCCGACCTTGCGGACGTTGAGTCCGAAGCCGACGTTCTGCTGGACCGACATGTGCGGCCAGAGCGCGTAGCTCTGGAAGACCATGCCGGTGTTGCGCTTGTTCGGCTCGAGGTGTGTGACCTCGCGTCGTCCGAAGCGGATGAGGCCGTCGGTGGGGTCGATGAAGCCGGCGATCATTCGGAGGAGCGTGGTCTTGCCGCAGCCGGAGGGGCCGAGGAGGAAGAAGAGCTCTCCGGGTTCGATCTCGAGCGAGACGGAGTCGACGGCGCGTGTGAGCTTG
>JANQQG010000195.1 GCA_028285065.1 Phycisphaerales bacterium
TCGTCGGCGTCGGTCGGCGCACGCTCGAGGAGCTGGTCTACCGCGACAACCGCCTGTGCATGCAGGCCTCGACGGTGCTCGAGCGCCACGCGGCCGACGCTTCCCGCGTGCTCGATGCCGGCGAGCGGGTGCGCGTGGCCAACGCGGGCAATCATGCGCAGGGGACCTTGTTCCGGGATGGCGCGCACCTGGTGACGCCGCAACTCGAGGCGGCGATCGACCGGCTGGCGCGCTCGATGCGCCCGATCGGCGCGGAGTCGGGCGAAGGCGATCCCGACAGCGACCTCGGCGGCCTGGATTTCGGGCGCTTCGACGTGCGCTACGAGTCCGAGGAGTCGCTCAAGCGAGGCGAGGGGCTCGGGATCGTCGAACTCAACGGCGCCACCGGCGAGAGCACGAACATCTACGACCCCAAGTGCTCGCTGCTGTGCAAGTACCGGATCCTGTTCGAGCAGTGGCGTGTGCTGTACGAACTCGGCGCGTGGCGCAGAGCCCGCGGCGCCCGCCCGATGCGCGCCGTCGCGTTTCTGCGCACGCTGATCGCCTTCGAACGCGGAAAGACCGGCAGCAGGGTGGCGGACTAGACGCCCAAGATCCCCCAACGAAACCGCGGCCAGCACATTGCCAACTACACTTGGGATCGTGGAACGCGCGCACATTACACTCGCTGGGGCTCGGCTGGAGAAGGCGGGCGAGGTCATCCCGTGGGAGCGCCTTGTTCGGCGTGGGCCATCTACATTCGCTCGGATCTCCCCGACCCAACGGCGGCGCGCCCCAATCGGACTGGCCGATGGTTCCATCCGCGCGGACCGGATCGCGAAACGGTTGATTCAGCGACGCCTTCGACGCCTGTGGGCGCACAACGAACTCCGCCTCGCGATCGCCGCACGACATGCTGGGGGGAGCGTGACGCTGACGCGCGATGGAGTCGAGGTGCACCATCCCGACGGGCGCTGCGAGCAATACGCATGGGCCGAGGCACCAATCAAGATGGGCTTCGGAGGACGCTGCACCATCCGCACAGGAGTCGGTTCGATCGTGACCCCGGCGCAGCTCATGGAGCTGGGGCGACCCGGTTCGCACACCCGACGCCTCACAGCCGACGTGCGATACATGCTGGTCCTCGGCCTGCCCGCGATGGTGCTCGCGACCGGCCTGGCCTTCTACGCAGGACTCCCACGCCCCCTGCTCGTCCCAGCGATGTACGTCGGGCTGTTCCTGATCATCTGCGCGTTCCGCTGGTGGGAGGTCCGGCAGCTTGCCGGACCGGAGCGCCTCACGCAGCGAGCGACTTCAGAAAACCCATCAGCTCCCTGAAATCCTCGTCGGCGATGTCGTCCATACCCAGGTGACGCTTGATGGTCGCGACCGTCTCTCGCGCCGGACGGAGGTTCGCGCCGATGATGCGCTCGCCCTCTTCATCCAGCAGGTATGCGCGGACCTCGCCGCCCGCCGACGGCTCGAGCTCCACGCGCTGCCCCGCGATCGAGAACCGCTCGCCCGCCGCCTGCGTCTCCGACCAGATCGCCTCGGCCATCTGGTCGTCCATCGCGCCGAGCAACTGCTCGTGCACGCCCTCCTGAAGACGCTCGAGCTCGGCGATCGGCTCGGCCAGGTCCTCGAAGATCAGCGAGGCGCCGCGGTACTCGTCCGTCGCGTGAGCGACCACCTCGGCGATGTCCTCCCCGCTCAGGCCGAACAGCTCCCCGGCGAGCCCCTCGAGCGGCCTTTCGGCGCTCGGTGATGCGGCCTCGGGGTCAAGCACGATCGCGCCGGTGTAGTACGCGATGCGGTTGAGCAGTGCGATCTCGTCGCCATCCTTGGCCCTGCCCTTGGGACGCTGGTGATGGCGGATGATGGGCTGTGCAAGTTGGTCGGGGAATCGCCATCGCTTGGTCAGCGATTCCGCGACGTCGACGTGGGTGACCTCGAAGGTGTCGCGCTCGGCGTTCATGAGGGCCGCGGGACCCTTGGCGCCGGCGTAGACCTCCGGGTACCGCTCCGGCTGGAGGCGGTCGAGCAGCGGCACACCGACGTCGAGCATCAGCCCGACAACGAACGCCTCGGCGTTCACATCGGATCCGACCCGCTCGGCCAGCGAGGCGGCCAGGCAGGCGCGGTAGATCGACTCCGCCCACACGCGACGCGTCAGATCCGACGCATCCGGTGACAGACTGCGGCACAGGTGAAAGCCCAGCGTCACCGCGCGCACGCGGTTGAGCCCGAGCAACACCAGCGCGCGCTGGAGCTTGGTCACCGGCTCGCGCTGGGCGAAGAACGCGGAGTTGGCCAGACGAAAGATGCGCCCCGTCAGCGCCCAGTCCTTCTCGACGACCGCGCAGTAGTCGGAGATCTGTGCGTTCGGATCCTGTGCGAGCGTCAGCAGGCGCAGGGCGACCGAGGGCTGCGTCTGCAACCCGAGGCGCGACAGGGCGTCGTCGAGAGTCTCGAGGGTCAGTTCATCCGACATCAGATCACTCCGCACGCTCAATCGGCCGGATCGAGGCGTCACTTCGGAGCGTCCGGGAACAACGACCGGACCCATCGACAAGGACCAGGGGGGCGAGCTTCGCTACGGCTGCAGGCGCGTCGCGCTCCACGAGGTCATTTCGAAGTCGTGGGGCGAGGCTGCGCTGGCCTGGCGCGTCCAGGCGGCCCGGTCGTGCAGACGACCTCGCGCGCCGACCCAGAGCTCGAGGCGGGTGGGGAAGAGTCGGAATCCACCCCAATGAGGTGGGCGCGGAATCTCGATCCCCGACGCGTCCTTGGCGGGCGGGTTGGCGGGATCGATCCCGAACCGGCGCATGGCGTCATCGAGCTTCTCCGCCAGAGCCGCCCGTGAGGCGATGGGCTCGGACTGGTCAGACGCCCAGGCGCCAACGCGGCTGAGCCACGGGCGCGAGGCGAAGTAGGCGTCGCTCTCCTCGTCGGGCGAGCGAACGCACAGGCCCTCCATACGGACCTGTCGGTCGAGGTGGTCCCAGTGGAAGCAGACGCCCGCGACCGGGCTCGCTTCGAGCGCAACCCCTTTGCGCCCAGTGTGGTTGGTGTAGAAGACCACGAAACCGGGATCGGCGTGGATCGCCTTGCACAGGACGATGCGGGCCGAGGGCGCCCCGTCGGAATCGACGGTGGCGAGGCTCATCGCGTTGGGGTTGGGCTGGTCGGCGCGCCGGTGCGCTTCGTCGAACCAGGAATGGAAGATCGCGAAGGGGTCGGTGGGGAGCGGGTCGGGCAGGAGCTGGTCGATCGCCGGAGCGTCGGACTGGTCGGCCGCGCCGTCGGGGATCGGCTCGGGAGGGGGGGGTGGGGGTGGGGTGGCCATGGGTGAGTATTCGCCCCCCGTCCGCGCCGAGATGGCTGGGTACCGGAGAGACGAAACACTGTGGAGAACCTGACACGAGCGGCACCGACCAGCCCCCGGTGCCCTACGGTGACACGTCGGACCGGGCGGACCCGCCACGGGCGCGGGGCAGATGAAGCGAGGGAGCGCATGACGACTGCTGGGCACGGCGGCCTGTACGCAAACGGCGGTTTCGGCGGCAACGACCAGGGCAACGCCCCGCGCGGTTTCAGCGCGGGTGAGCTGGCGCGCCTCGTCAACGACAAGGCCCCGCCGCACTCGCTCGAGAGCGAGATGGCGCTCCTCGGCGCGATGATCCTCGACCCGCAGGTCATCACCGACGTCGTGATGACGCTCGGCACCACCGGCGGCCCGGACATGTTCTACGACCCGGCGCACGGGGCGATCTACCGCGCGCTCGTCGACCTGTTCGACCGGCACGACGCCGGCGACTTGGTCCAACTCGTCGAGGTGCTGCGCGATCGGGAGGAACTCAAGGACGTCGGCGGCCCGTCGTACCTCGAGAAGCTGGTCTCGGAGACGCCCGGCTCGACGGGTGCCGTGCAGTGGGCGCGCGTGGTCTCGGACAAGGCGACGCTCCGTCGCCTGATCGGCGCGGGCGCCCAGATCATCTGGGAAGCACAGCACACCGGACACGCCGACGAGCACGGGCTCAAGGAGGTCCTCGACCGCGCCGAGGGGCTCGTGCTCGAGGTCGGCGGCGAGGAGCGCCAGGGCTCCGCCGACCGGCTGGCCGACCTGCTCGAGCAGGAGTACGAGCGCGCCCTCGAGATCCGCGGCACCGGCATCAGCGGGCTCATGACCGGCTTCGGCGACCTCGACGACATGCTCAGCGGTGTCCAGGCCGGCGACATGATCATCGTGGCCGCCCGCCCGTCGATGGGCAAGACCGCGCTCGCGCTCAACCTCGCGCAGCAGGTCGCGCTCGGCGGGGCCGCACCGGGCGAGCACCCGCAGAACGACCCAGCGCCGGTGGTCGTGTTCAGCCTCGAGATGAGCCGCAACGCGGTGGCGCAGCGAATGCTGAGCGCACAATCCGGCGTGAGCTCGCACAAGGTGCGCACGGGCCAGATCGACGACATGGACGTCGACAAGCTCCTGCAGGCGTGCGACGTGCTGGGCGAGTCCCCGGTCTTCGTCGATGACACGCCGAGCCTGACCGTGACCGGGATGCGCACACGTGCCCGCCGGCTGCACAAGCGCCATGGGATCAAGATGATCGTCGTCGACTACCTCCAGCTCATGACCGCACCGGGCGCGGGACGCGAGAGCCGGCAGGTCGAGGTCGCGGCCATCTCGCGCGGAATCAAGGCGCTGGCACGTGAGCTGAACGTGCCCATCATCTGCCTGTCACAGCTCAACCGCGGACCGGAGTCGCGCTCGGACAACAAGCCGCGGATGAGCGACCTGCGCGAGTCCGGCTCGATCGAGCAGGACGCGGACGTGGTGGCCCTCTTGCACCGCGAGGAGTACTACCACGTCGGCGACGACGACTGGATGCTCGAGAACGAGGACAAGATCGGCGTGGCCGAGCTGATCATCGCCAAGCAACGCAACGGGCCCACGGGCGTGGTCAAGCTCAAGTGGGACGCCTCGACGACGCGCTTCAAGAACCTCGCCACCCATGGCGGCTGGGACGCCGGAGGTGGCGGTGGCGGCGGAGGCGGTGGCTGGAACCCCGCGCCCATGGGCGGTCCGGACGAAGCCTCGCCCTTCAAGGTCGAGGTCCAGACCTTCAGCCCCGGCAAGAAGACCGGCCCGGTCTCGGACTTCCGCGACGGGGGCGGCCCGGACGTGGACTTCGACGACGACCTTCCGGTCTAGGGCTGACGGGCGGAAATCAC
This sequence comes from Phycisphaerales bacterium, assembly GCA_028285065.1. Classification (GTDB taxonomy): domain Bacteria; phylum Planctomycetota; class Phycisphaerae; order Phycisphaerales; family UBA1924; genus JANQQG01. The sequence goes on from JANQQG010000195.1 coordinate 5,209, forward strand.
GCCGGGGTGTCGGGCGGTCGATAATCACTGCGTGACGGTGACCGACGAGGCCATGCAGGGACTGCACGAGCGATGGGACGCGCTGTGCGCGCGGATCGGGGCGTTCGGGAGCGCCGGCGACGCGGACCTCGCCTTCGAGATGGTGCACACGCTCTACGCCCACCCGGAACGCGCGTACCACAACCTCGAGCACATTGCCTGGAGCCTCGCACGATTCGATGAGGTCCGCGGCCTGGCCGTCGCGCCCGACGAGGTCGAGTTCGCCATCTGGCTGCACGACTGCGTCTTCTTCCCCGAACGCTCGGACAACGAGGAACGCAGCGCCGATGCCGCGGCCATGATCGCGGGCCTGCTCGGCGTCTCGGGTGACTTCGTCAAGAGCGTCCGTTCGATGATCGTGCGCACGCGTCACGAGGGCTCATGCGCGATCGGCGACGAAGCGCTGATCGTCGACATCGACCTCTCGATCCTCGGCGCGAGCGACGAGGCGTACGCGCGGTACCGGCGCTTGATCCGCGAGGAGTACGGGTTCGCGTCGGACGAGTTGTTCAACGAGGGGCGATGCGCGTTCCTCGAGCGGATGCTCGGCCGGAGCGTCGTCTACTCGACGCCATGGTTCCGCCAGGAACTGGAGATCCGTGCGCGCGACAACATGACGCGCGAGCTGGACGAGCTCCTGGCAGTGTGACCAGGCCGCGAGGTGTCATCGCCTGCGCCCGATCGCGACGCCGACGCCCAAGACGATCGCCAAGGCGCTGGCGGGAGCGGGGACGACGCTGTTCACACCCACGCGCCAGTTGTCGTACAGCGCGTACTCGAAGCGCCCCATCGGGTGCGCTTCGGCGGCCGTGTAGAACCCAAGCGTGATCGGATCGCCGCCGGCGCTCAGGTCCGGACCCGAACCAGGGGACGTCATGCCGGGGGCGCCGTCCTCGGGCTGGACCTTGGCGAGGTCGTCGAGACCCACGTCCGGAGCGAAGATCGTGCGCCAGTCGCTGCTGGTCGTCTGCGAGATCGGCGTCTGCAGGAACAGATCCTCACCCTGCATCAGCGCAAGGCCGACGGCCTGGCCGAGGTTCTCGTTCTTGTTTCCTCCGAGGGTCAACAGATTCATCGAGTCGATCGAGAAGCTGAACCCGTCGATCGCGCCCTGCGTGCCCGGATCGAAGATGGCCTCGGTCTTGAGGTGAACACCGAGAGTCCACGCGTCCTTCGGGTTCGCGTGGCGAGCGCGGATCGACTGATCGCCCGGGCCGCCGGGGCCAAGCGGGAAGAGGTCCGTGCCTACGAAGGCAGGCGTGCGCGCATCGGTGAACGTGCGGATGGTCCAGTCGTCACGCGCGAAGGTGCCGTCCTGAAACTCGGTGACGTTCGCCTGGGATGCGCCCGCAGCAGCGCCGCACGCGAGCACGAGAGCGCCAAGTGTCCTGGGAGCGTGCATGATCTGGTGCCTCCAAAGATGGCCGGGACCCACCAAGTCTGCGATCCGCACGCGCCGGCGGCACCAGGCGCGTTGCCCGCGCAGGCGGCGCGCGCCCGCGCAGGCCGCGCGGAGCGCCCAAGTGGCTCGGTTATTGGTCCGTCGCCGGTCAGCGACCGAAGCTGGTGTAGACGCTGCGTGCGGCGTCGAGTAGAGGGTGGTCCTCTGGGATGGTCCGCTGCTTGCCGGCGGGGAGGGCCATGTCGACGTCGGTCATCCGTGCGTCGTTCCAGGCGACCATGCGATCGAGCGTGCCCGCCTTCAGAAGCTCCATCGCGTGGTGCCCGAAGCGCGTCGCCAGAACGCGATCGGAGGCGACCGGTGAGCCCCCCCGCTGCACGTGCCCGAGGACCGTGTAACGGCTCTCGACGCCGGTTGCGTCCTCGATCTGTGTGCTGAGCCATTTGGCGATCCCACCGAGTCGGATCGGGTCGGGGCTCGTCGGATCGGTGCGTTCGACGACCTGCTCGCCGCCCTCGGGGCGGGCGCCCTCGGAGACGCAGACAACCGTGTACCGCTTGCCGTGCTTGGAGCGACGGGTTACGACATCGGCGACCGCATCGACGCTGAACGGGATCTCCGGCACGAGGATGACGTCCGCGCCCGAAGCGATGCCCGCAAAGAGCGCGATCCAGCCCGCGTTGCGTCCCATGACCTCGACGACCATCGCGCGGTGGTGGCTCGCGGCGGTGGTGTGCACACGATCGAGTGCATCGGTCGCGGTGGCGACCGCCGTGAGGAAGCCGAAGGTCAGCTCGGTGCCCACGATGTCGTTGTCGATGGTCTTGGGCACGCCGATGCAGGGCAGGCCGAGCGCACTGAACGGGCGCGCGCAGGTCATGGTCCCATCACCACCGATGACGACGAGCGCGTCGAGCCGATGCTCGCGCGCCGCCTGCATGCAGCGGTCCGTCACGTCCTCGAAGATAGGTGCGCCCGAGGCATCGACGCCCGTCGCGTACCGCGAGGGGTTGGCCTTGTTGGAAGATCCCAGGATCGTCCCGCCGGTCGTGAGGATGCCCGACACGTCCTCGTAACCGAGCGGGCGCGTGCGGTTCTCGATCAGGCCGAGAAACCCGTCCTCGATGCCGACGACATCGATCCCATGGAAGATCGCGTCCTTGGTGACGGCGCGGATGACGGCATTGAGCCCCGGGCAGTCGCCCCCGCCGGTAAGCACGCCGATGCGTCGGATCTCGGTCATCGGCGCATCGTAGTCGCGGCCCCGCGGGACGGGGGGGGGCGGGGGGGCGGGGGGGGACTACTCGACGACGAGGCACCCCGGGAACGGATCGAAGAAGGCGTTGACGAAGTCGAACCAGTCCTGCGCGTTCTCGAACCCGTCGTCGTTGAAGTCGCTCTGACCCTGCGGCCCCGTCGCACTGAAGAAGTCGTTGACCCAGTCGAAGAAGTCCGTGTCGTTGAGGAAGCCGTCCTCATTCCAGTCGGCCGGGCACGGCGCGGGTCCGAGGGTGCCGTCGGGGTTGACGGTCTGGAGGTAGATGCCCCCATCGTCGGCGCGTTCATCCTGCCACGCGTACGCAGCAAGCCCGGTGGTCGCCAGCGCAGCCTCTCCGCGGAACTTGTTGGCGCTGTCGGAGCAGAGCACGAGCGGGACCTGCGGGAAGAGGTTGGCGCCGTTGGGTCCAACGCGGAACCCGATCGTGCGATCACTGACGACCGAGCCCTGGTCCTGGTGGCACATGTACAGAACGCTCGTGGTCAGTTGGACGGCCTCGATGTCGCTGATGGCGTTCGACGACAGCCCTTCGAGCTCGATGCCGTTCGGCCCGAACGAGAGGACGCACGTAGAGACGTCGATCGCCTGGGCGTACAGCCCGCGCTGGCTCTGAATGGCGTCGCGCTCGTCCCAGGCGACGTTGAGCAGGTCGTTCTCGATGTCGTAGCTGATCGCAGGGTCGAACCGCTGACGCCCAGCGAGGCTCGATACCGCGAGCCCGTCGTCGACCATCTGAGCCACCCCGTTGGTGTCCAGGTGCTGAACGAAGACGTTCGAGGCGTTCAGCACGCGATCATCGTGCCACGCGAAGAACGCGCCCCCCTGCTGGTCGGAGATGAGACGGATCCGCTGGGCGACCCCGAGCTGGGCGGCGTCGTTGACGACAACCGGGTTGCCCGAGTTCCATTGCGCCGCCCCGGCGGTCGAGAACTTCTGGGCGTCGATGAACCGCTCGGGGCCTGGGAATGCGAAGCGGCGCTGGTAGCCGATGATGAAGTGCCCGTCCGGCGTCGGGACCATCTCATGAAAGCCGGGGGCGCCCGGGACGATGGTCATCGCGCCGGCGCGGAGTTGCGTGGCTCCGGATCGGTCGAGCGTCTGCATGACCAGGCCCGGCCCGCTCGGCCAGACGACGACGAACTCGTCACCGACCTGGACCACGCGCGGGTCGACCTCGAAGTCGGAGTTGTTGGAGAGCTGGACGCCGTCGGGTCCCCAGGCGGGCTGGCCGTCGGGTGCGATGCGGGTGGCGACGACGTTGAGGCCGCTCCGCAGACGCTCATCGCTGAAGGCGACAACGAGGTGGTCTTCGTCGTCGACGAGCATGTCGTAGCCGAAGAGGGCGCTGTTCTGGTCCTCGTCGGAGATCAAGAGGCCAGGGGCGGGGAACACGGCCTTGCCGCCGCCCGTGAAACGCTGAGCTCGGAGGTTGAGGTTCCCGCCCTCGGCGCTGAACCAGGTCAGCCAGAAGCCGGCGTCCGAGGTCGCGCCGATGAGCGGCAGGCTCTGCTGGCCCCCCGGATCGGCGACCAGGGTATTGACGCCCGGGTCGGGCTCGAACTGGGCATGGGCGGAACCCACCACACCGAGCGCCGGGAGGGTCAGGGCGAACGCACAGACGGAACGGGAGCGAAGCGACATCGAGGCCTCCGAACGAGCACACCCCACCACCGCCTCCCCGCGCGAGCGCAACCCCTGTCGTCACCGGAGATTGTTCGTCACCGACTCCGCGCGCGCCCCTCCGAAGACCGCCCCGATCCTGCTCCGCGCCCCCGGGGCCGCAGAACCTCCCTACAGCCGCGATCCCACCGAACCCCGGAGGGTCCGAACCGGTACGATTCGCCGATGGCGGAGCCAGGCGGGAACTCGAACGGAAGCGGCCCAGGGACGGGCGGCTCGCGCGTCGACGCGCAGCTCTACCTCCACCCGCAGACCCTCGCACGCCTCGGCACGCTCGAACTGCGGGCCAAGATGGTCGTCGAGGGCGTCATGAGCGGCCAGCACCGCTCGCCCTACCACGGGTTCAGCGTCGAGTTCGCCCAACACCGCCCGTACGTCGCCGGTGACGACATCCGCCACCTGGACTGGAAGGTCTACGGGCGCTCCGACAAGCTCCACCTCAAGCAGTACCAGCAGGAGACCAACCTCGACCTGATCGTCATGGTCGATTCCTCCGGCTCCATGGGTTACGGCTCACGCCTGTTCTCTGAGGCCTCGGGCGCGGGCGCCAAGTCCAACCCCAGGGGCGGGGTCGAGTGGACGAAGTTCGATCACGCGACGGCGGTCGGCGCCGCGATCAGCTACATGGCCCTCCGCCAGGGTGACCGCGTCGGTCTCGCTGTCTACGCGGACGAGGTCCGGGCGATGCTCAAGCGCTCGAGCGCCCAGGGCCAGTGGCGTCAGATCGTCGGCGCGCTCAGCACGCAGCCCGTCGACGCCCCGACCGACATCGGGCGCGTCGTCGACCAGGTCATCGCCAAGCTCAACAACCGCTGCCTGATCGTGCTGATCAGCGACCTCTACGTCGACCCTGCCGCCTACCGCTCGGCGCTCGCCCGCGTCCGCCACCGGCGTCACGACATGATCGTCATGCAGGTCATCGACCGGACCGAGCGCTCGTTCGACCTCACGGAGATGGCGCCGTTCGAGGGACTCGAAGGCGAGGGACGCCTGCGCGTCGACCCACGCTCGATCCGCGCGACGTACCGCGAGGTCTTCGAGGAGCATATGGAGGAGATCGAGCAGATCACGCGCTCGTTCGGCTTCGACCTGCAGCACATCAACACGCACTCGTGGCTCGGCCCACCACTCGCGTCGTTCATCGCGAGGCGCAACGCCCAGATCAAACGAAGCAAGTTCGGATGACCACCCCCCCTCCCACATCCTCCGCCACCCCAGCGCGCCGAAGCCGTCCGCTCCAGTGGCGTAGCGTGCGCACGCCGACGGGCGCATCCGCTTCCTCGAGGGGGGACCGATGAGCTTCCTGAACCTGGGCCTGCTGATCGCCGGCGTGAGCGCGATCGCGATCCCGATCATCATCCACCTGCTGATGCGCAGGCGACGTCGCCCCGTCAAGTGGGGCGCGATGCAGTTCCTGCTCGAGGCGTACCGGCGTCAGCGCCGGCGCCTGATGATGGAGCGATGGCTCCTCCTCCTCGTGCGATGCCTGCTGCTCGCGCTGCTGGGCTTTGCGCTCGGACGCCCCCTCCTCTCGGGAGCGGGGTCCGGGGCCGAGGGACGCACGCTCTACGTCCTGATCGACGACAGCATCGCGGCCGGTGGCGTCGGGGCCGATGGCGAGGCCGCCCTCGAGCGACACAAGCGTGGCGCGATCGAGGCCATCGAGGCGTTCGAGGCGGGCAGCCTCGGCGAGGCGGCACCGCGCGTCGCGCTCGTCACGCTCGGCGCACCAAGTGCCGGGGTCGTCGTGCCGGGCTCGTCGGACCTCGGCGCGATCCGCGACCTCATCAACGAACTGAGCCCGACCGACGCCCGCGCGGACCTTGCCGGCGCCATGACGATCGTCGGCGAGGCGATCGGACGCGAACGCGAAGCACGCGGCCCATCCGACGCGTACGTCGTGCTCCTCTCGGACTTCTTCGCCGGGTCCGTCGACCTCGCCTCGTCGCTCCCAGCGCTGCCAGAGGGCGTCACACTGGTCGCCCCCGAGCCCGAGTCGTCCGCCCCGACCAACGTCGCGATCGTCGGGCTCGAGCCGCTGCGTTCCGTGCTCGTCACGGGCGACGACCAGACCGGCGAGACGTCCGGATCGATCGGCGAGCAGGTGCGCGTGCGTCTGCGCCGGAGCGGGCCGGGTGTTGCGCGCGCCGCCGAGACGCGCGTGAGCGTGCGGGTCGGCTCACCCGACCCGGACGGCTGGT
>JANQQG010000007.1 GCA_028285065.1 Phycisphaerales bacterium
CTGTCGCCAGCGGGCCGACGGTCGGCGACCCGACGACCTTCGCTCAGGCACTGGACGTGCTGGATCGGTACCGCGCGTTGGAGGCGAGCGAGCGCGTGACGGAGCGTCTGCGCGCCGGCGCGCGTGGGGAGCACGCCGAGACCGTCAAGCCGAACGACGACATCTGGCATGCCGTCAACAACACGGAGATCGGCTGCAACGACGACGCCCTCGCGGGCGCCGAGGAGCTGGCCGTTGGTGCGGGAATCGACGTCGTGGACATCAGGCAGGGCGTCGAGGGCGACGCTCGCACAGTCGGCGTACGCATGGCCCGCAAGCTCATCGGCCTCCGCGATCGCGGCGCCGCCAGCGCCGGGCCTGTCCTCGTCCTCTGGGGGGGTGAGACCACCGTCCACGTGCGCGGCTCGGGCTACGGCGGGCGCAATCAAGAAGGAGCGCTTGCAGCGGCCATCGAACTCGACGGCGTCGACAACGTCTGTGTCGCCTTCTTCGGGACCGATGGGATCGACGGGACCCGCCCCCAGGGTCAGGAGCCCGTCGCCGGCGCAATGGTCAGCGGCGCGACCTGCACCCGCGCTCGGTCCCTCGGAATCGACGCCGTCCACGCGCTCACCGACAACGACAGCGCCGGCTTCTTCTCACGCGTCGGCGGTGGGCTCAAGACTGGGCCGACCGGAACGAACGTCAACGACGTCATGCTTGGGTTAGTCTATTAGCAGACCGGGGGACCTCCGGTGGGGCCGGGGCGCGGCACGAACGCCGCACTGGAGACCGGCCATGATCGAGGGTGGACTGACGATCCAACGCCTGCTCAGTGCGATGCGCGCGCACGAGGCATCGGACCTGCACATCAAGGTGGGCCTCCCCCCGACCTTCCGCATCAACGGGATCCTTCGCTCCGTCAGCGCCGACCCGCTCAGCGAGGACGAGGCCGACCACCTGCTCGATCCGATCATCCCAAAGCAGCTCAGGCCGCGTTTCGATGAGACCGGCGACCTCGACTTCGCCACGCACCTGCCCGACGGCGACCGCTTCCGCGTGAACATGTACCTCTCCGGTGGGCACGTGCATGCCGCCATCCGGCGCGTCAAGGCCGAGATCCCGACGTACGACGAGCTGCACCTCCCGCCCGTGTGCGAGAAGCTCATCGGCGAGACCCACGAGGGGCTGATCCTGATCGTCGGCGTCACAGGGAGCGGCAAGAGCTCGACGCTGGCCGCGATGATCGACCAGATCAACCAGGACCGCGCGGTCAACATCATCACAGTCGAGGACCCCGTCGAGTACCTCTTCAAGCCGAAACGCGCGATCATCAGCCAGCGCGAACTCGGCATCGACGTGCCGGACTACAAGACGGCCCTGCGCTACATCGTCCGTCAGGATCCTGATGTGATCTTCATCGGCGAGATGCGCGACCACGACACCGTGCTCGCCGCCATCCAGGCCGCCGAGACCGGTCACCTCGTCTTCGCGACACTGCACACGGCCGACACGATGCAGTCGTTCAACCGGATCCTGGAGTTCTTCGACCAGAGCGAGCACGACTTCATCCGGTCGTCGCTCGCCAACACGCTCAAGGCGATCGTCGCCCAACGCCTGCTCCCGGCGACGGACGGCTTCGAGGTCGGCATGGTTCCGGCAACGGAGATCCTGCTGAGCTCGCCGACGGTGCGCGACAAGATCCGCGAGGGCGAAGAGGACGACCTGCCGGCGGTGATCAATGGCTCGCGCTCCGAGGGCATGATGTCGTTCACCCAGTCACTCGCTGATCTGGTCAACAAGGACTGGGTCGACCTGCGTATCGCCAAGGAGTACGCGCCCAACGCCGATGCGCTCACGTCCGAGATCAAGGGCCTGAGCGTCAAGGGTGCGACACTCGTTGGGCGCAAGGGGCGCTAGATCACAAGACGAAGCGAGGCCGACCGGAAAACCGGACGGCCTCGCGAGGGGGGGGGTGGCGGTGTTGGTCTCTCTGCTCCAAGTGCCTGTATCGGGTGCTAGTCCCGACCGCCCAAGAGACCGGAGCGCAGAACGAAGTACGCCAGCGTGAGCATGGCGGTCAGGGCGGCGGCGACGTATGTGAGGGCGGCAGCATTGAGCACCCTCTTCATGGCGGTTGTTTCCGCGCCGGGCGCAAGGATGCCGGTCGTCGAGAGCAGGTCCTTGGCGCGACGAGACGCGTCGTACTCCACCGGGAGTGTGATCAGCTGCGCCAGCACGTAGGCGCCGCACATCCCGACCCCCACGTACAGCAAGAGCGCACCGATGCCGCCGCCGGCCGCGCCGAGCCCGCCGAGCAGCAGGCCGGCGATCATGAACAGCCACATCAGGTTCGACGACACCGCCGCGATCGGCACGATCCCCGAGCGCAGGCGCAGCGGCGTGTAGCCGTCCGCATCCTGGAGCGCGTGCCCGGCCTCATGGGCGGCGATCCCCGCCGCGGCCGCGGTCCGGCCCTGGTACACGCCCGGACTGAGGCGCAGCACCTTCCCGCGCGGGTCATAGTGGTCCGAGAGGAACCCGCGTGAGGGCTCGACGCGCACGCCATTGAGGCCGTGTGCATCCAGAATCGCGCGTGCGATCTCGGCGCCGTTCATGCCGGTGCTGGTGTTGACCTTCGCGCCCTTGTCGTAGGCGGAGCGGACCCGCATCTGGGCCCAGGCCGCCAGGAGCAGCCCTGGCGCGAGGAACAGGAAGTACAGGGGATCAAAGTAGAACATCAATCAGGCCCTCCGAGTGGGGGGCCGGCGCTGCGCGCACGCCCCCCTCACCATCTCCTACGCCCGGCGCGGGTCGAAGTTCGAACAACCAGCCAGTCGTTCGTACAACTCCCGCTCCTCCGATGACACCTCTTTTGGAACAACGATCCGTAGTTCCGCCAGCAGGTCCCCATCCGGCTGCTGGCCCCCCCCAGGGCCGCCGGGAATCCCCCGCCCCTTCAGGCGCAGGCGCTGCCCGGATTGCGATCCGGGCGGGATGCTGAGCGTCACCTCGCCTGTCGGCGTCTCGAGAGCCACCTTCGCCCCGAGCACTGCCTCGTACGGCGCGATCGGGAGGGTGGCGATGAGCGTGCGGCCATCAACCCGGAAACGGGGATGAGCCGCCACGCTGACGCGGAGCATCAGGTCCCCTGGCGCGCCGCCGCGGAGCCCAGGTGCGCCCTGCCCTCGGAGGCGGATCTTGCTCCCGGTGATCGTCCCAGGGGGGACCTGGACGTCGATCGTGCGTGCGGCCCCGTCCGGCCCTGTCACGCCGATCGAGCGCGTCGAGCCCTTGATCGCCTCATCCAGCGAGATCGTCAGGTCGGCCGTGCTGGTGCGCCCGGGGCGGGGCCCGGCCGCCGCGCCGCCACTCATGCCTCCCATCCCGCCCATGCCACCGCCACCCATGCCTCCCGGCATGCCGCCAAGTCCGCCGAAGATGGCCTCGAAGAAATCGCTGAAGTCGCCGCCGCCGGCTCCGCCGAAGCCCCCCTGTGCGCCCTGCCAGCCGGGGGGCGGCCTGAAGTCCTGTCCCTCGCGGAAGTTCGGCCCGAGTTGGTCGTAGCGGCGTCGCTTCTCGGGGTCCTTGAGGACCTCGTACGCCTCGCTGACGCGCTTGAACGTCGTTTCGGCCTCGGGCTCCTTGTTGACGTCGGGGTGGTACTTGCGGGCCAGCGCGCGGTACGCCTTCTGGATCTCCTCCTGTGAGGCATCCCGGGCGACACCGAGCGTCTTGTAGTAGTCGTGGAACTTCACCGGGCTCAGATTCCCCATTGTGACGGCTGGGCGTTTCGGCGAGAAGCGGACCCCAGTTCTCCGGAACGTCGTGATGATAGATTTGCCCAACCCCGGATCCGCAGCAGCATTTTGTTCGGAAGGGACTGCCAGACCCGAAGGTGGTGGGCGGAGGGGTGGAACGTGGTCCGGGTGGGGGGCTGGTTCTAGGCAGGCGCCGGCCGTTCGTTCTGGCGCCAAAGCACACAACGGAGGCCCAGCCCACATGACGCGAGTGATCTGTCTGTGCGCCCTGCTGCTTGTCCCATCGATCGCCAACGCCGAGCCGGACTCCCCGGCCTCGACCAAGGCCGCCCTCAATGAACTCTTCGTGCTGGATGGCGAGTCCGTGAGCCTCGACGTCCCGGCCGACCTGCCCGAACGTGTCGAGATCGGGATCACCCGCAAGGGACGCCTCGTCACGCTCGACCTCGTCAAGCACTCCCTCCGCTCGCCCGACCTCGAGGTCCTCGTCGAGGACCAGCGTGGTCAGCTCAACCCGATCGTGCTCCCGCCCGTTGCGACCTACCGCGGCAGCGTGCGCGGCGTCGATGGGACCGAAGCCCGCGCTTCGCTCGCGGGCGGGCAGCTCCGCGTCTACGTGAGCGATCCCAATGGCGGGTGGGTCGTCCAGCCGCTGACGGACGTCCTGCCCAACGCAGACACGAACGAGCACTTGGTCTACGACGATGCAGACGTCCGCGGTCCCGAGGAGCTCGGCTGCGGCGTCCCCGATGATCCCGAGGCGCACGACCAGCACCTCGACCCGGCGCCCAACACGCTGCGCGGGACGACCGGGCGACGAACCGTCGAGATCGCGCTCGACGTTGACCGCGAGTTCTACAACATCAACGGGTCCAGCACGACGAATGTCGTCAACGACCTCGAGTCCCTGTTCAACGGGATCGAGACGCTCTATGAGACCAACCTCGACCTGACCCTCGAGCTGACGCTCATCGTGGTGCGCACCGCGGAGCCCGATCCCTACAACTCGTCCAACGCGGGCGTGCTGCTCGACGAGTTCGAGGCGCACTGGGACGCGAACTTCCGGTCTTGGGCGCCCTACGACGTTGCCCACCTGATCACGGGCAAGAACTTGGGCGCGACCATCGGCATTGCCGCCACGCCCTCGGTTTGCAAGACGGGTTTCTCGGCGCCGTACGGCCTCTCCGAGAGCCGTTACTCAGGCAACATCACGCTGCGTCGCTCCCTGACCGCCCACGAGATCGGGCACAACTTCTTCGCGCTGCACTGCAACGGGCAGGCCGACTGCCGCATCATGTGCTCGGGCAACGGTGGGTGCGGCTCCCCGACGACCTTCGGCGCCAGCGCCCGCTCGCGGGTCGCGCAGTACGCCGCCGGCCGGTCGTGCCTCCGCCTCGAGGAGCGTCCGATCGTGGCACCGATGCTCGACCGGTTCACGAGCCTGCAGCTCGATCTGACCAGTTGGTGGTACGCGTTCGGCTCGGAGGTCCGCCCCGGCGGCACCGGCCTGCCGAGCGCTCCGTACGCCCTGGCGCTCAACGCCGCCAATGCGGACGACTACCGCGACGATGAGATCCGGACCGGCTTCGTCAACCTGGTTGGCGTGCCCAACCCGACGCTCGCGTTCTTCGCACGTCACATTGCCGTCGACGCCGGCGAGCGTGTGATCGCGGAGGTCTACACCTCGTCGAACGAGTGGGAGTCCGTCCAGCACGTCGTCTCGGTCGGCGCGCCCATGGCCGACTTCGTGTTCTTCTCGGTCCCGCTGAGCGGCGACCAGGTGCACGCGGAGACGCGCGTCCGCTTCCGCGCCCTGATGGACTCGACCAGCGAGTTCTGGTTCATCGATGATGTGTTCATCGGTTCAGACCCCGGTCAGCCGGGCGCCTGCTGCCTGCCAGCCGGCGAGTGCGCCATCACCATCGAAGCCAGCTGCATCGCTCAGGGCGGCACATTCGCCGGCGAGGGCACGACCTGCGCCCAGGCATGCAGCCCCGACGGCGTTTGCTGCATCGAGGTCCCGGGCCTCGCGGAGGACTGCCAGATCATCTCCGTGGACGACTGCCTCACCATCGGCGGGTTCTTCGCCGGTGTCAGCGGCCAGTGCGGTGACTGCCCCCAGACCTGCCCGTGCGACTGGAACGTCGACGGCGGGCTCAACGACCAGGACTTCTTCGACTGGGTCAACGACTTCTTCACCGGCACCGGACCCATCGGCGGCGCCGACTACAACGACGACGGGAACGAGAACGACCAGGACTTCTTCGACTTCGTCAACTGCTTCTTCTCGCCCGTAGACGCCGGCTGCTAGCAGCAAGCACGACCACGACGAACCCAAGCCCCGGGCGCGCAGGCGCTCGGGGTTTTCTCTTGCGCTGACTCAGTTCGTGCGATCAGGTCGGTTCGGTGCCGTCGCCCCGAAGCGGGACGCCCCAGCGCAGCTTGTTGATCAGCGTGTCGAAGTACGACCGGTCGGGATTGGTCACGAACCGCGCCGGACGATCGGCGTGCGCGACGCGGATCCGGTCCGAGGCCTCGAGCCGCTTGAAGACCTGTCCATCGACGACGAGTGACGTGCCGGTCCCATCAGGCAGGTCGTTGACGCGCCCCATGGTGATCGTCAGATCGGTGTCGCCCGGCACAACGAACGGGCGGAACGAGAGCGAATGGGCCGCGATGGGCGTGACGGCCATCGCGTCGAGCTCGGGGTCGAGGATCGGCCCGCCCGCCGAGACGTTGTAGGCGGTCGAGCCGATGGGTGTGCACACGATCAGCCCGTCGCCCTCGACCGCGGGTCCAGGTTCGCCCCCGATGGTCAGGCTCAGCGAGATCATCCGGTAGGGGGGGCCTGCGGTAACGACGGCGTCGTTGAGCGCGAGCTCCTCGAACACCGGCTCGCTCGCGTCGTTGCGCATCAGACGCACGTCCAGCAGGGGTCGGTCCTGGCAGGTCAGCTCTGCGCCCGACAGAATCGCCGGCGCCTGGGCGCAGAAGGCGTCGAGGTCGAACTCGGCCATGAAGCCAAGCTTGCCGAGGTTGATCCCGAGCATGGGCAGCCCGAGGTGGGCCGTGCGCCGTGTCTGGCTGAGCAGCGTCCCGTCGCCACCGAGGACGACGACGAGGTCGGCTTCGTCGGCGTGCTTGGGGAGCGGCGCTGGGCTGGGCGCCGAGTCGGCCTCGAGCTCATCAACGAGGCGCCCGTGCTGCTCGATTCGCGCCCGGATCTCCGGGAGCGCACGCGCCACCGACTTCTTCTCTCGGTTGACCAGCAGCAGGACGGAACGGGCCATCAGCGGAGTCTATGCGGGGCGGTCTCGCCGACCGAACCGGGGCCTCACGTCGTCGCGGGCGACGTCGTCCGGTCCGGCTTGGGCTCACTCGCCACGCCGCGCTCGGACGGATCGGCAGCGCGACGGATCGCTCGTGCGATCCCGGCGGCGTCGATGCCGGCCTCGGCCAACTGCGTCGCCCGCGGGTCCTGCATGATCCACGAGTCGGGCAGGCCGAGACGGGTGATGCGCGATGCGTCGAGACCCATCTCCTGGGCCGCGTCGATCATGGCGCTGCCGAAGCCGCCGACGATCGAGTGGTCCTCGACGGTGACGATCGGCACGCCCTGCTCGAGCAGCGTCCGGATCAGGTCGCGATCGACCGGCTTGGCGAAGCGGGCGTCGTAGACGGACACGCCGTACTCACCATCGAGCTGATCGCGAGCATCCAACGCGTGGATGGCGGGCGTTCCGAATGCGAGGACGGCAACGTCCGGGCGCTCCACGTTCGGCGTCAGGCAGCGGGCCTTGCCGAGCTCGAACGCCGGGCAGTCGTCGGCGATGAGCCGGTCCGAGCAGGTGTCACGCGGGTAGCGGACGCTGGACAGGCCTTCCTCGTACGTCCGCATGAACTCGACCGCCGCGCGGAGCGAGGGCTCGTCGATGGCGGCCGTCAGCGCGGCGTCCGGGAGCGTCCGCAGGATCGCGACGTCGCAGAACCCGTGGTGCACCGCTCCGTCGCCCCCGACCAGCCCGGCGCGGTCGAGCATCAGACGCACCGGAAGCCCCTGCAGCGACACTTCCTGGAATGCCTGGTCGAATGCGCGCTGCAGGAAGGTCGAGTACACCGCGAAGAACGGCTTGAACCCGGTCTTGGCCAGGCCCGCCATCATGTCCATCGCGTGCGACTCGCAGATCCCCGTGTCCCACGTCCGGTCCGGGTAGACCGGCATCACCTTGTCCATCCCCGTCCCGCCCGGCATGGCGGCGGTCGCGGCGACGACCTGGTCGTCGCGCTCCATCACGTCCAGGATCGCGTCGGCGGCCGCAGCGGTGAACGACCGACCGGAGGACTTGATCTCGACGCGGCAGGACGCCGGGTCGTAGGTGTGCGACGGGGGGGAGTGGAAGGTCGTTGCGTCGCGCTCGGCGTACTCGAGCCCCTTGCCCTTGACGGTCTTGACGTGCAGGACCATCGGGCGGTCGAACTCGCGTGCCTCGGCGAGGAACTCGACGAGCTGCGGGATGTCGTGCCCGTTGATGGGGCCGACTGTCAGCAGGCCGAAGTGTTCGAACCAGTGCAGGTCGTGGCTGGAGGCGTCCTCGACGCGTGCCGCGATCATCGCCTTGGTGGCTTCGCCGGCGCGGTGGTACGTGTCGGCGAGCAGCGCGCCGCCGGGCACGTGGCGGAGCACCGACTTGGCGGACTTTTTCAGGTCGGTGTACATCGAGCTGATGCGCACGCGATCGAACGCCTGGGCGAGCGCGCCCTGGGGCTTGGCGATGCTCATCCCGTTGTCGTTGAGGATCACCAGGAACTGACGCTTGAGCGTCCCGGCGTTGTTGAGCCCCTCCATCGCCAGCCCGTTGACGATCGAGGCGTCGCCGACGAGCGTGACCACGCGCCG
This sequence comes from Phycisphaerales bacterium, assembly GCA_028285065.1. Lineage (GTDB taxonomy): Bacteria > Planctomycetota > Phycisphaerae > Phycisphaerales > UBA1924 > JANQQG01. The sequence continues at coordinate 8,638 of JANQQG010000007.1, forward strand.
GCCCTCGGGGTTGGCCTTCGGGTCGTACGCCTCGCCACGCAGCGTGTCGCCGCGCGCCATGCCGACGGCCGTGGAGACGCCCGTCCCGGCGTGCCCGACGCTGAAGAGATCGAATGGCGACTCGCTTGGCGCCGGGAAGCCGGCCATGCCCTTGCTCGTGCGCAGCCCGTCGAGCATGTCGGCCCGCCCGGTCAGCAGCTTGTGGGGGTAGCACTGGTGCCCGACGTCGAAGAGCAGGCGGTCCTTGCCGAAGTCGAAGACGTAGTGCAGCGCGATCGAGAGTTCGACCACGCCCAGGTTCGGCGCCAGGTGCCCGCCGGTGCGTGAGACCTGCCCGATGATCGCCTCGCGGATCTCACCGGCAAGGGTCGGCAGCTCCTCGAGGGAGAGGGCGCGGAGGTCGGCGGGCGTCTTGATCTTTCCGAGCAGGGTCATCCGGGTGGCTCGACTTTCAGTGATTTTTGAAATGGTAGGGCATCAACGCGATCCTCGCCACGCCTGCAACGCATCCGGTCGCTCGTGGGTTCGTTTCAACGATGGGCGTTGATTCCATATTCAGAGCGGTTTCCGCCAGGCCCGCATGGGCCTCGGCTCAAGGGTGCGTTATCGGGTCCGGACCGCCATGAAGTCGGCCAGCTCGATCAGCGGGGCCGCGCCCGCGCCGAGCGGCTCGATCGCCCCCGTCGCGGCCTCGTGGTGACGACGCACCTCTTCCATGGATCGTTCGAGCCCCAGCACGCCCGGGTACGTCAGCTTGCCCGCGTCCGCGTCCTTGCCCGCGCGCTTGCCGAGGTGGTCGGTCGCCTGCGTCACGTCCAGGATGTCGTCGACGATCTGGAACATCAGGCCGATGTGCTCGGCGTACGTCGTGATGGGGTCCAGGGCCGCGGCGTCCGGCCCGAGCAACGCCCCGAGGCGGCAGGAGGCGCGGATGAGCGCGCCGGTCTTGTTCATGTGGATCTGCTCGATCCGCTCCTCGTCGGGCATCGACTCGGGCAGCCCGCCCAGCGTGTCGTAGACCTGCCCGGCGATCATCCGCCCCGTCGCGTCGGCGAGCTCGCCGACCAGCGAGGCCGAGAGCGGGCGCTCGAAGCTACTGGTGAGCAGGCTGAAGGCGAGGTTGAGCATCGCATCGCCCGCGAGGATCGCCATCGCGTCGTTGGTGTGCTTGTGCAGCGTCGGGCGACCGCGGCGGAGGTCGTCGTCGTCCATCCCCGGCAGGTCGTCGTGCACGAGGCTGAAGGCGTGGACGAGCTCGACGGCTCCGGCGGCCGGGAGTGCACGCTCCGGGTCGGCCCCGCCCGCGACGGCGCAATGCCAGACCAGCAGCGGACGCAGGCGCTTGCCGGGACCGAGCAGCGCATAGCCGATCGCATCGCGCAGGTTGGGCGGCGTGTCCAGCCCGTCGACGTACGAGGCCAGGAAGCCCTCGATCCGGCTGACCGGCAGCACCACGTGCTCGGGAAGAGAGTCGCTCATCGGTCTGGTCGTTTGTGTGCTCATCAGATCTCCCACCCCCCGTTCCTCGCAGCGGGGCGAGTATACGGCCCGGCGATCCCCCAAGCCGCCACGCCCGTCACTCGCCAGTGGGGGTATCCTCCGCCGATGCACGCTCTCTCGGCCCCCTCTGTTCCGGCCCCCGCGGCTGACATCGCTTTGCTGCTGGCCGGCGCCCAGGCGCCGGCACCACCAACCGGCGTGCGCGCTCTGTTCGAGACCGGCGGCTGGGTCATGTACCCGCTGCTGGCCCTCAGCCTCGTCGCATTGGCCCTGATCATCGAGCGGGCCCTCTTCTGGACATCGACATCCAACAGAGGCAGGCTCCGCAGGCTCGGAGACGCCGCCGACGCGCTGCGCCGGGGCGAAACCGAGGCCGCGGCTCGTTTCAGCGTCGATGACCACTCCGTCTACGGTCGGTGCGTCGGGCGCCTGGTCGGCGCGCTCCGCGAGGGCCCGATCGGGGAGGGAGCGGCATTCGACGCCATCGAGCGCGTCCGCCCGCCCATCGAGCGGTTCGCGACCACGCTCTCGACGATCATCACGGCCGCCCCGATCCTCGGGATCCTTGGGACCGTCCTGGGCATCATCGACAGCTTCAGCGTCCTCGGCGGGGGTGGCGGGGCTGGGGGCGATGCGGGCACGGTCGAACTCGTCGACGTCGCCAGCGGCATCGCCAAGGCGCTCTACACCACCGCCTTCGGGCTCATCATCGCGATCGGCGCCCTGCTCCCGTACGCGATCATCAGGGCGAAGGCGGACCGATGCCTGTCGTCGCTCGAGGCGATCGCGGGCGCGGCCATCGAAGGCAGCCGTCGCAACGGGCGGAAGCGGGCGTCCGAGGACGCCTAGCCCAGGCTCGTTGGTTCAGCCTTCTTCCTGGTTCTTGAGCAGGTCGTAGATCTCTGTCGCGCTCGTCGCGCTGTACAGGTTCTCCCGGAACTCTTCCATGTTCATGAGGCGGGAGATGTGCGCCAGAGCCTGGATGTGGTCGCTGGTCTTCTCGGGCGGGCTGGCGAGCAGCACCACCAGTTGAACTGGCTTTGCGTCGATCGCCTCGAAGTCCATCGGGGTCGGCGGCTTGCCGATCGCGATCGCGATCTCCTCCACGCCCGAAGACTTCCCGTGCGGGATCGCGAGCCCGTACCCGATCCCCGTCGTCCGGGTCTGCTCGCGGGTCCAGACGGCGTCCTTGAGCGCATCGGCGTCCGACACCTTGCCAAGTGCCGCGAGCAGGTCGATCAGCTCGTCGATCGCGTTCTTCTTGTCACTGGCCTCGAGCGGTGCCTTGATGCACTCGGGCGTGACCACATCCAGCAGTTTCATCCGCGTCCCTCTGTGGGAAAGTTCGGGGAGTGTAGCGGGTCGCCCCTCGGCCCGCCCCGATGGCCCCGCCCTAGCCGAGCACCACCGCGAACGATCCATCCGAGTATCCCGTCGCGGGCCCGCCGGGCGTGCCGGACGGCATGCGCTGGGCCTGGCGTGTCGCCTTCATCTGGTGCCACTTGGCCGCCCAGGCCGCGGTCTCGTCATTCTCGCTCGGCTCGAGCGAGCAAGTCGAGTACAGGATCTTCCCGCGAGGAGCCCGAAGGCGCAGGGCATCGGCGAAGATCTGGCGTTGGGCCTCGATGGCCGACTCGACGCTTTGGGGCCCATAGCGGTACCGCGCCTCGGGGCGTCGCGCGAGCACGCCCGTGTTCGAGCAGGGCACGTCCAGCAGGATCAGGTCGGCGCTGACGTCCAGGCGATCCGCGAGCTTGCGCGGGCCGACCGCACTGACGCGCGGGTGGTCCTTGAACACTTCCGCCAACCGATGCAGGCGTGCCTGGTCGATGTCGGACGCGATGATCCCCGCGTCCGGGAACGCGCTCGCGAGTTGACGCGTTTTCGTCCCCTGCCCTGCGCACAGGTCCAGGACGAGGCGCGGACGCAGGTCGAGGACCGACCCGACCGCGAGCGAGGATGCCGGATCCTGCACCCAGATGTCCCGGCGCTCGCCGAGCAGCGTGAGCAGCTCATCGTGCGCACCGGTGAACACGTGGTGCCCCGGCGCATCGTGCGGGGTAACGGGCGCTCCCCCAGGGAGCCCCGTCTCGGCGTGCTGCGTGTTGAGGATGACCGGCGGGCGCGCCAGGGAGTGGTGCGCCAGCGCGCGCACCTCGCGCATCGGCATGCGCTCGCGCCACGCGCTCAGCAGCTCGATCGGGTGGCTCGTCGCGATCGCCAGACGTTCGAGTTCATCCTCGGGGAGGACCGCATCCGCGAGCACCAGCGCCGAGCCGTTCTCGAGGGGCAGCTCGTCGCGCTGGTCCGTCCATCGGTCGCGCCGCTCGTCGGTGACTACCTCCGACACACGCCGGAGCACCGCGTTGACTAGCTTCGCCGCTCCCGGGCGGACGCGCCGCTTCGTCCATTCCACGCTGTGGTTGAGGGCCGCGTGGGCTGGCGCCTTGTCAAGGAGCGTCAGCTGCGCGGCCCCGCCCAGAAGGGCGCCCTGCACCCTCGCCTCAAGCTGCTCGAACGGCTGGCGCAGCGAACGGCTGATGAGGAAGCGGAGGGTCAGCCATCGGCGCACCGAGCTGTCGACCAGGGCAACGGCGAAGGCCGCGTCGCGCGGGGTCATCTTCGACTCGCCCTCGGGCTGAAAGGGCGCGAGGCTGAGCTCGGGGAAGCGTTTGGCGTGGGCGGTCAAGCGGCGCAGGGCCGCGTCGCGGGCGCGATCACCCAGCGGGGTCTCATCAGGCGCCGAGCGTTGGCGCGTTGCCGGCGATGAGGGCGGCGGGGGGGGTGGGGGGGCGTCGGGCACGGGGCGAGTCTAGGGTCATGGTGATGGCGATCGGCGAGAGCACATCACGTCGGCCCGCACAGAACGGAGGCGAGGGCGCGGCCCGTCGTCGGCGCAGCCTCCTCGCCGGCATGCGGATCCGCAAGAAGCTCGTCTTCTTGCACACCCTCTTTACGCTCTTCCTGACCGCGATCCTCGTCGGCCTGCTCCGCCCGGCCGTCTCCGGCGTCGTCCGCCAGGCGGAGTGGGCCGAGGCGGACGTGCTGCTCGCCCAGGGCCGGGCCCGCCTCGAGCGCGCGGGTGCGGACGGGCCGGGCGCCGCCGAGATCATCGCGGAGCTCTCGGGCGAGCTGCCCGAGGGCATCAGCATCAGGCTCGGCGCTGCGGCAGAGGTCGACGACGCGTCGGGGGCGGAGCTCGCGGCTGCGCCCCTGGATCCGCGCCGGCTTCCCGACGGGCGTTCGGTCGCGCAAGTGACGATCGATGGGTCCGAGCGTGTGCTCGTCGCGTCCGTGCGCCTTGAGGGCGCCCGCCAGGCGGTCGCTCGGCTGTACGTGATCCTGACCGTCGCCGTGCTTGTCATGTACGCACTGGTGGTGGTAGCGCTCGAGGTATTCGTGCTGCCCAAGCACGTCTACGGGCCGATCCGGCGCTTGCTCCGCGCCGACCGGGCGGTCCATGAAGGCCAGCGCGAAGACGAACTGATCGACGACGAGGACATGCCCGCCGACGAGCTCGGCGAGATCATGCGCTCGCGCAACGAGGCCATCGTCTCGATCCGGCGTCACGAGCGCGATCTCGCGGCCGCCCTGGGGCAGCTCGAGCAGACCGCCACGGACATGAAGCGCAAGAACCACCTCCTGGAGATGGCCAAGCGCAACCTCGCCGATGCGGATCGTCTCGCGAGCCTCGGCATGATGTCGGCCGGCATCGCGCACGAACTCAACACCCCGCTCTCGGTGCTCAAGGGGCTCGTCGAGCGGTTGGAGCAGGACCCCAAGCGCGGCGTGACCGACTCGGAGGCCGCGCTGATGCTGCGCGTGGTCAACCGGCTCGAGCGTCTGAGCGAGAGCCTGCTGGACTTCGCACGCGTGCGCGCGCCCGAGGCACGACCGACCGATGTGCGAGCGCTCGTCGACGAGGCCTGGACGCTGGTGCGACTCGACCGCGAGGCGCGCAACGTCGAGTTCGTCGCCGACGTCGCGCCGGACGTCATCGTCCGCTGGGACGCCGATCGCATGCTCCAGGTCCTCGTGAACCTGCTCCGCAACGCCGTCGACGCGATGGAGGGTTCCGGGAGCGTGCGCGTCGCTGCCGATCCGTCCGAGCGTGAGGGCAGCGCGTGGCTGAGCGTGACGGTCTCGGACACCGGCCCGGGCCTGGACCCGGAACTGATGAGTCGCCTGTTCGAGCCGTTCGTCTCGACGCGGCTGGACTCGCGGGGGACGGGCCTCGGGCTTGCCGTAGCCGAGGGCATCGTGCGCGAGCATGGCGGGGTGCTCCTCGCGCGCAACCGCGACGACGGAACGGGCGCGGTCTTCGAGTGCATGCTTCCTGTCGAGGCCACTGCCCAGCCGGGCGTGCTCGCGGACCACCGCCAGGGCACGCCCGCCTCGGAGACCTCCGAGCCAGTAGACTCGGCTCCTCGAGCCCAAGACGCGACGCCCCAATCCGCCCCCAGCGAGCACGAATGACCGACGCAGACTCCAGCCCGCCCAGCCTCTCCATCGTCGCGCTCGACGACGACGCTGACTTCCGCGAGTACCTGCGCGGGGTCCTCGACGAGGCGGGCCACGACGTCCGCGTCGCCTCCCGACCCGACGAGTTGTACGACCTCTGCGAGCAGAGCCTGCCGGATGTCGTGCTGCTGGACATGAAGATGGGGCGGGACAACGGGGAGACCGTGCTCGAGGAGATCCGCAAGCGCTGGTCGCGTCTGTGCGTCATCGTCCTGACCGGCTACCCGTCGATGGAGAGCATGCGCCAGACGTTCAAGCAGGACGTCTTCGACTACCTCGCCAAGCCGTTCAGCGTCGAGGAGTTGGCGCGCACGCTCGACCAGGCCGCGAAGCACTTCGATCTCGGACGGCGCCCGCAGGACCGTCTGCGGAGCGAGCTCGGCCGCCAGATCCGTCTTGCCCGGACCGAGCGGGGTTGGACGCTCAAGGAACTGAGCGAGTCCAGCGGCGTCAGTGTCAGCCAGCTCAGCTCGATCGAGCGAGGAAGCCACCTGCCCAGTGTCGAGTCGCTCCTGCTGATCGCCGGTGCGCTCGACCGCCGACCCTCGGCCTGGTTCAGCGCGGCCGGGTTCTAAGGGCGCACGGCTGGGTTAGTCGCCGTGACGCTGGCGCAGCTTCGTCGACAAGCGGCACACCAGGTGCACGCGCTCGACCTCGTCGACCCAGTCCTGCAGCTGCGCGGCGACCTCGTCCGCCGGCACCGCGGCCCCCGGCAGGGCGCACGACGCGCCAAGCGCCTTGGCCGCCATCGCTCGGTACCGATTCAGCGTCCGGTCGCCAAAGAGCGAGATGAAGTCGAAGTCCTCGTTCATCATGAGCGCGACCGGCACGCGCAGCCCGCCGCAGATCTTGACGGCTTCCGCCAGGTCCGCGTGCTCGTCGCGATCGACGAACCGCACCCGGATGCGATCGGGGTTCCCGTCCTCGATGTGCTTGAGGAACGGGCCCTGCTGGACGCAGTCGCCGCACCAGATCCCGCTCGAGACCAGGATGTTGACGTCGCGCTCGAACGAGCCCAGCAGCGTCCGCTGTTCGTCCGTCAGGGCGCACGACGCGCCGAACGAGCGCCAGTTGTCCTGCTGGCCGGGGTCGCCCGAGCCGACGTACGCGTCGTAGGTCGCGCCCTGGTCGAACTTGGTGCGCAGGAAGTCGGGGGTGAGCATGGCGGGGTGTCTCCGGGGACTGCCTTGTGCTGCGGGGTTGGGGGTCAGAAACGCTCGTCGTCGTTCTGGGGCGCCAGCGGCCAGACGTCCGAGGCGATCCCGTCGATCGTCGTCCCGCCCTGGGTCACGTGGCGGGTGTTGGGCAGGAACGA
>JANQQG010000035.1 GCA_028285065.1 Phycisphaerales bacterium
ATCCCGTTCCGCACGCACGGTGAGCATGACACGCCGGCGCCGTCGCTCGACTCATGGCTCGACGTGCTCACCACGCTGCTTCCCGGCAAGGCCGCCGAGCGCGAAGCGATCCGTGAGGAACTCGGCGCACACGTCCGCGAGCGAGCGCGGGACCTCATGCTCGCCGGACGCAGCGAAGCCCAAGCCAACCGAGAAGCAATCGACGAACTCGGCGACGCCGCGCAGCTCGCGGCCCGCTACCGCAAGATCGACCACGCAAGCCGAAGGAGACGCCTCATGCACGTCGCACTCATCGCCGTGACCGCCTCGGCCGCCGGGCTGACCGGGTACCTCGCGCTCGGGACGAACCCGACGGGCGTGCCGCACCCGCCCGCGCCGTCCGCCGAGCACTACATGGCCGAGCCCCTGGCCGAGACGGTCGTGACGATCGCCGCCGGCTCGACCATCGGCGACCTCGCGTCACTCCTGCGTGACGAGACGGGCCTTGCGGTGTTCATCCACACCGAACGCCTGGGCGACTTCGGTCTCGAGGCCGCGACGCAGATCAAGACGCCCGCGCTCGGTGTCCCACTCGAGCAGGCGATGGGCCTGATCAACGAGTCGCTCGGCGACCCATACGACAAGCTCGCGATCATGAAGACAGGCGAGCTGCTCGAGATCTCGATGCTGAGCCACTTCGACGAGCGCTCGGTCGAACTCATCGCGTACGACCTCTCGCCGGTCCTGGGCGACGTCGATCTCGACGATGAGGCCGCGATGGGCGCGCGAGCCGAACAGGCCGAAGCGATCACGAGCGTCGTCACGGAGATGGTCGAGCCGGACCACTGGGCCGACAACGGCGGCGAGCTCGCGTCGCTGCGCATTGCTGGCGACACGCTGTTCGTCAAGGCCCCAGCGCGCTTCCACCCGCAGGTCTCGTGGATCGTCGATCGCCTGGTCGCCGACCACATCGGGGCCGCGGCGCCGTCGGCGCCCATCGACGGGTCCCTGCTCAATGCTGGAACCACCCGCATCCGCGCGGAGGACGGGAAGATCGTCATGCTGATTACGCGCCCAGGCGAGCAGCCCATGATGGTCGTCAGCGAGTCGCTCGTGCTCGATCACGCGATCGCCGCTGGAGGGAGCCGCGGGGCTGATCCGTTCGCGGCGCCGGTGTCCAACCCGCGCGAACCCTCGCCGGTTGACCTGAACGCCCCTCCGCCTTCGCCCGGGTCCCCGCCCGCGGCCCCGACCCCCGGTCGGCGTGCCCGCTAGGGCCAGCGGCCTCCTCAACACCTGATCCACCACGCTGGGGCCAGACTGGCGGCATTTGCCGCGAGTCTGGCCCCGTTTGTGCGCCCGCCCTTTGACGCGCACCGCTCCGCACGCCACCATGTTGGGGTCGGCAGGGCCCCCGCCACGACCAGCGGTGGGCGACGTCGGGATCGCTCTGTCAGTGGGAGATGAGGGGAGCGTGGGGGTGGCGACGCCATGATCTGTCCGTACTGCGACACCAACGACGACAAGGTCATCGACTCGCGTGCGTCCGAGGGCGGACGCGCCATCCGCAGACGCCGAGAGTGCCTCGCCTGCCACAGACGGTTCACCACCTACGAGCGCGTTGAGACCACGGCGCGCCTGATGGTCGTCAAGCGTGACGGCACCCGGGTCCCCTTCGCCCGTGACAACGTCCTCAAGGGCGTGCAATCCGCGATCGGCAAGCGCCCGGTCTCCGAGCAAGCCAAGGCCGCGCTCGTCGATCGCGTCGAGGAAACCGTCTTCCGCGACTTCGAACGTGAGGTCCCCTCGGAGCAGATCGGACGCCTGGTCATGGAGGGACTCAAGGAGCTCGACCAAGTCGCTTACATCCGTTTCGCCAGCGAGTATTATCGATTCCGCAACGTGGGTGAGCTGCTCGAAGAGCTCGAGGAGCTCCAGACGCTCACCAAGGACCTGCCCGACCAGCAACGCCTCTTCGACGACGGCGCCAAGAAGGGCAGGAACGACAAGCCGAGCTGACGCCGCTCGGGTGGGGCATGCGCACGATGGCACGAAAGATCGGATCGGTCGGCGCAGTGTTGGGGGCGTGCGCGCTGCTTGCGCTCGCCGGGTGCGCCGGTGGCGGTGGGGGGGGAAGCGATGACAACCGGGCCGCGGCTCGCCCCGCGCCGATTCAGTCAGACCCCGCGCCGGCCGCAGATCCAGGGCCCGCACCTGACCCGGCCGCGCCCGCCGACCCGGAGCCGGTCGCGTCGAGCGCCCCGCCGCCCGAGCCGGAGCCCGACCCTGCCCCGGCGCCGACGGAAGCGACACGCGAGACGTGGCGTCCGGGGTGGTGGCTCGATGCGCCTTTCCGCGACGCGACCGAGATCCGTGTCACCGCCATGGGCGAGGGCGACACGAGCTTCGCGGCTCGCAGCGCAGCCTTGAACACCGGGACCAAGATGCTCGAGGACGAACTCGGAAGTACCCCCACGCCGCGCGCCGGCAAGATCGACGGCATCCCGCTCCCCGACGGACGCTGGCGCGTCTTCGTCATGCTCAGTCACCCCCTCCCCTAAGACCACGCTCAGGACCCGACCATGGCACGCAAGATCTACGACACTGCCGCCGAGACGCTCGCCGACCTCCGTGAGCGCGGGATCCTCCGCGATGGCGCGACGGTGCACGTCGGCGGCTTCGGTCTGTGCGGGATCCCCGAGCAGCTCATCATTGCGCTGCGCGACACGGGCGTGAAGGAGCTCACGTGCATCTCCAACAACGCCGGCGTTGACGACTGGGGACTCGGCCTGCTCCTGCAGACGCGCCAGATCAAGAAGATGGTCTCCTCGTACGTCGGTGAGAACGCCACGTTCGAGAAGCAGTTCATCGACAAGGACCTCGAAGTCGAGTTCAACCCTCAGGGCACGCTCGCCGAGCGCATCCGAGCAGGCGGCGCGGGCATCCCCGCCTTCTTCACCGCGACCGGCGCGGGAACACTCATCGCCGAGGGCAAGGAGACGAGGCAGCTCGCGCTCCCCGCCGAGCAGGCCGCGGCTCGCCAGGAGGGACGCGACCCGCGCACGCGCGAGTACGTCATGGAGACCGGCCTCTTCGCCGACCTCGCACTCGTCAAAGCCCACAAGGCCGATGAGGCCGGCAACCTCGTCTACAACAAGACGGCCCGGAACTTCAACCCGATGATGGCGGCCGCCGCGACGTTCACCGTCGCCGAGGTCGACGAGATCGTCCCGCTCGGGTCGATCGATGCGGACAACGTGCACACGCCCGGCAACTACGTCGACCGTGTTGTGCAGACCAAGAGCGAGAAGCGGATCGAGCAGCGCACGACACGAGAGTGAGGCTTCCATGAGCGAGCCGAACACCACGTCCAAGAAGGACGCATCCCAAGCGCCGAGCGTCGGCACCTTCGGCCCCGACCGCTCGACCGAGAACGGGTTCGTTGCGCATCTGCGTCGGCGTGATCCGGTAGCGCTCGTGTTCGACGCCATCGTGTTGCTGGTCATCTCCCAAGGCATCACATACGTCTTGGGCATCGTCTCGGTACGCCTCGCGGGCGAGCCCATCGAGTCGCCGTACGCAGGCTCTTCATCACGGGGCGCCGAGGGAGTGCTCGCCGACCTGCTCTACGTGGGTGCTGGGGTCTTTGCGGCGCTGTTCTACGTCGCGCTGATCGTGGCGGCCCTCGCGATCGCGCGCCTGATCGCCGGCGCGATCGAACGGTCGGGCTGATGGACGACCAGCGGACGTACCCGATTGTGCCGGTGATCGTGGGGATCGCGGCCGTTGGGGTCGGTGTTCTCTTCGGCCCGAGGGCGGCTGTTCATTGGGTCCTGATTCCCTCTGTCGTCCTGTACGCAGCGCTCGTCGTTCTGATTGGAATCCCGTTCGTGCGGATCACCCGCATGCTCGCGAGCGCCACCCTCTCGGTCGACGATCCAACGGCGTTCGATCCGTCCGAGCGTGCCGAATCGATGATGGAGTTCGCACGGAGCACGGGCTTCACACCCAAGGTGGTTGTTCGGCTGTCCAAGCCGGTGATGGTCGAGCAGGTCTGGGTGACTCCGGATCGGACGCGCAGCCTTGCCATTCGGGACGACGGAGTCGCAACGCTGTCGTCCCGCTTCGGCGACGGGATCAGCCTGAGCACCTGGGTTGACGTCAGCGCGTCGATCTGGCCGGCGCCGCTGTGCCATTTCAACCAGTGCTTCCCTCGCGCAGGCATCGAAACGCTCCACGCTCGTCATGAGTCCGCGATCGACTACATCTACGACCGACTCGGCTTGAAGCCCCAGGCCGCGCCGGACGACATCGGACCTCGGATCAGGGACGAGTTTGCCAGGGCCCACCGGCACCTACGGTCGACGCGGCTCCTTGCCGTGCGATTCCCGCTCTGGGTCATGATGGCGACGCTTCGTCAGAACCGCACCGTCGAGCAGCAGCGTCCGCGCCTGAGTCAGCAGGACCTCCCGCGCATTCGCGCCGCGTCTCAGGCCTACGAGGCGCTCTAGCCCGTGCTCTCGCCATCGTCGCTACGCTGGTGTGATGGGAACCACCCTCACGTGGATCCTGGTTGCTGTGCTCGGGCTCCCGGTCGGGGTGACGTTGCTGATCGGTGCGGCTTTCCTCGCTGGCATGCTCGGGCTCGCAAGCGCCACCCTCACACCGAGCGGGCGAGCCCCGTCTGTCGATCTGTCCGATGCCTCCACCCACATCGATCCCGAGTGGCCCGAGCGGCAGGGGTTCGAGTTCGTTGGCGCATTTACGCTCGTGGCAGCCGCCAATCCGAAGGGACGCATCTTCGCATGGGGCGTCCCGGGCGCCGCGACGTTCTTTTGCCTCTACGTCTTTCAGACGCCCAAGGAGGCGACGGCGGCAACCGACATGGTTACGTTCTTCGAGGGCGACGTCGGTCTGACGACGGCCTCCAGCGCTGATGGGATGCTCGTCCCTCCGCGCCCAGGCGAGTTCAAGCAGGCGATCACCAGCGGCATCGACGAGCAGTGGCGCGCCCACCTCGAGGCCGAGCAGTACGTCCGGTCAAGCCTGCGAATCGACTACGCCGCGTTGGACGTTCCCTTCGACGAACTCTTCCTCACGAAGGTCCGGAGCGAGGCCCGCGTGGTGCAACGCCGGTCGTGGTTCGGGCTCCGAGCGGCCTACTGGTACTTCACACGCACCTCGCGAGCTGATCGCACCATCGAACAGCAATACCCGGACCTGAACCGCACGAACCTGAGCTGACCTACAGCAGCGGCCCGAACAGCTTGGCCGTGTGCTCGAGGTAGCGGCGCATCGTCGACCGAGCGCCCCACACCTTCGGGTCGAGGCGTCGTGATTCCCCCATGTACCTCTCTTGGGCCGCGAGGATCTCGCGCGTCAGTTTCCCGCCCATGACGACGAGGTTGAGCTCGAAGTTCAGGCTGAACGAGCGCATATCCAGGTTCCCCGAGCCGATCACGCTGAACGAGTCGTCGACCGTCAGCGTCTTGGAGTGCAGCAGCCCGTTCTCGTGCAACCACACGTTGACTCCTGCCGACAGCAACGTGTCGTACGACGCACCCGCGGCCAGCGCCACGATCTTCTTGTTGCAGCGCTTGGGCACGACGATGTCTACACGAACGCCCGAGAGCGCCGCGAGACGAACCGCCAGCTGGAACTGCTCGTCCGGCACGAGGTACGGGGTCGTCATGACGACGCGGTGCTCCGCCTCGTAGACAGCCTTGACCATCAGGTCGCGGAACGGCTGGTCCTGGTAACCGGGGCCGCTGGGCACGCTCTGGATCCGCTCCTCCCCCGGTGTCTCGAGCACGGGCGTGAGCTCGTGCCCGTCGAGACGTTCGCCGGTCTGGAACGCCCAATCCTGGATGAACACGGCCTGGAGCTGGTGCGCCACCGGCCCACGCAGGCGAACGCTCAGGTCGCGCCACGGCCCGTACTTGACCTGCCCGTAGTCCGGGTTCGCCATGTTCTGAGAACCCGTGTACGCGATCCGCCCATCGATGACGACAAGCTTGCGGTGCGTGCGCACGTCGATGCGGCTCAGGCGCCTACGCCACAGTCGTACCGCCAGGTACGAGCGCACGTCCACGCTCGATTGGCGCAGCTCTGACGCGTAACTGCGCAGCATCGCCCGCGAGCCGACGCCGTCGACCAGCACGCGGCAGCGCACCCCGCGGGCCGCGGCCCGCATCAGCGCTTCGCCGACCGCTCGCCCGGTCTCGTCGTTGCGGTAGATGAAGAACAGCAGGTGAACCGTGTGCTTGGCCTCGTCGATGTCCGCGATCAGCTTGGACAGCGTCGTTTGTGTCCCATCGAGGACCTGCGCCTCGTTCGAGGCCACGAGCGGCATGTGCCCCATCCGCTCGACCAGGCGCACCAGGTCCCGACGCGCCGGCGCAACGTCGCGCTCCGGCACCGTGTGCTCCGCCTGACGCGACAGCCACGCCTGGCTCTCGACCTCGTCCACGATCGCCGCATGCTCGCGCACGCTCTGACGCGCCAATGGCCCCTGCCCGAGCAGGAAGTAGAAGAAGACGCCGACCACCGGTTGGAAGAAGATCACAACCAGCCAGGTCAGGGCCCCCTGGGTGTCGTGGCGACGGATCACCACCGGGAGCATCCACAGCCGGATCACCCACTCCAGTGCCAGATAGGTCGTCGGGACCCACGCACCCGTCCAGTCCATCGCGTCCCCTCAAGCATGCGTTGCGAGCCCGATCGGAGCAGCCGCTACCATACACCCAGCACCCGTTGCCATGCCGGAGGACGCATGCCACTGACAAGAGACCAGATCGCCATGCGGGCCGCCAAGGAGCTCCGCGATGGCTTCGTCGTCAACCTCGGCATCGGCATGCCGACGCTCGTGGCCAACCACATCCCCGCCGAGATCGACGTCTGGCTGCAATCCGAGAACGGGCTGCTGGGCATCGGCCCGTTCCCCAGAGACGACGAGGTCGACGCTGACCTGATCAACGCGGGCAAGCAGACCGTCACCGCCCGCGTCGGGGCGTCGTACTTCTCCAGCGCCGACTCGTTCGCCATGATCCGTGGCGGGCACATCGACATGTGCATCCTCGGCGCCATGCAGATCTCCCAGACCGGCGACATCGCCAACTGGATGATCCCCGGCAAGATGGTCAAGGGCATGGGCGGCGCGATGGACCTCGTCGCCGGCGTCAAGAAGGTCGTCGTCACCATGGAGCACAACTCGAAGCGAGGCGATGCCAAGCTCGTCAAGCAGTGCTCGCTCCCGCTGACCGGCGCACGCTGCATCGACATGCTCATCACCGATCTGTGCGTGATGCACTTCGACGACAAGGCCGCCGGAGGCGAGGGTCGCTTCCGGTTGACCGAACTGGCCCCCGGCGTGACGCCCGAGGAGGTCATCGAGAAGACGGACGCTGAGATCGTCGTCGCCGACGACCTCGTTGAGGTCGCGGTCTAGTCGCCGCTCGCAGGGAGGGAGGCCATGGCGTTCTTCAGGGTGGACGGCAAGGACGAGATGACGGGCGCAGCGCGAACGCTCTACTTCGAGGCCGAGGCCGGAGGTCAGGCGCAGGCATTCGCGATGGGCTGGGGCCTGCGCGATTCGGTGGTGACGCAGGTCGGACGCGATGACGTGCCCCAGGGGCGTCTCGCATCCCCGACGCCCCCAAGTGAATCCGGGATGGGCGAGGCGTGGAAGCACAGCCCGCTGCTGCTCCAGCCGGTGCGCACGATCGCGTACGGCTTTGCACTCGGCATCATCCTTGTGTCGCTCTTCTGGTTGCTGTTCGGAGTTGTCTTGTCCGCGCTAGGCATTGCCATCGGGGCCGAGGGTTAGCTCCGCCACCTGCTACGCTGACACCATGGACGCGGCAGACACAGTCCTGATGGTGCGCCCGGCGGCGTTCGGCGCCGATCCCGAGGCGGCTCGGACCAACGCGTTCATGCGTGCGCCCGAGGCCGGTGTTCCCGAGGCGGAGTTGCTCACGCGTGCGCAAGCGGAGTTTGATGCGCTCGTCGACGCACTGCGCTCAGCAGGCGTGCGAGTCCTCGTCCTCGACGACACGCCCGAACCCGCCACGCCGGATGCCGTCTTCCCGAACAACTGGTTCAGCACGGACCGGACCATCGGCGGCGAGCACGGGATCCTGGTTCTTTATCCGATGTGCCCTCCGGCACGACGCCTCGAGCGCCGACCGAGTGATCTCGCCGCGCTGTTCGAACGCGAGGGCTTCCGCGTGAGCCGGACGATCGACCGTTCCTTCGCCGAGGAGGCTGGTCGGTACCTCGAGGGCACCGGCTCGCTCGTGCTCGATCACACCCGACGCTTCGCGTACGCCTGCCGCTCAGCGCGGACCGACGAGCAGGTGCTGACCGACTGGTGCGCCGGGTGCTCGTACGGCGCCTTCGTCTTCGACGCCGTCGATGACGCGGGCGATCCGATCTACCACACGAACGTGATGCTCAGCCTCGGTGAGCGGTTCGCGGTCGTCTGCTTCGAGTGCATGCCGGACGGGCAGCAGCGCGCCGACCTCCGAGACGACCTCGTCCGCTCCGGACGCACGCTGATCGACATCACGTCGAGCCAGATGGGCAAGTTCTGTGCGAATGTTCTGGAGCTGCAATCGCAGGACGGCGAGCGCCTCCTCGCAATGTCTCGCACGGCCCATACAGCCTTCACGTCCGACCAGCTCCGCTCGATCGAGCGATTCACGCGTCCCGTTGTCGCCGACATCCCGACGATCGAGTCCGTCGGCGGCGGTTCCGTCCGGTGCATGATCGCCGAGGTGTTCCTCCCGCCGATCGACGGAGACGCCAAGCAATGACGCGCCCGATCTTCGACGCACACCTGGACCTTGCGATGCTCGAGGTGCTCGGGCGCGACATGACGCGCCGCCTCGAGGACCTCGACGAGCACTCGGCCGGCGCGGTGACCCCCCCGAGCGTCACGCTCCCCGCACTCGCCAAGGCCAACGTCCGCGCCTGCCTCGCCACGGTCTTCACCGAGTCCGACGGCGCGGACGACGTCGGCTACCCCGCCGACGATCGCGAGGCGGCCCACCTCGCCGGGGTGCGACAGCTCGACGTCTACGACGCGTGGGCCGATGCGGGCCTGATCTCCCCACTGGGTGCACCGCCCGAGCCCGGGCGCCCGCCGCTGCTCGAGGTCGGCATCCTCGTCGAGTGCGCAGACCCGATCCGCGACGCCGATGAACTCCGCGACTGGGCGGCGCGAGGCGTCGTCGCCGTCGGACTCGCCTGGGCGCGCGGGTCGCGCCACGCCGGCGGCAACTCGACGCCCGAGCGAGCGCTCCGCGACGAGGGGCGCGAGCTTGTCGACGCCATCGATGAGCTCGGCCTCGTGCACGACCTGTCGCACCTTTCACGCAAGGCCGCCGATGAGTTGCTCTCGCGCTCCCGCGGTCGCGTCATGGCGTCGCATTCCAACGCCAAGCGTCTCTCGCCGGATTTCGGTGAGCGCAACCTCGACGACGATCAAGTCGCCGAGATCGCGCGCAGGGGTGGGGTCGTTGGCATCAACCTCTTCACGGGCTTCTGCTCGCCCTCGCGCGACCAGCAGGCACGCATCGACGATGTCGTGCACCATGCCGACGCCCTGGCCGAGGCCGCGGGCTCGCGCGCACATGTCGGGCTCGGCACCGACCTGGACGGCGGGTTCGGCGCGGACAAGCTGCCCGAGTCGATCGCCTCGCACGCCGACCTGACGCGCCTGTTCGCGGCGCTCGCCGGCGCAGGCTGGTCTGAGGCCGAGATCGACGCCTTCGCGTTCGGCAACTGGGCGCGGTTCTGGGGGCTGGATCAGTCCGCGGGCGGGTGATCGGTCGTCGCGACCGGCGCCCCGTGCGCGTGGCTCCCGCCATTGGCACAGTGCAGGCACCACGTCGAGGAAGACGCCAGCAGCATCCGCGGGCGGTCGGTGCGCGGCACCTGCGCGAGACGCGACAGGAACTGACGCTGGTAGCGATCCTCGAACACCTCGCCGCGCGTGTCGGCGTACTTCTCATCGATCAGCGCCTGCATCCGCTCGAGACGAGTCTCCGGGTACGGGTGCGTCGACCACCATTCCGGATCACGCGAACCGCCGCGCGACGCGTCCAAGAGCACCGTCATCATGCCCATCGCGGCACGCGGGTCGTACCCCACACGCGACATGTACATCATGCCGAGCTCGTCCGCCTGCAGTTCGTCGTCACGACCGAACTTGAGCAGGAAACCCTGCCCGGCTGTGCCCACGGCCGTCTGCACGCCCTGGTTGATCAACTCGCTCTCGCTCAGCCCCCCAACGACCGACAGCCCGATCTGGAGCATCATCGAGTTGCTGATCCGCTCGCCGCCGTGACGCGCGGTCACATGCCCGATCTCGTGCCCGATCACCGACGCCAGTTCCGCCTCGTTCTCCATCTGCTCCGCCAGCCCGCGAGAGACGAAGACCTTCCCGCCGGGCAGCGCGAACGCGTTGATCACGTCAGAGTTCAGCAGCGTGAACGTCCAGGGCAGCTCCGCCATCCGCGGGTCGTCCTGCCCGACCGTCGAGAGCAGCGACTGGCCCACGCGATCGACGTACGCCTGCAGGCGGTTGTCTCCGACAGCTCCGCCGTACTGCTGCGTGAGCTGCGGCGCGGCCTGGACGCCCAGCGCGGTCTCTTCCTCGAGGGTGAACAGGAGCAGTTGGCTCTCGCCGGTGGTTGGATTGACCGTGCATCCGGTGAGGGCCGCGCTCGAAATCACGCCAGTGAGGGCGAGCGCAATCGCGCAGGCGAGTCGTCCGGGTGTTCCGCGTCGGCGCATCGGTGTCCTCCGAGTCCCGCTGTGAGAGTGTTCTCAGTCCCGTTCTTGCTGAGTCCGGTCGGTCCCGTCGAAGCCGTGGGCGGGTCCCCCTACGATCGTCCCCCGTGAGCCACCCAAAGCCTACCACCCTCGCCGACCCCGCTCCCGCTCCCGCCGCTGTTGCGGGGGCCGAGGGCGAGCGTGCGTGGACGCGCGACGAGCTCGCAGAGGACCCGCACCGCGATGCCGGCAAGCCCGAGAAGGTCCGCCGGATGTTCGGCGCGATCGCGCACCGCTACGACCTCAACAACCACCTGCACTCGCTCTGGATGGACCAGCTCTGGCGAAGGGCCGCGGTCCGTGCGGGCGGCGTCGGTCCGGGCACGCATGTCCTGGACGTCGCCTGCGGCACCGGTGACCTGACCGAGCTCATGGCCCGCGCCGGCGCCGAACGCGTCGTCGGCGCCGACTACACGCCGGAGATGCTCGATCTTGCACGGCGCAAGCTCCGTCGCATCGCACCGGCGCGGCGCGCCAACGTCGAGTACGTGCAGGCAGACGCGCAGCAGCTCGAGTTCGATGACGACTCGTTCGACGTCGTCTCGATCGCGTTTGGCATCCGCAACGTCGAGCGTCCGGAGCTCGCACTCTCGGAGTTTCGTCGGGTGCTCAAGCCGGGCGGGCGTCTTGTGATCCTCGAGTTCAGCGAGCCTCGCTTCGCGCCCATCCGCTGGCTGTCGGGGATCTACCTCAAGAAGATCATGCCGCTGACGGCGACGCTGATCGCGCGCGACAGATCGGGTGCGTACCGGTACCTCCCTCGATCGGTGGAGACCTTCCTCTCACCGGAGGAGCTGTCGGGCGCAATCGAAGGGGCGGGCTTCGCCGACCTGACGGTCCGGCGCATGGGGATGGGTGTCTGCTCGTGTTATCGGGCCGTCTCACCGGCCTGATCCGCCTCGGTTCTGGGACGTTGCGCACGAACCGTGGGCGCGTGCCGTGCGCTCGTCGTGGATTCACGCACCGACGACGGGCCCCTCGATAACGAACGCACCGAATCACGTCGCTCGCGGAGCGGGCGTCACCTTGTCATAGCCCATGCTGCCGGTCGGGCAGGCCGCGGCGGAGTCGCAGGGCTCGCACCCACCGGATGGAGGCACACACCAATGAACGACCAACTGTTGTCAGAACGCCTGTTCGAGACGCTCATCACGGGAGACCGTGTGGCGTCCCGCCTGATCGTCGATCGGGCACGCCAAGACGGGTACACGCCCGAGCGGCTCATCTCGGAGGTCTTCTGGCCGACGTACGAGAACCTCGAGCGCCTCCACCGCGCCGACAACCTCACCCGCCTGGCTCACCACATGGCCACACGCCTGCTCCGTGTTCTCAGCGACCAGGTCGCCCGCGACCTGGACATCACCGGCTCGCGCAACCGCTCCGTCTTCGCGGTCTGCGGGCCCAGCGAGGGCGAGGAGCTCGGCGCCCAGATGGCCGTCGACCTGCTCGAGGGCGCCGGCTTCGAGGTCACCTTCGCCGGCGGAGGCGTCGCGGCCGACGAGATCCTCCAGCGCGTCCAGGAGACCCACCCCGACGTCCTGCTGACCTTCGCGTCGGCGGCATCGGACCTGCCCGACATCCGACAGCTCATCGACACCATCCGAGAGATCGGCGCCTGCGACTCGACCCAGATCGCCGTCGGCGGCGGCGTCTTCAACCGGGCCGAGGGCCTGGCCGAGGAGATCGGCGCCGACATCTGGGCTGTCGATCCCCTGGAAATGGTGGATACGCTCATCGACGAGCCCGAACGCCGTGCGGCACCCGATCAGCGGACCGTCGGCAAGACCAGGCGCAAGCGCGCGGCCTGATCCACGTCTCAGAATACCAAACAAAAGCCTTTCTTCTTTTCGACGCGGGTCCGGCACGAGGCAGCCGGGCCCGCGTTTTTCTTGGGGATTCGGGATCAGGACGGGGTTCTCGGGCGTTTCAACTAGGAGAGGGGGGTTTGTGGGGTCCGGGTGCGCTTGTGCCCTGAAACTGGCCCGCTCGGGCCCGGTAGGATTCTGCGATGACCCGACGACGCGAGCGGGAGTTGATCGAACGAGCCCTGGCCGGCGACCGCGCCGCCGCGGGTGAGTTCATCCGGCACCACCAGGGGTCGCTCTACGCGTACATCCTGCGGCTGTCCGGCCGGCCTGAGATGGCCGAGGACGTCGTGCAGGACGCGTTCGTGCGCGCCCTGACGAACCTGGACCGGTTCGACTTCCGCTTCCGCTTCTCGACGTGGCTATTCACGATCGCCAAGCGCCTGTACGTCAACGCCTGCCAGAAGCACAAGCCCGCGTACGACTCCGAGATCGTCGGCGGGTGGGCGGAC
Source organism: Phycisphaerales bacterium (assembly GCA_028285065.1). Classification (GTDB taxonomy): domain Bacteria; phylum Planctomycetota; class Phycisphaerae; order Phycisphaerales; family UBA1924; genus JANQQG01. The sequence goes on from JANQQG010000035.1 coordinate 13,133, forward strand.
GGCGTCGACGGGTCGCCCGAGTCTCCGACGATCACCGACGAGATCGCGACCAACGCCAAGGTCGCTATTGATCGTGCCCTGATGACCCTCAGCGAGGAGCAGCGCGAGGTCGTCGTCCTGTTCCACCAGCTCGACTGGCCCATCGCCCAGATCGCCTCGTACCTCTCGATGCCAGAGGGCACCGTCAAGAGCCACCTCCACCGCGGACGCCAGCGCATGCGCCGGTTCCTCGAGGCGGACGCCTCCGCCCTCAAGCACGTCCAGGAGGTACTCCGGTGACGCCGAACGAGCGTCAACGCCGCCTGCGATCGATCCACGGCGTCGCGTCCGAACTCCCGCCCGTGGAGTCGCCGGACCTGACGGACCGGATCCTGGATCACGTGGACCGCGTGCGCCCGTTCATGTCCGACGCGGATCGTCGCGTCGTGACCGCCGGTCGCGTGGCCATCGCGCTGGGCGCTGTTTGCATCTGCCTCGCGCTCGTCGTGAGCCACCTCGCGCTGACGCGCATGGGCGCGTTCGGCACACAGCCCGCGCCACTCACCGCCCTGCTGGATTCCACCGGCTCGGGCGCCGAGACGATCCGCGGATCGCTCGCAAAGGTGCGCAGCGGCGACGTCTTCCCGACGATCGAACTCGACCTCGAACCCGCTCCGCCGGTGTTCGCCCCCAAGCCGTACGCACTCGTGCGCGCGACCGATGCCGCCACGGTTCCGGTCGTCGCTGCCGCGTCGCCCGAACTGCCCGCGACCTCGCGTCGTCCCGATGTCGTCCGTGCGTCGTACGCCACGCTCTCGACGGCTCCTCCGGGCTTCGTCTTCGCCCCCGTCCCCGATCGTCCCGGGATGGTCATGCTCGTTCCTGCCGGCACGATGGACCCGCTCCTCGCCGGCGTTGCGCAGTCCGAGGCTCCTGCGGCCGATCCCGAACCGCCCGTCGGGGTCGATGGCCTGCTCGGCGTCCCGGGCCACATCTTCCCGGATGAGGGCGACGCGCTGCTTCCGCGTTGAGGTTGAGGCGCCAGGTCATGTGTAGCCAACATCAACTTGGCCTCCAGGCCCGACCCGGTCTGCTGGTCGTGATGTGCTGTGCGCTGCTCGTCCTGGCACGCCCCGCGTGGAGCGAACGCTGCGATCCCGAACTCTTCGAGCACATCCCGACCACCGCAGACGTTGTCCTCGTCGTAGACGGGGCTGCCGATCTCCTCGAGACGCCCTCGGGCAAGCGCATGCGTGCGTTGCTCGAGGCCTTCGGCGCGACGGAACAGATCCAGCCCGCGTGGGCGAACCTGGCCGCGCAGCTCGAGATGAAGGAGGCCGACGCCTTCGAGGCGCTGATCGGTCGACGCGTCGCGGTTGCGCTGAGCGGCGTCTTCGATCCCATGGCGGCTTCTCCCGAGTGGGTCGTGATCTCCGAGGTCGACAGCGCGACGGAGCGCCGTCTGCGTTCTCGCCTCAAGACCGGCGCGCGGCGCCTCGTGCGCGGGCACCAGGTGCTCGCCGTCGAGGGCGGGGCGTACGAGCTCGCCACCCATCGCCACAAGGCTGATTCGGTCACGCTCGTGCTCGGGCCCTCCGGCGCGACGGGCTTGTTCGACGGCGTGCTCGAGGTTCTCAACGGGCGCGCTCGCGCGATCAGCGAGGTCAAGCCCGCCCAGGACCTCGCGCGACTGGGCGCATCGCGCGTCCTGCTGCTTGCGCGTCTCGCTCCGGGGTCGGTCGACGACTACCTCCTCGCGGGGCTCGCCCCGACGCCCGACGGGATCGAGGCGACGATGCTGCTGCGCGATCGAGCGAACGCCAATGCGCTCGCCCGGATCGATCCCTCGAGTGACGCACCGTTCCGTGCGCTGAGCCACGGCGCACTGGCAGCGGTGCTCGAGGCCGCGATCGCCGGCGAGGAGGGCGACGATCGTGCGCCCGGCTTCCTCCGCCTGTGGGGGATGCTCGGCGCGGGCGAGCAGGTCCGACGCCTCGAGGGGATGCTGGGCAGCCGTCAGGCGATGGCGATCCGCGCGGCCGAAGCGCCGCCGGGGATCGGTGTCTCGATCGCGATCGAGGTGACCGGCGCCCCGGACGTCAGCCGCGCCTGCGACGCATTCATGAACGAGCAGATCGGTGCGCTGCGCTCGAGCCTGACCGGTGAACGCACCCGTCCGACCGATGCGTTTGAGGGGATGTTCCCCGGCGCGGTCCGAACCGCCTCGATCGAGCGCGCCGGCACGATGGCCGAGGCTGGCTCCGCGATGCCCGACCGGATCGACTTCGGCTGGGTGATCGCCACAGACGCTTCGGGCGGGCACGGCTGGTGGGTCGCCGCCGCAACGCCCGCAGACCCGGGCCAACTCGGCGCACCCGTCGGCGACGTGGTGCGCGCGACGGCCGCCCGCCTGGGGGTCGAGAAGGCGGGCGAGCCAAGGGAGATGGAGGGCGTCACGGCCCGTTGGTACTCGGTGGGCGTCGTCCACCCGCGCGACCTGGCGCAGGCGATCAGCCCGTCGATCCCGGACGTGGCCGGGTGGCGTTCCGTTGCGTCACGCGTCGCGCGTGTCGAGTGGCGCTTCTCAGTCACTCCCGATCAGACGATCGTCGGCGACGCCGAGCTCGTGTTCTCGAGCGACGAGCCTTAGCGACGACGCCTGCGCGTCAGCAGCAGACCCGCGCACGCGCCCAGCACGCTGGCGCCGGGTGCGGGCACTCCCTGAACGCGCGTCAGCGAGATGTTGTCCAGGCCCCACGACTCATCCCAGTGGGTGGCGTGGTAGTACAGGCCCTCGCCCTCGAACTCGAAGACCAGCCTGTCCGTCTCCGGGTCGAACTCGGGGAGCAAGAACGCGAAGCGGTAGATGCTGTCGGGGTACTGACTGTTGTAGCCCATGTGGACGGGCCCGACGTCGGGGTCGCCGGCGGAGCGATGGGGGTGCTGGTTGGCGAACGTCTCGCTGAGCAGTTCGATCCCGTTGACGCGGACGCTGAAGCGATCTTCGCCGTGGACGAAGTCGTCACCGTCCCACGAGTCGATGAGGTACAGGTCGAACTCGAGGAGCAGGCGCTCCGCGGGGACCGCGGGCGTGCCGGGCGTTCCGCCGCCGGTCCCGTCGTTGGGATCATCAGGGAAGTGCGTGCCGAGTGGGTCGTCGCCGCCGGGATCCCCGGGCGTGCCGGGGATGGCGGGCGAGCCGGGGTCGAGCTCGGGCATGTCGAGGGTGAGGCGGAGGTTGTGGTTGGCGAGCCTGCCGATGAAGCGTGAGAAGTGAGCGTTGGAGTCGTAGTTGTTGATGCTCCATTCCGTGCGGTGGCCCGCGACCTCGAAGTCCTCCTGGTAGACCACGTCGGCGGCAGCGCCAGCGCTGAGCGCGAGCAAGGCCGCTGCGCCCGATCCGATCGCGTACACAGATCGATCCATGATTCTCTCTCCGAAACCGAGTGGCGGGCGCGGGCCGAGGTCCGCGCTGCCGCCAGAGATGCCCGCC
>JANQQG010000056.1 GCA_028285065.1 Phycisphaerales bacterium
GATGGTCGGCTCGGCCGGGTTCGTGGCGTTCGCCCTGCTGCTCGACCCGCCCAACGCCGTTTTCGCCGTCGCCAACGCGCTGATCTTCATCGCGGCCGCGCTGGGGATGGCCCTGCTGCTGACGCACCGGCGTCGCGAGCGTGCCTCGGCGGCCTGATCGGACCTGCGCCGCTCTGAGTGGGTGGTTCTGTTTCAAGCGGGGAAGCAGCGGAGCCGAATCGGTGGGCATGGCACGCGCGCGGCGCAAGGGCAAGACCGAGCGGAGCGATCAGCGGTACGACGCTGAGGGACTCAGCACCCCGCTGGGTGAGGTCGCCGATCTGTCGGCCTCCGGCGCACGGCTCGTCGCGCCGGCCCGCCCCGGCGTGCGCGTGGGTGACATCGAGACCGTCGTGATCAGCAGCGACGAGCAGGAGCTGCGCCTGACCGGTGAGATCGTCTGGATCCGCAAGTCGGCTCTGCTGGGCGGGCGTCACGAGCTCGGGGTCAAGTTCCTCAACGTCGATCGCGTCAAGCGAGCCATCCTCGTCGATCTTGCCGTCGAGGGACGGTTCGACGAGGAACGCCCATACGAGGGCTGCCCGCAGGCACGGATGGAGATCGTGGACCTCTACGGGATCCTCGGCGTTGCCCGGGACGCCGACGAGGATGCCATCCGCAACGCCTACCGAGCCCTTGCGCGAGTCCACCACCCGGACGTCAGCAGCGATCCGGACGCAGAGAACGTCTTCGCCCGCATCGCGAAGGCCTACGCGATCCTCCGCAGCCCACGCCGACGCGCGGACTACGACGCGATGCTCATGCGGGCCGCCTAGACCGACGCAGAGGTATGCTGGTCATCGCCACGCCGCTTGAGGCAGGAGGTGCGCGATGAACAGAAGGCGAAGCGGGATGATCACTCCCACGGGTGTTGTCGGGATCACGATCGCGACACTCGGTGCTGCAGTTGCGGCCGGGTCGGCTATCCCGAGCGATGCAGCGGCACCCGAGGTTGCGCTGACGCTTACAGAAGTCCGTGAGCTGCGCTCACGTGTGCTCGTCGAGCCGGACCCCAACAAGTCCGCCATCTTCGACCGGCCCGGCGTGACGCTCGTTTTCGGGATCGAGACGGCTCCTGGCCTGCGGGTCCTGGATGTCGGCGATCCGGTCGACCTCGAGGCGACCGATTCCACCGGGCGCGATCTGACCGACGTGGAGCCGGACATGTTCGGCAACAAGAAGTTCGTCGAGCTTGCGCACGCCTGGGACGCCCCGCCATCCGAACTGACCGTCCGCCTCGCGCTGACCGATCGCTCGGCGACCACGCTCGATCTTGCCGGGGCCCTGCCGATCCGGGTGTACGAGGGCGTCGAGGTCGTCGTGGTCACGCTCGCCGATGACTGGCAGCCGGTGGATCTCGGGCCGGACGCGCCCATGGCAACCGCCCGCATGGTGGAGGCCGGTGGGATGCTCCAGGTCGAGCTCCGCCCGGGCACCGCGAAGGAACTGCTCGAGCGGGTCGAGGTCGTCGTCGACGGGGAGCCGGTCGAGAGCAACGGGGCGATCTGGAACGACCAGGAGGCCGCCTTCCAGTTCCCTGGCCAGGTCCCGCCAGATGCGGAGGTCCGGTTCGGGGTCCGGCGTGGAGTGCGTCAGGCGAGGGTCGAGGTGGCAGTTGAGGGGGTCCAGTTGCCCTGATCGGGGGTGACTTCATCTTGTTCGGGGTTCCCTCCCGAAGCTTGGTCAAACAAGGGCTCTGGCGAGCCGATACGCCCATTCAGCCCGCCCTAGGCCGCTGGGCGCCTGACCCCGCCCCCCTGTTTGATTGTCGGAAGACGCCCTCATGGGAACCCCTGCCCCGCGCCCGGCCAGCCCGGGAGGCTCTGACCATTCCCACTCGGTCCGAGTGGCCCAGTCGGCGCGTCCCCGTGTCCTGGTCCTCGATCCAGGCGCCGATGGGCGTCGGATGCTGACCGACGCACTCACGTCGCGCGAGCAGCGCGGCGTCGGTGTCGTCCCCGAGCACGCCGCCTCGTGGGATGACTGCTGCGACATGGTGCGCCAGGGGATGCGTCGGAACGAGCGATTCGGCGTTGTTGTCGTCCAGGGCGTTCCGGAGCAGGGCGAGGCCGTCTTTGCGCGCATCGAGCGCGCCCTCGATCAGGATCCCGACCTGCAGTTCGTGTTCTGCCTTCAGGACGAGCACGACATGACGCCCGAGATCAGCGAGCGACACCCGCTCGGTTCGCGCTGCGTGATGCTCATGGCCCCGCCGGATCGCACGATCCGCCACGTCGTCTGGGCGATGCTCGACGGGTGGGCCACCAGCAGCCGCCTGCGCCGAGAGGTCGACGAGCTGCGCACGCTCGCCCACCACCCGGCCACGCCGAACGCGCAACAGGAAGAGGACGCGGTTACCCACGCGGAAGTCGAAGCCAAGCTGCGCCACGCGGCCTTGCACGACCCGCTCACCGGCCTGCCGAATCGGATGTTCCTGCTCTCGCGCCTGCGCTGGTGCATGGACCGGCTCGCGCGACAGCCCGACCACCGCTTCGCCGTCCTGTTCATCGACCTGGACAACTTCAAGCTGATCAACGACAGCCTGGGCCACGACACGGGCGACCGGCTGCTGATCTCGATCGCCAACCGGCTCCGTTCGAGCCTGCGCTCGATCGACTCGATCGTGCACCTGCACAGCGACACCACCGCTCGACTCGGCGGGGACGAGTTCGTGGTGCTGCTCGACGGGATCGGGCGCGCCGAAGACGCAGTGATCGTCGCCGACCGACTCGGTTCGGTGCTGGCCGAGCCCTTCGTGATCGGCTCTCGTCGCGTCAGCGCGAGCGCGTCGATCGGCATCGCCCTCTCCAGCCCGTCTTACCTGACCGGCGAGGAGATGCTCCGCGACGCGGACATGGCGATGTACCGGGCCAAGCAGGGCGGCAAGGGGCGTCACGCGCTCTTCGATCGCGTGCTGCACGACGAGGCAGTCGCGAGGCTGCAGATGGAGAACGACCTGCGCGACGGGCTGGCGCTCGACCAGTTCCGCCTCGCGTTCCAGCCGATCCTCTCCGTCGACGAAGGCGGGCTGCTCGGCTTCGAGGCGCTCCTGCGCTGGGACCGTCCGGATGGGGTCATCGTCGGTCCGGCCGACTTCGTGCCGATCGCCGAGGAGATGGGGCTGATCGTCCCACTGGGTGCGTGGGTGATGCGCGAGGCGTGCCGCCAACTCGCCGAGTGGCGTCGAAACCTCGAGCCGGCGCGCGACCTTGTGATGAGCGTAAACATCTCGCGCCGCCAGATCGCCGAGCCCGGCCTGCTCGACACCGTCGATCAGGCCCTCGCCGACGCGGGCCTGCCGGGATCGGCGCTGCACCTGGAGATCACCGAGAGCGCGGTCGTCGAGGACATCTCGAACTCCGCCGAGCTGCTCAACGCCCTCAAGGACCGCGGCCTGCGATTGCTCATGGACGACTTCGGCACCGGCCTGTCCAGCCTCAGCTGCCTGCACGAGCTCCCGGTCGACGTCCTCAAGATCCACCGCTCGTTCATCATGAACATGGACAACAACCGCAAGTTCGCGGCCGTCGTCCACGCCATCCTCACCCTCGCGGCGCACCTGGACATGAAGGTCGTAGCCGAGGGAGTCGAGGACGAGAGCCAGATGGCGGGGCTGATCGCGCTGGGCGCAGACTTCATCCAGGGCTTCCACGTCGCCAAGGCGCTCAGCGCCAAGGACGCCGAGCGCATGATCGCCAGCGGGGGGACGACCTGGAACACAGACTCGATGGGCGAGGCGGCGTAAGGGAGGGCTTCGAGGGCCCTCACCCCTCCTCGTTCACCCCAAGAACAGCCATGAAGGCCTTCTGCGGGATGTTGACCGAGCCGACGGTCTTCATCCGCTCCTTGCCCTTCTTCTGTTTCTCCAGCAGCTTGCGCTTGCGCGTCACGTCGCCGCCGTAGCACTTGGCTGTGACGTCCTTGCGGAAGCCCTTGATCGTCTCGCGGGCGATGATCTTCCCGCCGATCGCGGCCTGGAGGGGGATCTCGAAGTTGTGGCGCTCGATCTGCTTGCGAAGACGCAGCAGCAGCACGCGACCGCGCTGCTCGGCCTTCTCCTTGTGCGCGATCAGGCTCAGCGCCTCGACCTTGTCGCCGTTGATCAGGACGTCGACCTTCACCAGGTTGTCGGCGCGGTAGCCGGTCACCTCGTAGTCCATCGTCCCGTAGCCCGACGTCAGGCCCTTGAGCTTGTCGTAGAAGTCGTAGATCAACTCCGCCAGCGGCATCTCGAACGTGAGCAGCTGACGCACGTCGCTGACGACCGTCTGGCTCTTGTAGTCGGCGCGACGGTCAAGGCACAGCTTCATCACGTCCCCGATGCAGTCGTTGGGGACCATGATCTCGACGCGGCAGATCGGCTCCTGGATCTCGGTGATCGTGCCCGCGTCGGGCAGGTCGGCCGGGTTGTGCACCTCGACCGGCTCGGGCTTGCCTTCCTTCGATCGCACGTACACGAGGTAGCTGACGGTCGGCGCGGTCTGGACGATCTCGAGATCGCCCTCTCGCTCCAGGCGCTCCTGGATGATGTCCATGTGGAGCAGGCCGAGGAACCCGCAGCTGAACCCGAAACCGAGGGCCTCCGAGTGCACGGGCGCGAAGGTGAACGAGGCGTCGTTGAGCGACAGCTTCTCGATCGTCTCGCGGAGCTGCTCGAAGTCGTTGCCCTTCTTGTCCGTTGTCGCCGGGTAGAACTCGCAGAACACCATCTGACGAGGCGGCTCGTACCCCGCGAGCGGCTCCTGCGCGGGGTGCAGGTCCAGCGTGATCGTGTCGCCGACGCGCACGTCCTTGAGCGTCTTGATCGCCGCCACCACGTAGCACGCCTCGCCCGCGCCGACCTCCTTCACCTTCGTCGGCTTGGGCGTGTACTTGCCGAGCTCGGTGACGGTGAACGTGCGCCCGAGGCCCATCATTCGGATGCGATCGCCGACGCGCAGACGCCCGTCGAAGACTCTGGCGTAGATGACCACGCCGCGGTAGTCGTCGTACGTCGCGTCGAAGATCAGGGCCCGCGCCTGCTCGACGACCGGTTCGCGCGGCGGCGGGAGCCGGTTGCAGATCGCCTCGAGCAGCTCCGGAACGCCTTGGCCGGTCTTGGCGCTGACGCTGATGCAGTCCTCGGCGGGCAGGCCGAGCACCTGCTCGACCTCCATCGCGATCTCCTCCGGGCGGGCCGCGGGGAGATCGATCTTGTTCAGGACTGGGATGATCTCGAGGTCCTGCTCGATGGCGAGGTACGCGTTGACCACCGTCTGCGCCTCGACGCCCTGGGCGGCATCGACGATCAGCAGCGCGCCCTCGCACGCTTTGAGCGCTCGGGAGACCTCGTAGCCGAAGTCCACGTGCCCAGGTGTGTCGATGAAGTTGAGCATCAACTCCTTCGACGTCCCGTCGGGGAAGGTGTGGGTGTGCTGCACGGTGACGGCCGACGCCTTGATCGTGATCCCGCGCTCGCGCTCCAGGTCCATCGAGTCCAGCAGCTGCTCGCGGGCCTCGCGGTCCGAGACGGCCTTGGTCGCCTGCAGCAGGCGATCGGCCAGCGTGGACTTCCCGTGATCGATGTGGGCGATGATCGAGAAGTTGCGGATGTGGGAGAGGTCTTTGCTCATGGCGTCGGCCCCTTCGCCCAGGGAGGGGCGGGGGGCACATAGCGTAGGAGCCCCCACCCGGGTCAGGAGGGGGGAGACGAGGAAGCGTCCGGAGTCCGAGCGGGGCAGGACCCGCCGGAGCGCCTCGACCTCGCGGCGCTGCTCGTCGAGCATGGGCCGGACGGCGAAGGCGGCGGGGAGGGCCGCGCGGTGTATGCTCAGCGTGAGAAGGAGCGGTACGCGCGTGGAGCAAGACGGGCTGAGGGTTGTCAAGCGGATCGTGGTCGCCGTGGCGCTGCGCCCGGAGTCCGTCGGGGCCGCCGAGGTCGCGCGCGAGATCGCCGACCGGATGGGGGTGGAGCTGCACATCGTGCACGTGATCGAGCCGCTCCCGCCGGGTGAGGCCGAGGCCATCCCCGGCGCCGCCGAGGCGCACCAGCATCACTGGGAGCAGGAGACCGAGCTCTTCATCGAGTCCCACTCGCTGCGCGAGGCCGGGACCGTCCACGTCGTCAGCGGCGACCCCGTGCATGAGACCCTGCGCCTGGTGCGCACGCTCGACGCGGACTTGCTCGCGTTCGGGCGCATCGGCGCCCGGGCCAAGGACATCGGATCGGTCGCGACGCGCCTGGCCGCCAAGAGCCCCGTGAGCTGCCTGATCGTCCCCGAGACGCAGCGCGGCATGCCCGAGCGCGTCGGCGTCGCGGTGGACTTCACCCCGCAGGGCGAGTGCGCGGCCCGTCGCGGCGCGCGCACGGCCAAGCGCCTCGGCCTCGACGAGATCGTCCTCCTGCACGCGTACCAGCTCCCGCGCGGGTACCACACGATCATGAGCCATGAGGAGGCCGTCGAACGCCTGGGCCAGGTCTGTCAGGCGCGGACGACGCTGCTCAGCGAGAAGCTCGCGAGCGAGGGCGTGAAGGTGCGCTGCTCGGCCGAGGCGGGGGACGTTTCGGAGGTCATCGAGCGGCTGGCCGTCGAGGAACGGATCGAGCTCCTGGTCGTGCGCGTTCACCGCAGCGGGCGCACGCACGAGTTTGCCGTCGGGCGTCACGCCGAGAACATCCTCCGCCGGATCCGCTGCGCCGCGTGGGTCGAGAAGCCGGTCAGCGGCGACGCGGCCCGTGCCGCTGCGGTGGACAAGCTCCTCGGCCTGTCATGACCAGACCGTGCGTCTTCTTCGATCGCGACGACACGCTCATCGTCAACCGCGATGTGACGCGCGACACGCCGCATCCCGGTGACCTGTACGACCCCGCACTCGTGCGGCTGATCGATGGCGCCGGCCAGGCGCTGCGCGACCTCGCT
>JANQQG010000064.1 GCA_028285065.1 Phycisphaerales bacterium
CTGGGTCGGAATCGTACCCGCGAGGCCGGTCCGGCCCACGCGTGGCGCGGGGGGCGTATCCTCTCCCTTTCGCGCTTTGGCATTGGCGCAAGCGCAGGAGAGCGGCACCGGATGTTGCGTTTCGCGGTCTATGAGGACGGTTCCCCGGCCAGGATCTGGCCGGTCCGCCACGCGTCGGTGGTCGGGCCGGACGAGATGCCGGTTCACGGGACCGTCCGTTTCGTGGAGTCGCTTCTGGAGGTCGACCTGCCCGCACCCGAGGCGGCGGGGCTCTCGCTTCAGGTTGAGATCGACGGGTCCGGCCCAGACAGCGCCGACCCTGCGGGTCGGGTGACGTGCCAGACGTGCCTGCTGCCGCCGCGGGATGAGCCGTACCTGCTGATGCTCGAGCTTGCACGGCACCGTGTGATGCGGGTGCTGAACAAGCTCGAGGAGTGGGCGCTGTTCGACCTTGGTCCGGGCGAGGAGTGCATGGGGTTGCTGGACGCTGCTCGCGAGGCGTTCGTGGAGGCCGCGGCCGCCGCGGGGTCGGGGCTGAGCCCCGAGGCTCGTGCGGGTTGGGGTCAGGCGGACGTGCTGGCTCGTCGAGCGCTGGCGCTTGCGATGGAGGCGGGCGAGGCGCTGACGCTGAAGCAGGCGGCGATCCAGGGTGCGAAGCGTTCGAGCGGGGACTTGGCGAAGGCGGCGGCGAAGGCGGAGTCGCCCTCGAACGCGCTGACGGATCACGAGGCGGCGGAGTCTCGCAACGCGCTCTTGGGGACGGTTGGAGTGATCCTGCCGTCGCCCCCGCAGGTGGGTTGCTGGGTGCCGCCGGCGCGTTTCGATCAGACGATGCAGCAGTTGGTGACGCGTTCGTGCGACTTCATCAGCGTGCCGATGCGTTGGCTGGACATGGAGCCGAACGAGGGCGTGTACCGGTTCCAGCCGACGGACCGTTGGATCGAGTGGGCCGTGACGCGGGCGCGTCTGCCGATCGCGGCGGGTCCGGTGATCGACTTCCGTGCGGACGCGGTTCCGGCGTGGCTCGGGATCTGGGAGCACGACCACGAGACGCTGCGTGAGTTGGTGTACGAGCACGTGAAGACGCTGGTGACTCGTTACCGGCGCACCGTGCGGACGTGGACGGTGGTGGGCGGGCTGAACACGAACAGCAACTTCAAGCTCGGGTTCGATCAGATGATGGACCTGACGCGGCTGAGCGTGCTCTTGGTGCGCAAGCTGCAGCCGCAGGCGCGGATCCAGGTCGAGATCGACCAGCCCTGGGGTGAGTACGCGTCGACCGAAGAGCGGGTTGTTCCGCCGCTGCTGTTCGCGGAGATGGTGACGCAGTCTGGGCTGCCGGTCGATCTCTTGGCGCTTCGGGTGGACGTTGGTCAGCCGGAGTGCGGGCGTTCGACGCGTGACATGATGGCGTTCTCTTGCATGCTGGACCGGTACGCGACGCTGGACAAGCCGATCGCGCTGTCGTACCTGAGCGCTCCGGCGGCCCCGCCCGAGGCCGAGGCGCTTGGGCTCGAGCAGGAGTTGGACCCGGGGTGGTGGCGCGAGCCCTGGAGCCCGATGGCGCAGTGCCGTTGGATGACGACGGCGACCGGGATTGCTCTGAGCAAGCCGTTCGTGCACAGCGTGAGCTGGCATGAGTTGTGCGAGGGGGCACAGGTGCACCCGCGTCACGACGGTCTGCTCGGCGCGGACGGGCAGGCGCGTCCGGCGCTTGCGCGGCTTGGTGAGATCCGGAGTGCGATCCGGAAGAACGAGCCGATCCTGGCGCTTCCCGACGAGCCCACACAGCTGACGCCTGCAGAGGCCTAGTCCATGCCCTCAGATCGGGAGCCCGACTGGACGGACGGCCCGGCGAAGCGAGCCGGGGTCGTGGTCCTGGGGGTGGTTGCGCTGTGCGCGCTGACCTGGTCCGGGACGGGTCGCGCGTTCCTGCGCGGGGTTCGCGCGGTGGTGGACCCGCCGGTGCACCTGGTCGACGTGAATGACGCGAGCGAGGCAGAGCTCGCGATTCTGCCGGGGATCGGTCCGTCGCGGGCTCGGGCGATCGCGGGGGGCCGCCCGTTCGGGTCGATCGAGGAGTTGACGCGGGTGAGCGGGATCGGGCCTCGGACGGTCGAGCGGATCCGGAATCATGCGCACGTGGGGCCGGTGGATCGCCGGGTGGTCGAAGGCCGATAGGATTGGCACAACCAAGCGCGTCCGCGACCCACGCCGGCTCCTCCGGCGGGGCACGCGCGTGCGCGCGCAACGCAGGAACCCGGCCCGAGTGAACCCGATCGACCCCATCGCGACGAGTAGCGCCCTGGCGGCACTGGGCGAGCGGGTCGGGAGGCCCAAGGTGCACG
>JANQQG010000146.1 GCA_028285065.1 Phycisphaerales bacterium
CAAGCCCGATGCGCTGGTGTGCGTGGTCAGCCCGTACCACCTGACGACGCAGGAGCCGCCGGCCATCGGCTCGCTCCAGCTCGCCGAGCGCGTCGTGACGCTGATGCCCTCGCCGCTGGCGGGCAGCGATCGCGAGCATGTGCGCGAGGCGGTTGAGTTGTCGCCGCGTTACCTGCGGTTCATGGAGAGCTGGCGCTGGTCGATGCCGCTGTGGCGCGAGGGTGTCGTGGCGTCGGGCGAGGGCGGGCAGGAGCTCGCTGACGAGCTGCGCAACGTGCTGCGCAGGATCGACGACGAGGGCGCGCTCGCGGGCCTGCGCCCGCTGATGCGCCGCCAGATGTTCGAGAACGAGCGCACGTTCCTCGAGGCCGTCGCGGGTGACCTCCTGAAGGGCGGGCCCGACCCCGGCGTCACGATCCCCGTCGCGGCCGGTGTCGACGCCTTCGCGGCCCGGCACGGGCTGGTCTCCGTCCGCGCGGGCGCATCGAGCGTCGCGCAGAAGGCGGAGATGCACCTGGGCGAGAAGATCTTCGCGATCGCGCTCCCGATGCTCGTGCGCGCCTCGGCCGGGCGAGTCCTGAGCGCTCGCTGCGAGCTCGAGCCCGAGTTGGTTGCGCTCCGCAGCGCGATCCTGCGATCGCGCGACGCCGGCGCGCCGGACGATGCGCTCGCCGGTGCGGCCGAGGCGTATGCCGCGGCCTTCGACGCACGCTCCGAGGCCTTCCTGCCCGGCGACGACGAGAACGGTGAGCGTGTCCAGTCGGGCTACCTCAGCGTGACCGGCGTCATGCTCCCCGCCGATGCAGTGCTCCGTTCGAGCCTCGTTGCGGTCCGCGCGCTCGCCAAGCGAGGCTCGAGGGTCGGGGCCGGCGCAAGCGTCAGCCAGGGCCAGGCGCCCGCGACCGCGGCCGAGCCGGTCTTCTCGCTGATCCTCCGCCCGATGAACATCAGCCCCGCGGCCTGAGACCTCAGCGCCAAGCCTGTCGAGAGAGACCCCGATGCCCGAGCCAAGCGCCCACGCCAACCGGCTGGCAGCCGAGTCGAGCCCCTACCTGCTCCAGCACGCCGCCAACCCGGTCGAATGGTGGCCCTGGTGCGACGAGGCATTCGAGGCCGCCCGCCGGCGCGACGTGCCGGTCTTCATCAGCATCGGGTACTCGACGTGCTATTGGTGCCACGTGATGGAGCGTGAGAGCTTCGAGAGCGAGCGCATCGCCGATCGCCTCAACGCGTCGTTCGTCTGCATTAAGGTCGATCGCGAGCAGCGCCCCGAGATCGACGAGCTGTACATGACCGCCACACAGCTCATGACCGGTCGTGGCGGCTGGCCGATGAGTGTGTTCGTCGAGCCCGATTCGCGCCGCCCTTTCTACTGCGGGACCTACTTTCCCGCCGAACCGAGGCTTGGTGTGAACGTCCCGACCTTCGACCAGATCCTCATGGGGATCGACGAGGCGTGGCAGGGCAAGCGCCATGAGGTGATCGAGCAAGCGGGAGCGGTCGCCGAGAGCGTCCGCGAGCGGATCGGCCAACTGCACGAGCCCGTGCGCATCGGCGACGCGCAGGTCGGGCGCGCCATCTCCGACCTGCTGTGCTTGCACGATCCGTCGCGTGGCGGCTTCGGGCAGGGAGCGCCCAAGTTCCCGCAGTGCGTCTACCCGCAACTACTCCTCAAGGCGCGCCCCTTCGTTGACGAGCAGACCCGCACGGCCATCGACGGCGCACTCAAGCGAACGCTCGACGCGATGAGCCTCGGCGGGATCCATGATCACGTCGGCGGCGGGTTCCATCGCTACAGCGTCGATGAGCGCTGGCTCGTCCCGCACTTCGAGAAGATGCTCTACGACCAAGCGCAGCTCGGCGCGCTGTATGCACGGGCTGCCGATGTGTACGAGGACGCCTGGTACGCGCGCACGGCCCGTCGCCTGTTCGCCTACCTCGCCAGAGAGATGACGCTCGAAGGCGGCGCTTTCTGCGCCGCCCAAGACGCCGAGGTGAACCACCGCGAAGGCCAGAACTACGTCTGGACCCCCGAGCAGCTCGACGAGGCGCTCGACGGGGACGATGCCGCGTTCGCCGCCAAGGTCTTCGGTGTCGGCGGCGGCGGGAACTTCACCGACCCGCACCACCCGGAGGACGGCCCGGTCACGGTCCTCGCGCTGGCCGATCGGCCCGAGCGACTCGCCGGTCGGTTCTCGATGAGCACCGAGGCGTTCATCGAGCGCCTCGACGACGTCTGCGACAAGATGCTCGTCGCGCGAGACCGGCGCGACCAGCCGATGCGCGACGATACCGTCATTCGATCCTGGAACGCGCTGATGATCGGGACCCTCCGCCAGGGCGCCAAGGCGCTCGCCGATCGCTCGCTCGCCGAGACCGCCGCCCGCGCCGAGGCGTTCCTCGATCGGACGCTCGTGACAGCCGACGGAGCCCCCGCACGCTCATGGCGTCACGATCGCATCGGCCCCGAGGCGACCCTGGAGGACGTCGCGGCAACGCTGTTGGCACGCGAGGACGCCGCCGAGGCCGACGGGCTGCTCGCCCACGCCGAGGCTGCATTCGGCGCACCCGATGGCGGGTGGTACGACGCCTCGGCGTCGCGCGACGACCTGTTCGTGCGCGCGCGGCTGCTCCACGACGGCGCGATCCCGTCCGGTCACGCACTGATGGCCCGCGCCCTCGTACGCCTTGCGCATCAGAGCGCCGAGAAGCGATACGCGGAACGTTGCGCGCGCACGCTCACGGCCGCGAGCGCCTTCATCAGCGCATCACCGGTCGGCAGCGCAGGTTCGACCCTTGCGCTGCTGCACCTGCTCGCGATCGATCGGGGCGCGATCGAGCGGGCGCTCGATGACGCCGGTGCGAGTGCTCCGCCCGAGGGAGCGCAGACTGCGCCCGATGATGCCGTCCAGATCCTCGCGTCGGTCGCCTCTGTGAGTGTGGGGCAGGACCACCCGGTGTCGCTGACGCTGCGCGTGCGCATTGCCGAGGGGCATGTGATCTACGGGGCCGAGCCGATCGCCCCGGGCGCCGAGGCGCCCGTCGAGCCGGTCGCCTTCCGCGTCGACGCGATCGGTGGATCCGGCGTGCGCGTGTACGCCGACTACCCCGAGGCTTCGGCGCACAAGGACGACCCCTCGCTGCGCGTGCTGCGGGGGGAGTTCGATCTGCCGGTGGTCATCGAGCGCGAGGGGCAGTGGGGGGGCACGCCACTGATCGGGCTGACGTACCAGGTGTGCACCGATGACGGGACGTGCTACCTGCCGCGCACGGTCGAGCTCGACGTCGCGATCGATCGGATGTGATGGATGCGGAGGCGGAGGCCCTTACGCCGCGTCGGTGCTCGACGCCTCGTCCGGGGCCGGCGCGGGGGCCTTGGCGACCGGGCCAGGGACGCGGATCGTCGTCCCGCAGGCGCGGCAACGCACCGTCTTGCCCCGGCTGGTCGAGGGCACCAGCAGGATCTTCCGGCACGTGAGTTTCGGGCACATGATGCGCGTCGTCTTGTCGGCCATCGCGGCGCTGCCTCCTGTATGCGATGCCTATCGGCCCGTCCGGGGGCCCGCTTGAGCCCGGTCCGCCGATCGCACCCCGCAGACCGGTGGGTCGGAATGCCTCTCGACGCCCGATCCAGCGGGCCGACGTCCGACGGCGCTCCCTATCCTTGCCTTTCGCCGAGAAAGGACGCCCCATGCCCTCGGATCCGACCCGCCTCGCCTCCCTGACCGACTCCTGCTGTGCCGTGACCGGCTTGCAGTGGGGCGATGAGGGCAAGGGCAAGGTCGTCGACCTCATCACGCCCGGCTTTGACGGCGTGGTCCGATACAACGGCGGCGCCAACGCCGGTCACTCCGTCGTCGTCGGCGACCAGCGCTACGCGCTGCATCTCGTCCCCTCCGGCATCCTCTACCCCGACACCCGCGCGATCGTCGCCGGGGGCGTTGTCGTCGATCCCGACGTGCTCATCAAGGAGCTCGATGCCCTCGCCGGTCGCGGCGTGGACGTCTCGGGGCTCGTCATCTCCGATCGTGCGCACGTCGTCATGCCCTACCACAAGGCCGAGGACGAGCTGCGCGAGCAGTTCCTCGCCGAGAGCGAACGACAGGGAGCGTCCGACGTTGGCGCCGACCCCGCTGCCTGGTCCGGCGCCGGCGACAAGGGCGCAAGCATCGGCACCACGAAGCGCGGGATCGGCCCGTGCTACGCCGACAAGGCGCAGCGCGCAACCGCCATCCGCGTCGCCGATCTGCTCCGCCCCGACACACTCCGCGAGCGCCTGCGCACGATCTGCCGCGTCAAGAACGCGACCCTCGGTGGGCTTGCGGCGGGCGTGCCGGGTCACGCGGCTCCGGCGTTCGAGGTCGACGAGCTGCTCGAGTGGGCGCGCAACGCGGGCGAGCGCCTTCGTGCGCATGTCACCGACACCACCTACCTCCTGCACGACATGGTCGAGCGAGGCGAGCGTCTGCTCTTCGAGGGCGCCAACGCCGCGCTGCTCGATGTCGATCACGGGACGTACCCGTTTGTGACCAGCTCGAGCACCACGGCCCTCGGAATCCCCGCGGGCACGGGCCTGCCCTCGCGCCACGTCGGCGAGGTGCTCGGCGTCATGAAGGCGTACTCGACGCGCGTCGGCAACGGGCCGATGCCAACCGAGCTCTTCGACGACACCGGATCGAAGATCCGTGAGCGCGGGCGCGAGTACGGCACCACGACCGGGCGCCCCCGGCGGGTCGGGTGGCTCGATCTCGTCGCGGTGCGATACACCGCCAAGCTCAGCGGCGCGACGGGTCTTGCCGTGATGCTGCTGGACGTCCTTGCGGGCTTCGACGAACTGATGGTCTGCACGCGGTACCGGCTCCCGGACGGGACCGAGACCGAACGCTTCATCCCCGACAGCGCGACGCTCGAGGGCGTCACGCCCGTCTATGAGCGCCTGGAGGGCTTCGCGGAGGAGGTCGTGGACGCTCGCGCCCGCGCGGACCTCCCGCCCCGGGCCCGGGCGTACCTGGAGTTGATCGAGCGGGAGGTCGGGGCTCCGGTGCGTGTGATCGGGGTCGGCCCGGAACGCTCGCAGGTGATCGCCGAAGAACCTGTCGGCGTCTGAGCGAGTTCCGGCGAACCGGGCGCGCAGGCGTTCGTAGTTGCGTGGTGGCGCGTGTGATGCCGATGGAGGGGCGCCGATGCCCGAGGATGTTGCGATCGGAACAACCAAGCCGGTGAGCCACGCGCTCGACGAAGATGCCGTGCGCGCCATCGAACGGATGCGCGTCCATTCACCCCAGGCCGACCCGGTCGGGCTGCTCCCGGAAGTGCACCCGACCAGGATCCCGCGTCACGTCGCGATCATCATGGACGGCAACGGACGGTGGGCGCACGAACGGGGCTTCCCGCGCCTGTTCGGACACCGCAACGGGGCCGCGACGGTGCGCCGCATCGTTGAGGCGGCCAGCGACCTCGGGATCGAGATCCTCACGCTTTACTCGTTCAGTCTCGAGAACTGGAAACGCCCTCCCGAGGAGGTGCGCGGGCTGATGGACCTCTACGAGCTCTACCTCGAGGGCGAACGCGAGCGCCTGGTCCGCGAGAACGTGCGCTTCCGCCAGATCGGCTCCAGAGACGGCCTGCCGGCGCCAGTGCGCGATGCCGTCGTGCGCCTGGAAGAAGAGACGGCCTCCAACACGGGGCCGGTGCTCTGCCTTGCGGTCAACTACGGCGCCCGATCCGAGATCGTCGAAGCGGCGCGCCGGTTGGCCGACAAGGCCGCGCGGGGCGAGATCGAACCGGGCCGGATCGACGAGGCGATCTTCGCCGAGCACCTGCACACGCGCGGGCTGCCCGACCCTGATCTCTTGATCCGCACGGCCGGCGAGATGCGCGTGAGCAACTACCTGCTCTGGCAGATCAGCTACGCCGAACTGCACGTCTCGGACGTGTACTGGCCCGAGTTCTCGGAGGCGGACCTGTACAAGGCGATCCGCGACTACGCGTCCCGGGACCGTCGGTTCGGTGGGCTATCCGACACGCGTTCCAAGAGCGCGGAACAGGAAAGCGAATAGCTGCGGCCCTCCGGTGGTTCCTGTTGAGACAAGGGTCGACAACGGCGTCGGCCTGGTACGACAGCGAACCCTTCTCATGGAGGTGTGCCATGGCAGCGCAAGCCACGAAAGCGATCGAGCTCGCCCAGAACGACTTCCAGGGTGAGGTCCTCGACAACGAGACCCCAGTCCTTGTCGATTTCTGGGCCCCCTGGTGCCCACCCTGCCGGATCCTCGGCCCGACGGTCGATGAGGTCGCGGAGCAGTTCGCCGGCCGTGCCAAGGTTGTCAAGGTCGACGTCGACGGCGCCCAGCAGCTCGCAGCCAGCTACAGCGTCCGGTCGATCCCGACCCTGATGATCTTTAAGGGCGGCCAGTCCGTCTGGCAGCACACCGGCCTGATCAGCGCCAGCGACCTCGGTGAGGCGCTCGAGAGCTTCCTCGACTGACGCGATCGCGCCCGGCCACAGCCACAACCGCGGGGCGGGGAGGAGACGGTGCGCCCGGATCAGCTACGATCCGGGCCACGTGCTCAAGCATCGTCTCCTCCTCGGCCCCGTTCTGATCGCCCTCGTCGTCGGGCTCTTCTGGCTCGACGGCGCGCTCGAGGGTGCACACGCGCCCGGCGCGATCGCCTGGCTCTTCGCCGGACAGGACACCATCCCGCCCGCCAGCGTTCTCTTTGTCGTCGGCCTGCTGGTCTGCTCGCTGGGCGCCCGCGAGCTCGGGCGCATCCTCCGCCAGGGCGGGACGCACGTGCCGACCTGGTTCATGGCTCTCGCGGCCATGGTCGGGCTCGTCGTCTGGGCAGTCACGCCCGCGGAGTCCGGCGGGGTGCGTGCTGTTTCGCTGGCCGCGCTGGCGGCCGCGGGCGTGCTCGTCTCGTCGCTGATCCTCTCGGCCCGCGATCGCGATCCCAAGGGCGCGACCGCTCAGGCCGGGGCGGCCCTGATGTCGTTCGTCTACCTGGGCCTGCTGGCGGGTTTCCTGATCTCCCTCCGACGCGAGCACTCGGCTTGGGTCGTCCTGAGCATCATCGCCATCACCAAGTCCTGCGACATCGGCGCCTACTTCACCGGGCGGATGATCGGGCGTCACAAGCTCATCGAGTGGCTCAGCCCCGGGAAGACCTGGGAGGGACTCGGCGGCGGGGTCGTCACGGCCGCGCTGCTGGCGGTTCTGCTGGTGCAGGTCGGCGGTGCTGCGGCCCCGAGCGTGTCGCTTACGCTGTGGCAGGGCGCCATCCTGGGCGCACTACTGGCGATCGTCGGTCAGGGCGGGGACCTGGTGGCGAGCCTGCTCAAGCGCGATGCGGGGCTGAAGGACTCGGGCACCGCTCTGCCGGGCTTCGGGGGTGTCTTGGATGTGCTCGATTCGGTGCTGCTGAGTGCTCCGGTGGCCTACTGGGCCCTCTCGACGTGGGGCGCGGCCCCGGGCGCGGGGGCCTGAACGGGGGGCCGCGGACACCGCTCGTCCCCTGTTCGGCGCGCCGGCGTGGCGATCGGCTTCCACGCGGTTAGAATGACCTTCGGTACGCCTTTCGCGGAACACCCTCGGAGACCCGGATGTCGGAGACGGCCAAGCTTCTCGCGTTGTTCAGAGTCGAGAGTCAGCTCAGGGGTCTGAGGTCGCGCCTGGACCAGGCGGACCGATTCCTGCAAGCCCAACTCCGCCAGCACCAGGACCTCGAGGACCGAGCCAGCGAGATCGAGACGAAGGTCAAGCACCTCAAGGCCTCGGCCGGTGAGGGCGAGGGCGAGTCGGACCGCCTCGAGGCCCGGATCGCCGAGATCCGCGAGAAGATGAACCAGAGCCAGACGTCGAAGGAGTACAACGCCTTCCTCGCCGAGCTCAACACGTTCAAAGCCGAGAAGGACAAGATCGAAGAGAGCGCCCTGGGGTCGATGGGCGAGGTCGATGAGCTTCAGGCGAAGCTCGACGAACTCCGCGAGACCGCCGGCGAGCGCTCCAAGATCGTCGAGCAGGCCCGCGCCGAGCGCAACCAGCGCGAGGCCGACATCAAGGACCGCCTCGAGGAACTCAGCGCTCAGCGCGACACGCTCGCCGCCGACGTCCCGTCAGACACCCTCAACCTCTTCGAGTCGCTCCTGGCCCGCCTCGGCGACGAGGCCATGGCCCCGATCGAGGTCCTGGACCGGCGCAACCACGAGTACACCTGCGGCGGGTGCATGGTCGTCATCCCGATGGAGGCCGTCAGCACCATCGCCAGCGGCAAGCTCGCCCGTTGCCCGTCGTGCGGGTGCATCCTGTATACAGAAGACGAGTCGATCGGCCAGAAAAAAAAAGCAAAGGTTGAGGCCTGACACGGGCCTCGTGACCCTCGGCGCCAGCAGCGCCTGACGCGATGCCTGACGCGCCGCCCCCTGACAAACCAGGCGCAGCACGACGCGAGCCCATCCGAGGGCTCCCGACCGGTGGCGTTGCGCTCTGGCTCGTCCCCGTCCTCGTCACGCTCGCGATCACGCTGCCCAAGGCGTGGCAGGGCGAGTTCAGCGTCGACACCGGCTGGTACGGCGCGATCGCGCACCAGGGGTTCACGAACGCGATCGAGAGCGCCGGCGGATCGCTGTGGCGACTCGAGCATGCGGACGGGCAACCGTTCTTCAACAAGCCGCCGCTCGGGCTCTGGCTCGGCGGCCTGTTCCTCGCTCCGCTCGGGAAGACGGTCGTTGCGGCTCGTCTCGGCGCCGTCCTGGGCGCGTGCTGCTGCGTGCTGCTGACGACCGCGATCGGACGGCGCCTCGGGGGGGCGCGCATGGGGATGTTCGCGGGCCTGTTCTGCGCAACCTCCATCGAGTTCGTCCGTCACGCACGCTCGTTCAGCCTCGACATCTGGCTCGCGCTGTTCTTGTTGGGCGCACTTGCGTGCGCGATCGAAGCCGAGCGGCGTGCGCGGCGCGACTCGGGACGCGCGGGCGCATGGGTGCTCACGGCCGGCGGGTGTATCGGATTGGCGCTGATGGTCAAGCCGCTGATCGGGCTGCTGGCAGTTCCAGCGATCGGCGCGTGGCTCGTGTGGATGGGACGGGCCCGACTCACGCTCTGGCTGTTCCCCGCGCTGCTCGCGTCCGTGCTCGTGGCGGGGCCGTGGCATCTGGCGATGTGGCTGACCGATGGCGAGGGGTTCTCCTCGACTTACTTCGGCGCGCAGATCGGCTCGCGCCTTGGCGGGAGTGGCGAGGCCGCGGGCGTGATCCGGGCCAACGAGGGCGCGTCCAGCCCCTGGTACTACCTGGTGGTGGTCGCGACCAAGGGATGGCCCTGGATCCCGCTGGTGCTGCTGGCACTCGTCGCGACGCTGCGCGGCAAGTTCGCCGACAACGAGCGCAGCGCGATGCGACTCGTGCTCGTCTGGACCGTCCTCTGGCTGGTTGCGCTCAGCCTCGTCGGCGACAAACGCCCCCGGTACATGCTCCCGGTCTACCCCGTGTGGGCGCTGGCCGCGGCTGTCTGGTTCGTGCGCCTCGCGCCGGAGGCGCTGCAACGCGCCGGTGATCGAGCGGCTGCGCTGAGCGCGCCGGTCGCGCTGGGTGTTGGGATCCTCGTCAGCATCCTCCCGATCCGCGTGCATGGCGATCGATCCGAGCAGTGGGATGGCCTGTTCGACTGGATGCGTCAGCAGCGGGTCGAGCCCGATCGGGTCTGGTCCGGCGGGTTCGAGGGCGCGCAGGCCGCACGGGTGTACATGGAGTTTGGCTGGTGGGCGCGCATCCCCGAGGCGCGTGACGGGCCTGGAGGATCGCCAGAGCCCGGTGACGTGATCCTCTACTTTGCCGACGAAGCCGCGCGTCCCGGTGGCGGCGAGGTCGTCGTCTTCGAGCAGGGCAAGGTGATCGTGTCGCGGGTGGGCGAACCGGCGGACTAGGCGTCCGATGAGGACTCGAAGAGCCCTGAGTCCGGCTCGACGGGGTCGGGGGCCCTCACGCCCATCCGCTGCGCCGACTCGGGCGTCAGCATCCGTCCGCGACGCGTGCGAGCCAGGAAGCCGATCTGCAGCAGGTACGGCTCGACGACGTCCTCGAGCGTCCCCGAGTCCTCGTTCATGGTGGCCGCGATCGCCTCGAGCCCGACGGGCCCGCCGCGATAGGTCTTGGCGATCGCGCCGAGGTAGGCGCGGTCGAGGTCATCGAGGCCGAGCTCATCGATCCCCTCGAGGCGCAGCGCCTCGTCGACGATCGGGCTGGAGATGCGTCCGTCGGCGCGGACCTGCGCGAAGTCGCGCACGCGCCGGAGGAGTCGGTTGGCGATGCGGGGGGTGCCGCGCGAGCGTGAGGCGATCGCCTCGAGCGCCGGCGTCCCGTCGTGCTCGACACCGAGCAACGAGCACGAGCGCCGGAGGATGTCGAGGATCTCGGCCTGCTCGTAGTAGCGCAGGTGGTGGGTCAGCCCGAAGCGCGAGCGCAGCGGACTGGAGACCAGACCGGCGCGCGTCGTTGCGCCGATCAGCGTGAACGGCTTGAGCGCGATGCGGACCGAGCGGGCGTTGAGCCCCGTGTCGACCGACACGTCGATCCGGTAATCCTCCATCGCCGGGTAGACGAACTCCTCGACCGCGATCGGCACGCGGTGGATCTCGTCGATGAAGAGGACGTCGCGTTCTTCCAGACGCGTCAGCACGCTGACCAGGTCGGTCGGGCGGCT
The DNA here is from genome assembly GCA_028285065.1 of Phycisphaerales bacterium. Lineage (GTDB taxonomy): Bacteria > Planctomycetota > Phycisphaerae > Phycisphaerales > UBA1924 > JANQQG01. Next base: position 10,701 of record JANQQG010000146.1, read on the forward strand.
CAGCGCGGGACCACTGGTCACGTGCACGCGCGAGCCCACCTCGGCCGCGATGACGTGCGCGAGTGTCGTCTTGCCAAGTCCGGGCGGGCCGTGCAGCAGCACGTGCTCGACGGGGTCCTCGCGCTCGACGGCCGCGCTGATCGCGATCGTCAGGCGCTCCACGAGCTGTCGTTGTCCGACGTACTCGCCCATGCGCTTGGGGCGCAGGGACCAATCGCGCGCCGACCCCTCGAGGTCGGCCGGCGTCTGCTGCGGCGCGACGAGTCGTTGTTCAACGGCCATGCGTCATAGAGCCTAGCGGGAGGCGGGGGGTGAGGGGGGCCGCGGGGTCAGCGCCGGCGCCTGCGGTTTTCG
>JANQQG010000148.1 GCA_028285065.1 Phycisphaerales bacterium
CTCTGCCGAGGCGCACGTGAAGCACGAGGTGGGTGACCTTGTCGCGCTGCGTCGGACGCCGCAGCTTCGCTTCCGGCTCGACGAGAGCCTGAAGAAGCAGGCGGACGTCTTTGACGCGCTCGCGAAGGTCCGCGCCGAGCGCGAGGAGCGCGGCGAGCCCGAGCCGGAACTCGCGCCCGACCCCGCCGACTCCCACACGACGAACACCGACCCCGAGGAGTAAGGGATTGGCCTCAGACCCGACCAAGGACATCCAGTCGCTGCTGAAGAAGCTCGCCAAGAAGACGCCGGGCGAAGCGCTTGTGCGTCCAGCGATCGACGACGAGCAGCCCATCCTCGCGTGCTTCACCGAGTCCTTCCTACTCTGGGAAGCGACCAGCGCGAAGGCAGCGGCCGCGGTGCCCAAGCTCGAGCGCGCGGTCGTCGACTACAACGAGCTGCGCGTCTGCCTGCCGGATGAGCTGGTCGAGGTCCTCGGCGAGCGGTACCCGCGCGTCGAGGAGCGTGTGATGCGCATGCGGGCGTCGCTCAACGATCTGTTCCGTCGTGAGCATGCCGTCAGCCTCGAGCACCTGGTCAACGAGCCGAAGCGCCAGGCCCGGGCGTACCTCGAGTCGCTCGAGGGCGTGCCCGCGTACGTCAGCGCCCGGACGGCCCTGCTTGCCCTGGGCGCCCACGCGGCCCCGGTCGACGAACGCCTGCTCGGCGCGCTCAAGAACGAGGACGTGATCGACGATGGCCTCGATGAGGAGGGGGCCGCCTCCCTTCTGGAACGCTCGATCCGCGCCGGTGAGCTCGCCGAGGCCCACGGGCACTTCCAGGGCTGGGCCGACTCCCTGGCCGACAACAGCTCATCGAAACGAGCCCCCCGCAAGCGCAGCAAGACGACGACCAAGAAGACCAGCGCCAAGACCACCAAGAAGCCCGGCGCTCGGTAACCCACTCACCCCCCCACACCACCATCGCACGCCCCTGACGGAGAGACGACGTGGCCGGTCATAGCAAGTGGCACAACATCCGGCACCGCAAGGCGGCCGTCGACAAGAAGCGATCCAAGGTCTGGTCCAAGTGCGCCCGCGCGATCATGGCGGCGGCGCGTCAGGGCGGATCCGATCCGTCGATCAACCTCTCGCTCCGCTACGCGATCGACGAGGCGCGGTACGCGAACATGCCGCGTGACACGATCGAGCGCGCCGTCAAGAAGGGTGCGGGCGAGCTGAAGGGTCAAGACTTCGAGTCGATCCGTTACGAGGGGTACGGGCCGGCGGGCGTGGCGATCGTCATCGACGCGCTGACCGACAACCGCAACCGGACCGCCACCGAGGTCCGCCACGCGTTCAGCAAGTTCGGCGGCAACCTCGGGCAGACAAACTCCGTCGCGTTCCAGTTCGAGACCAAGGGCCAGATCATCGTCAAGCCCGACGGCGTCGACGCGGACGCGCTGATGGAGACCGCCATCGAAGCGGGCGCCGAGGACATCGAGGCCCCGGAAACCGACGGCGACCCGTGGCTGGTCACGACCGACCCGACCGAGTTCCAGGGCGTCAAGGACGCGCTCGAGGGCGCGGGCTACGAGCTGACCGACGCCTCGATCGAGCTGATCGCGGGGACGACCGTCGAGGTGAGCGCGGACAGCGCAGAGACGGTCATGAAGCTGATCGACGCGCTCGAGGACGACGACGACGTCCAGAAGGTATTCCACAACGCCGAGCTTCCCGAGGATGCCGCGCTCTAGCGACGAGCCTCTCGCGCCGACGCCCTCGGGCGCACAGGGCGGCGGGCGCTACCGATACGCGCTGTGGCGGCGTTGGTCAGACGCGCCGGCGCGCGTCTTCATCCTGCTCAACCCCTCCACCGCCGACGCCGCGACCGATGATCCGACGATCCGGGCGTGCGTCCGTCACGCTCGCCACGACGGCGCGGGCGCGATCCGCGTGGTCAATCTGTTTGCGCGAAGGGCGACCGACCCGCGGGACCTCAAGCAGGCCCGCTCGCCCATTGGTCCAGGCAACGACGACGAGCTCCGCGCAACGCTCGCCCTGGCCAGTGCCAACGACGTCCCGGTCTGGCTGGGATGGGGCAACCACGCGTTCGCGGGCCGAGATCGGGCCGTCTTGGACATGATCCGGGAGTCTGAGGTGCATGCGTATGCGCTCGCGCTGAACAAGAGCGGTGCACCACGTCACCCGCTGTACATCAAAACCGGTGCGCGCCCCGTCGCGTTCGCCTAGCCGAACGGCGCCTGCTCCCACGCTTCACGCACCGCCGACGCGTCTTGACGCCACGACGACACGCCACGCAGGTCCACCACCACTGGCGAGACGACCGACGCGGCCACGACCGCACCGAAGAGGGCGGTCAGTTCCAGACGCCCGTCGCTTGCGCCCGCGCGGCACCTCGATGCGCCGGACCAGTCGCTCAGGCGCACCTGCCCGAGCGCGCCTGCGGTTGATGCCTCCGTGACGAGCTTCGCGGGGCTCTGCCCGCCGGCGAGGACCGAGGCTGGGTCGATGCCGACGACGATCCCCTCGGTCGAGCGCTCGATCGCGCCCGCGGCACAGTCCACGAGCAACGCCCCGGCGCCCATTGCGGCGGCGCCGAGGGCCGCACGGACATCGTCGGGTGTCTGCGCGCCCAGTTCGACCGCGACCAGGGCATGGCCTGCGTCGGCGAGCCGTGCGAGTTCACCGGCGAGCTCGAGCGCCTGGACGGTTGCGCCGGTTGCGCGATCGCTGGTTGCGCGGTCCTCGAAGTGCGCCGGGGGGATCCACAGGTCGATGCCCGACAACCCGACTTCGGCCCGGCGCAATGTCGCACCAAGGTCGCGCCGCCCGGAGCGGTCGAGCTCTCTGGCGCGCACGCCGGCGAGCGTGCCGTCGAGTTGCACCCAGCGGTAGCCGCTGGCGGACGCGAAGGAGATCAGCCCCCTTGTGCGTTCGCCTCCCCCCCCCGCAGGCAGGGAGCCCGGCTCGTCCAGCCCGGCCGACGACATCGAGAGTTCGGGAGCGGTCAGCATCGCCGACATTCTCCCCTGCCCGGGCCCGCGAAGCGACCCGGAGCCACCATCCCGCGACTACCCTCCGCCATGCAACGATGGCGCGCATTTTGTGAGGCGGCGAACCTGACCGCGCTCGGCATCTGGCTCGGGACGGTCATCATGGCCGGGGCCGCGGCCGGCGTCCTCTTCCCGACCATGAAGAACGACGTGAAGCCCGTGCTCCCGGCGTACGGCGCGTACGACCAGGGCGAGCACTGGGTCATCGCGGGTGGGTACATCGGCGAGCGCGTCTTCCTCGTCGCCGACATCGTGCAGTTCATCTGCGGCTTCATCGCGATCGCCACGATCATCCCGCTCTTTGCGATCCTCACCGACCAGCGCGTCGCCCGCAAACATCCCCCGCTCATGCTCCGCTGCCTCGGCATCACGCTCGCGGCAACGGGGTTCATCGCCTCGCTGACGATGCTGTCCCCGCGCATGAACAGCGCGTTGGTTCAGTTCCGCGAGGCCGCCAAGGCGGGTGATGTGGCGCTGGCCGAGACGCACCGGGCCGTGTTCGACTCGGGGCACCACTGGGCGACGCTGCTGATGGCCGGTACGGTCCTGTGCCTTCTGCTGGCGCTGATCTGCGGTGCGGTCTCGGCCGTGACAACGCCGACATCGCCCGGGCGCGCCAAGGACGGGGCATTGACGTGAGCGACGCGGATGTGCGCACGCCCACGAACCCTCGGGGTCTTCGCGACATCCCGTTCGCGTTGCCCAAGGTGACGCCCAGCGAGAAACGCAGGGCAAAGCGGATCGCGGACGCACTCGCGGAGGCGTACCCCGACGCGCACTGCGAGCTCGACTTCAAGAGCCCGCACGAGCTGCTCGTCGCGACCATCCTGTCGGCGCAGGCGACCGACTCCGGCGTCAACAAGGCGACCCCCGCGCTCTTCGAGGCCTTCCCCACCCCCGCCGACTATGCGGAGGCGTCGCCCGCCGAGATCGAGCCGCTGATCCGCACGATCGGGCTGTTCCGGAACAAGGCCAAGGCGATCCATGCCGCGATGACGGAAGTCGTCGAGAAGTTCGGAGGCGAGGTCCCCCGGACGATGGACGAGCTGTTGACCCTGCGTGGCGTCGCCCGCAAGACGGCGAACGTCGTCCTCGGCAACGCGTACGACACGAACGTCGGGTTCGTCGTCGACACGCACATCGGGCGCCTCGCTCGTCGCTTCGGGCTCGTGAGCGAGTCGGACAGCGTCACGATGGTGGAGCGCCGCCTGATGGCGCTCTTTCCGCGTGATCGGTGGTCGGACCTCTCGCATCAACTGATCTGGCACGGCAGGCGCGCCTGCAAGGCGAGGGGCGGGAGCTGCGCCGGACACGCGATCTGCAAGTCCTTCGGCTCGTGCTGCGAGCTTCGCGTCGGCGCCCCGAAGTCGGGCGAGAAGAGGCAAGCGGCCAAGACGAGTTCGGGCAGGAAGAGCTCGACCAAGAAGAAGCCGCGCACGAAGAAGCCCGCGTCCTGAGTCGGACGCGGGCTCTCGTCTGAAGCACACCCGGCGGGATTCGAACCTGCAACCTCTGGCTTCGGAGGCCAGCGCTCTATCCAGTTGAGCTACGGGTGCAACGCGTGCCGCCCCAACGGGCGGGCAACGCACGGATGCTACGATCGCCCGCCTCTGGAAGCAACGCCGCCCATGATCGAGAGCACCAACCGCCCGGCCTCGCCCCTCTGGGCCTCGCTGGCGTTCACATTCACCAACTCCTTCGGGACCGGGATGGCGACGCAGGGCGTCTACTTCGTCACCTCGCGCGTCTACGGCTTCGACTCCACCGAGAACTATCTGCTCGCGCTGCTCTTCGGGCTCACCTACATCCCCGCTGCCCTGTTCATCGGGCCCGCGATCCGGCGTCTCGCGCACCGGCGCGCGTGGCTGAGCTCGCGCCTCGTCCTCGCATTGATGATGGTCTTCCTCGGGCTGCTCGGCCTGCTGCCACCTGTTGCGCACGGGGTCAGCCCGGAGCTCGGTCGCGCGAGTGTGTGGCTCTTCATCCTGCTCTACGCACCGGCCAACGGCGCCCTCTGGCCGATCGTCGAGGCGTACGTCCCCGGTGGACGACGCGGCCGCCCGCTCCGGGCGGCCACGGGACGGTTCAACCTCTCGTGGTCCGCGTCGGTCGGCGTCTGCCTCTTCGCGATCGCGCCGCTCTTCGCCACGGGCGGCGCCCACGATGCCGACGCCGGCTCGCGCCCTATCCTTGCGTTCGCGTTGCTTGGCGTGGCTCATCTCGGCTCGCTCGCGCTGCTCCCTGCGTTCACGCCCGAGCCGGGCACGCACCTGCACGATGATCCGGAGCCGCACACCAACGCCGACGAGGCGCTGCTTGCCGCGTTCCGCGTGCTGCTCCCGACGAGTTTCCTGGTGATCGCGATCCTGGAGCCGTACCTGCCGACGGCTGTTGCTCGGCTCGGGCTCCCACCCGGCTGGGAGACGCCGGCCGCGGCGACGTGGATGGGTGCGCGCTTCCTCGCGTTCCTGGTGATGGAGCGCTGGCACGCGTGGCACGGTCGCTGGTCGCTCCCGGCGATCGCGAGCGTCACGATGCTGGCCGGGCTCGCGCTGGCGCTTGCCGCTCCCCCGCTGCTGCCCGTGAGCGCCGGTGTCCCGACGCTGCTGGCGGGGCTGGCGCTGCTGGGGTTCTCGTTGGGGTCGATCTACGCGGGCGCGTTCTACTACGCGATGCACGTCGGGGCGGCCGAGATCGACGCCGGCGGGAAGCACGAGGCGCTGATCGGGATCGGGTACGCCTTCGGGCCGCTGCTTGGGCTCGGCGCCGCCCTCGCGGCGGGGGGTCGCGATGACGCCGAGACGCTGCTCCCGGCGCTGCTGGTCGGGGCTGCCGTACTGATCGTGGGCGTCGTGACAGCGGTGTCACTGACGACCGCGCGGCGGCACGCGCGCCGGGACCACTGAGAACCGGCCCCTGACCCCATCCGTACAGGATTGGGGCCCGAACACCCCATAACCAGGTCATCCGCCAAGGCGGCCTACCGGTATCATCGGAACAGCCGCTCGCCCCCGGCGGTTGGGTATCGAGGATCCGACAGACGGACCGATTCAGGGGGGCAGGGAGTCCGATCCGACCCCCAGACAGAGCGCATCGGCGCCCGCCAGGATGCTCAGGACGCCACCCAAAGGACGTGACCACATGCAGAACGGATGCTTCCGCCGCCTCGCCCGCCCGGCCATCGCCCTGAGCGTCGGCCTCATGGCCACCGCCCCCGCCTGGGGGCAGCTGGACGTCAACGACACCCCGTCGCGCGTCTGGGACCTGGCCAGGGCGGCCTCGGACGACCCGTTCGCTCCGCTCGCCGACGTGCCCGCCGACGTCGGCGACCGGCGTCTGCTCTCGCTGGTCGAGTCGCGCGCCGAGCTGGCCGCCAGTGAGGCCAGCCGCGAGGAGATGCGGGCCGAGATGATCGGCGAGACCCGGACCGAGCTGGACGAGCTGCTGGCCGAGGAGCCGACCCCGACGAAGCTGTCCGAGGCGCTGCGCGCCGTGATCACGCTGCACACGCTCGCGACCGACAAGGACGCCGTGCTGGCCGAGCCGCTGATCCTCGACCTGATCGCCAAGGCAGAGAAGGCCGCCGGGACCGCTGAGCGCGAACAGGACTGGCTCGGCGCCAATGAGCTGTTCTACCGGCTGCACCTTCTGTTCGAGGACGACGGTCGGTACAAGACGGACGTGCAGCGCCTGACCAAGCGTCTGGCGATGATCCGGCTGTACACGCCGGAGCGTTTCTGGGAGATGCGCAACGAGCGTCTCGTCGAGCAGGGCAAGGACCCGCTCCCGGAGTTCAACGACCTCGGCGAGGACTTCCGTGACAAGCTCGATGGGATCTCGGCGCGTTCGGTGGTGCAGGCGACACTCCGCGCCGCACAGGCGCACGTCAGCCGCGCGCCCGTGCTGGACAAGACCGACCCCGTGACGATGCGTGAGATGCTCGCGGGTGCGACCCGCGCCTTGCGCACGATGGTGACGACCTCGGACCTCGCGGAGGCGTTCCCCACGCTCGAAGATCGCTCTCGCGTTGACCGCTTCGTGCGGACGCTCGACTCGCTGCTCGCCGGACTCGCAACGCCCGACGCACGCACCGACCAGGACCTGCTCCAGGAGGTCCTCGGCGGGATCCTCGATGCGAACCGCGAGAGCGTGGGCATCCCCACCGACGCGATCCTGCACGAGTTCGGCACCGGCGCGATGGGCGAGCTCGACGACTACTCCGCGATCATCTGGCCCGACGAGATGCGCCGCTTCGAGCGCCTGACCGAAGGACGCTTCCAGGGCGTTGGCATCCAGATCCAGTACGACGACGAGACCCAGATGATCAAGGTCGTCACCCCGCTGCCCGGCACGCCGGCGCAGATCGCGGGCATCGTCCCCGGCGACTTCATCAAGAAGATCGAGGGCAACATGGCCGTCGGCATCGGCCTCGGCCAGGCGGTGGACCTGATCACCGGCCCGGCGGGGACGAAGGTTGACCTGACGATCGAGCGTGAGGGCGAGGAACTCGAGTTCACGCTCAAGCGCGCCAACATCGCGCTGCCATCCGTCAAGGGCTGGGAGCGGACCGGTGCGGGCGACATGGACTGGGATTGGTTCATCGATCGCGACAGCGGTATCGGCTACATCCGCCTCTCCGGGTTCCAGGAGGATTCGACCGAGGACATGCTCGAAGCGATCGAGCAGATGCGCGATCAGGGCCTCGAGGCGCTCGTCTTCGACCTGCGCTTCAACCCCGGCGGCCTGCTCACCCAGGCGGTCAGCATCGCCAACCTCTTCATCGATCGCGGCACCATCGTCGCGACGCGTGGGACGACCCCGCAGCAGCCGGAGCGCGCCCGTCGCGGACGCGCTGTCCTGGCGGACATCCCGGTCGCCGTGCTGATCAACGAGGGCTCGGCGTCGGCCAGTGAGATCGTCTCCGGCGCGATCCGCCACTACGCGGACCAGGGCAAGCTCGACGCGGTCGTCGTCGGGACGCGTTCGTTCGGCAAGGGCTCGGTCCAGAACGTGTGGCGTCTCGATGCCTCGAGCCGCGTCAAGCTGACCACGCACTACTACACGATGCCGGACGGGACGCTGATCCACAAGTTCGAGGGCGCCGGGCGCTGGGGTGTTGATCCCCACGTAAGCGTCGAGATGCTCCCCGAGCAGGTCGCCGACTCCCTGGAGATCCGGCGTGATGCCGACGTCTTCGCGATCGATGCCGACGGGAACCTCGTCGACACCGACGAGCCCAAGGTCGATCCGGACAAGCTCCTCGAGCCCGGCGCGGACATCCAGCTCCAGGCGGCGCTGCTGCTGCTCGAGGTCAAGCTGGCCAGCGACAAGGCGCCGACTCCGGAGCGGACGGAGGTCCGCAACCAGCGCTGAATCGGCCCTGAGGACCCCCACAGGCCGCGGGCCGACTCGCCTCCTAAACTCTCCCTCACGCGGACGCCGATCCGAAGCCCATCGACCGCGCCCCTCCGCACCTCCCACGCCTTCCTGACGATCCCCACGCGAGGAACCCCCGCATGGCACAGCCCCAGACAGCCGCCCCTGCATCGCGCGGCCCATCGGCCAAGCTCCCCGACGAGCGCCTCCGCTCGTGGCTGGTCGACATGCTCCTGATCCGCGAGTTCGAGGTCCGCTGCGCGCAGGCGTACCAGCAGGCCAAGATCGGCGGCTTCTGCCACCTCTACATCGGGCAGGAAGCCTGTGCCGTCGGCACCATCGCGACCACCAACCACGACGACCCGATCATCACCGCGTACCGCGACCACGGGCATGCGCTCGCTCGCGGCATGGACCCCGGCGCGTGCATGGCCGAGATGTTCGGACGCACGACCGGCTGCGCCAAGGGCAAGGGCGGGTCGATGCACATGTTCGACAAGCCCAACCACCTTTACGGCGGACACGGGATCGTCGGCGCCCAGACCCCGCTCGGGCTCGGCCTCGCCTTCGCGACCAAGTACGAGCGCGAGGTGCTGGAGACGACCGACAAGAAGCGCGTCTGCCTCTGCTACCTCGGCGATGGCGCGCTCAACCAGGGCGCGTTCCACGAGGCGCAGAACCTCGCCGGGCTGCTCGACACGCCCGTCATCTACATCGTCGAGAACAACGGGTACTCCATGGGCACCCACATCGAACGCGGCACCACGATGGCCCACAACCTCGCGGCAAAGGCCGCCGGCTACGGCATCGAGGCCCTAACGATCGGCAAGGGCATCCGCGGCGCCAAGGCGCTGGACATCCTGGAGATCTACGACCAGCTCAAGCCGTTCGTGGATGAGTGCCGCGAGAAGTCGCGTCCCGGCTTCGTGGACCTGCACACGTACCGGTACCAGGGCCACTCGATGTCGGACCCGCAGAAGTACCGCTCGAAGGACGAGGTGGAGTCGATCAAGGACCGCGACTCGATCGCGATGCTGGCGGCCCACCTGATGAACGAGCGTGAGTGCCTGACCGAGGACGACTACAAAGCGATGCAGGACGACGTGAAGGCGCGCGTCCGCGAGGCCGTGAAGTTCGCGGAGGAGTCGCCGATCCCGGAGGTCGAGCCGGAGCTGTACGCGGACGTGTACGCGAACCCCCAGAAGAACCTCTCGCCCATCCGGGACTACACCCAGGGCGCCAAGAACCCGCTTCTCTGAGAACTCCCATGACGATCACCTACGAAGCCCCGCCCGCCCCGACCATCGACGGCGCCGACCTTCCGCCCCGCGAGGGCGATCGCGTCATCCAGTTCCGCGAAGCGCTCCGCGAGGCGATGAGCCACGAGATGCGCCGCGACAAGCGTTTCTTCCTCCTGGGCGAAGAGGTCGCCGAGTACAACGGCGCGTACAAGATCAGCCAGGGCATGCTCGATGAGTTCGGCGACAAACGCATCATCGACACGCCCATCAGCGAGAACGGATTCGCCGGCCTCGCCATTGGTGCCGCGATGTACGGGCTGCGCCCCATCGTCGAGTTCATGTCTTGGTCGTTCAGCCTCGTCGCGGCGGACCAGATCCTCAACAACGCGCCGAAGATGCTGTACATGTCCGGCGGGCAATGGGGCTGCCCCATCGTCTTCCGCGGCAACGACGGCGCGGGCGGTCAGCTCGGCTCCACGCACTCCTGGTGCGTCGAGGGCTTGTTCGCCAACGTGCCCGGCCTGAAGATGGCCATCCCGTCCAACCCCTACGACGCCAAGGGGCTGCTCGCGACGAGCCTCGTCGATGACGACCCGGTCTTCTTCCTCGAGTCCGAGCGCATGCTCTCGGACAAGGCGCACGTGCCCGAGGAGCAGTACTACATCCCGTTCGGCCAGGCGCGCAAGATCCGCGAGGGCGACGACTGCACGCTGATCAGCTTCGGTCGGCCGGTGAACTTCTGCATCGAGGCCGCCGAGACGCTGGCCAACGATCACGATGTGCACGTTGATCTCCTGGACATGCGGACGATCCGCCCGCTGGACATCGACTCGATCCTCGCGTCGCTTGCGCGTACGAACCGCATCGTGGTCGTCGATCAGTCGTGGCCGTTCGGCTCGGTCGCGAGCGAGGTGTGCACGCAGGTGGTCGAGAGGGGCTTCGACCTGCTCGACCATCAGCCCGTGCGCGTCAACACGGAAGACGTCCCGACGCCCTACGCCAAGGAGCTCGAGGCGGCGTACCTGCCCAACCCAGGGCGGATCGTGGACGCTGTCCGGGATACTCTGGGCGTCTAGGCCGACCCGGGGGTCACGCCCGGCCATCAAACGGCCGACTGTCAGTGAGGGCCCCGGCACACAGACCCTACAATGGCGAGACCACGCCCCGAGGCGAGCCACCGAGGTTGGAGCCGACCATGCCGATCGAGATGACCATGCCGCGCCTGTCCGACACTATGGAGGTCGGCACCGTCGTCAAGTGGAACGTGAAGCCGGGCGACACCGTCAGCGCCGGCGACGTCATCGCGGACATTGAGACCGACAAGGCCACGATGGAACTGCAGACGTTCGATGACGGCACGATCGCCAAGCTCGTCGCCGAGGAAGGCCAGGAAGTGGCCGTCGGCTCGCTCATCCTCATCATCGCCGAGGAAGGTGAGGACGTCGCGACGGCGGCGGCCAGCGCCGGCGCTCAGAGCGCCTCGGCTGGTGCGTCGAGCGCCCCCGCCGCACCGACGGCAACCGCGGCGCCCCCCGCTGCTCCCGCACCCGCCGCCCCTGCCGCACCCGCGCCACAGAACGGGTCGCACTCCAGTGAGCGCGTCTTCGCCTCGCCGCTCGCCCGCAAGATCGCGGCCGAGAAGGGCATCGACCTCTCGAGCATCCACGGCACCGGCCCGGCCGGTCGCATCGTCCGCGCCGACGTCGAGAACATCACCGGAGCACCGGCGCCTGCCGCAGCTGGCGCAGCGCCCGCGCCGTCGATTGGCGTACCCGCCCCGCTCCCGCCCGCCGGCGCGACGCCCCAGGAGCAGGTCATCCCGCTCTCGAACATGCGCGCGATCATCGCGCCTCGCCTGGTCGAGTCCAAGCAGAACGTCCCGCACTACCAGGTGTCCGTCAGCGCCCGACTCGATGCGCTGATGGAGCTGCGTGAGCAGCTCAACGAGCAGCTCGAGCCTCAGGGCGTGAAGCTGAGCGTCAACGACTTCATCATGCGTGCGTGCGCTCTGGCGATGCA
>JANQQG010000153.1 GCA_028285065.1 Phycisphaerales bacterium
GGAGGGCTACGATCGGGCGTCATGACTTCTGTTACACCGAAGAGTGTTGCGTCGACTGCGGGCTCGCGTCGTCCGTGGGCCGCGAACCGGCTTGGGCTCGACTATCGGTTGGAGGCCCAGGCGCTGGGCGCGCCTCCGGTGCCGATCGTCGATGGTCACCTGCACGTCAACGGGTGCGACGCGCCCGAGGTGTTGCTGGAGGCGATGGACCTGTACGGCATCGAGCGGGTCTCTTCGCAGACGCGCTACGAGGATGCGGCGGCCGTGCGCGACGCGATGGGTGATCGGGTCCGCTTCGTTGCGATCCCGGATTACATGGCCGACGACCGCGTCGGCGCGCACACGGACGGGTTCGCGCACCGGGTCGAGCAGTGGCACGACGAGTTCGGGGCCAAGCTGGTCAAGTTCTGGAACGCGCCGCGGCTGCGCGATTTCGCGGGCGAGGACGAGCGGGTGCGGGACTTCCTGACGCTCGATGCGCCATGGCGCGTGAAAGTGGCGGAGGCCGCGACGCGCCTCGGGATGTCCCTGATGACGCACGTGGGGGATCCGGACACGTGGTTCGCGACGAAGTACGCGGACGCGTCGGTCTACGGGACGAAGCGATCGCACTACGAGCCGCTCGAGCGCATGGTCGACCGGTCCGACGTCCCGTGGCTCGCGGCCCACATGGGCGGGTGGCCGGAGGACCTGGAGTTCCTCGACGGGCTGCTCGAACGTCACGGGAACCTGTTCCTGGACACCAGCGCGACGAAGTGGATGGTGCGCGAGCTGAGCCGCCATTCCCGGGGGGAACTCGCGTCGTTCCTGGCCAGATGGTCCGGGCGCGTGCTGTTCGGTTCGGACATCGTCACGTCGGATGATCACCTGCGGACCGAGGAGGTCACCGAGGGCAACGAGATCCGGCGTGCGCATGCGGGGCAGGCGGGCTCGCGCGAGGAGGCGCTCGAGCTGTACGCCAGCCGCTACTGGGCCCTGCGTGTGCTGTTCGAGACGGACTGGGAGGGCGAGAGCCCGATCGCGGACCCGGACCTTGCGATGGTCGATCCGCAGCGCTTCGACGAGGGTGATGCGCCGATGCTCGTCGGCAAGGCGCTCGATCGTGACACGCTCGTCTCGCTCTATCGCGACGGCGCCCACGCTCTCATGGGCTCGTGGTGGGGGACGTGGTAGCGGCCGCCTCGGTCGTGCGCAGCTGAGGCAATGCCGCTGCGATCGCGTCGAAGCGAGCGCCGAGCGTCTCTGCGAGTTCGTCATCGCGGACGGCCCGCGCCGTTCCGGTCATCGTTGCGGGACCGAGCCGATCGTCGAAGCCCGCGCTGGCGCGTTCGAGGCGCAGGGTGGAGTCTGCCAGCGAGATCGCCAGGCGCGATGCGCCCGGGCGCGTGCTCGGGAGCGCGAAGCCACCCCCGGCGTAGAGCCCGACGGGGCCGCCCGCGAGGACGACCTGTCGGATGAGCAGGTTGCAGGCATCGGGGGCGATGGGCGTGCGTCCGGCTCGCGGCACCAGGAACAGGTGGATGTGGACGATGGTCCCCCTTGCGCCGGTCAGCGCATCGTTCGGGTCGGTCAGACGCGCCATGGGCAGGTCGGACAGGTAGACGTCGGCGACGTTCGCATCGATGGCGCGGTAGGCGATTGTCGTCAGGCGTGGGCCGTAGGCGGCATCACCGTCCAGGGCGTCGAGGCTGAGCGCCGCACGCGAGGTCTCCGGGGCGCACCCTGTCAGCAGGAGTGCCGAGCAGGCGGCGAGTGAGAGGAGGCCGATCATGGGGGCTCGCATGGGCCCCAGGGTAGCGTCGGTGGGCCGGGGCGGGGACTGTGGTCGGGGCGTGTAGGGTGAAGGGGGGGGTGCGTGTCGAGGGCTTGGCGATGGAACGAGCGAGCGATTGGGGCGTCCAAAGGGCCGACGGAAGACCGAAGGAGGGACCGATGGGCATGCGGATGATCAGGCCGGTGGTTGTCGGAGCCGTTGCGCTCCTTGCGCTTGGCATGGGTGGGGTGTGGGAGTCGAGTGCTGTTGCCCAGGGTGTCCGCGCGGGCGGACCGGGTTCGAACGCCAAGCCGCCCCTGCAGCGGAGCGGATCGCGCCTTCCGGCCAACCGGCCTTCGACGCAGCCGCGCCCGTCACAGCCTGCGCCCCAGCCGCCGAGCATCCCGGGCGATGACATCCCGGGTCACACGCATCCGCACTACCCGCATTACCCCCGCTACGGCTACCGCGGTTACTACGGGTACCCCTACAGCTACATCGCGTATCGCTACTACTACCCGATCTATGGGCCGACGGGCTTCGTGGATCCGTACTTGGCCTATGCGGCCGCTGCTCCGAGAGCGCCCGAGCCCGTCGAGCCGGTGCGCGAGCTCACGGACCTCGAGAAGGCGGACGTGGCCCTGCGCGAGGGTGACGCCGAGGAGGCGGTGCGCCTGTACCGTGCGCACCTGGACGAGACGCCTGATGATGCGAAGGCGATGCGCGGGCTCGCGATGGCGCTGATCGATGATGACGAGATCGATCAGGCTTGCGCAGTGATGGCACTGGCGTACGAGACGGACCCGAAGCTGGCGACGCGTCCGATCGACAAGGACTTGATCCACGGCGAGAAGCGCGAGCTCCGTCGCCGGGTCGGCAACGTGGTCGCCCACGCCCACCGGGCCAAGACCAGCTCGGCCTGGCTGACGGTGGCCGTGCTGATGCAGGTCCAGGACAAGGACGATCGAGCGATGGAGATGGTCCGTCGCGCGACGGCCCTGGGGCTTCGTGAGGACGTGTCCAAGGCGATGATGGGGGCGTTGGCCTCCTAGGGGCCCGAAACAGGGGAATCTTGGGGTCTCGGAATCGCTCCTGGCCGGTTGTCCGGCGAGGTCGGGGGGCTACGATCCCGCTCGGAAAAGTCTGGCCCGGCGTCTCCCGAGTTGTTGGGGTAGGCGTCAGGAGTCCTCAGTGCGAACCCGTTTTCACCACCGAGCCGCTTCGGCGTCCGGTGGGAGGTGGAGCAGCGATGGCGAAAAAAGAGGTGATCAACACCTTGAAGGTGATGGCGCCCGGCGGGGCAGCGACCCCGGCGCCCCCACTCGGACCTGCGCTCGGCGGCGCCGGTGTCAACCCCGGACAGTTCGTCCAGCAGTTCAACGCCGCGACCGGCCACCTCAATGGCAAGGTCGTGGGTTGTGTGATCACGGTCTACAACGACCGTTCGTTCACGTTCGAGATCAAGTCCTCGCCCGCGTCGGTGCTGATCAAGGAAGCCGCCGGGATCGAGAAGGGCTCGGGCACGCCTCACACCGAGAAGGTCGGCTCGATCACCTTCGATCAGTGCAAGGCAATCGCCACCGAGAAGATGGCGGACCTGAACGCCGGTTCGCTGGACGCGGCGGCTCGGATCATCGCTGGAACGGCACGCCAGATGGGCGTCGAAGTGGTGGAGGGCTGATCGATGCCGCACGTTGGAAAGCGATCGAAGGCGAACCGTGAGATGGCCCCGGAGGGTCCGCAGGACCTGGCCGCGGCGATCGCCACGCTCAAGAAGTTCAAGGCACCCAAGTTCGACCAGACCGTCGACATCGTCCTGCACCTCGGGATCGACCCGAAGCAGGCCGACCAGATGATCCGCGGCTCTGTGAGCCTGCCGAAGGGCATCGGCGCGACCAAGCGCGTCGTCGCCTTCTGCGGCCCCGACGTCGTTGCTGACGCCAAGGGCGCCGGCGCCATCGAGGCCGGCGGCGAGGAGCTGGTCGAGAAGATCGAGAAGGGCTGGATGGACTTTGACGTTGCCGTCGCGAGCCCGGAGATGATGCGAGTCATCTCGAAGCTCGGTCGGGTGCTCGGTCCGAAGGGCCTGATGCCTTCGCCCAAGGCCGGGACGGTCTCCAAGAACGTCGCCGAGGCGGTCAAGGAGTACGCGGCCGGCAAGGTCGAGTACCGCAACGACAAGGGCGGGAACGTCCACGCCGTCGTCGGGAAGATGAGCTTCGCGGCCGGCGACCTGGTCGAGAACGCCGAGCACTTCATCGACACGATCGAGAAGTCTCGCCCGAGCAGCGTCAAGGGCACGTTCATCAAGAAGGTGAGCATCAAGGGCACGCAGACGCCGGGCGTCCGCGTGAAGGTCGGTTCTGGTGAGGTTGCCAGCGTCTAGAGCTGGTTGAAGCAAACGGAGGGCAACCAATGTCCAAGCCGGTCAAAGAACTGTTGATGAAGGAGTACCTCGATCGCCTCGATGGCGCCGAGGACGTCGCCGTGGTGAGCATCCGCGGGATCGACGCGAACTCCACGAACCAGATCCGCAAGAACCTGCGTGAGAAGGAGATCCGCGTGACCATCATGCGGAACCGCCTGGCGCGCAAGGCCTTCGCGGAGTCCTCGTCGCTCTCGGCGCTCGAGCCTGTGCTCGACGGGCCGAGCGCGCTGGTCTACGGCGCCGAGTCGGTCGTCGAGGTCGCGCGTGAGCTGGTCGATCAGCTCAAGGAGTTCCCCGACATCGAGCTCAAGGGCGCGGTGCTCGACGGGACGCTGTTCGAGGGCGAAGAGGGCGTCAAGCGCCTGAGCAAGTTCCCCACCCGCGAGGAGGCCATCGGCGACCTGGTCGCGCTGGTCCTGGGCCCGGGCGGGAACCTCGTCGCGCAGGTCAAGGGCCCCGGCGCCCGCATCGCCGGCCTGGTCAAGACCATCGCCGACAAGCTCGAGAAGGGCGAGGAGATCAAGGCCGTCTCATGACGGCAAGCAGTGTGAGTCTCTCCCGATTCCGACTGGCCCTTGGGCGACCCATCAAGAGTCGTCAGGGTTAAAGAGCCGAACGGTTCGGCCCCTCTCGGACGGATTGATTGCCGGCGTGCGTGTGCTCGCCGGCGCAGCAGATGAAGGTGAATGAGATGTCTGACGACACCGCGACCAAGGAATTCGACGCCGCGATCACCGGCCTGGGTGACCAGCTCGCCGAGCTGACCCTCAAGCAGGCTGTGGATCTGGGTGACTACCTCAAGGACAAGTACGGGATCGAGGCCGCCGCGGGCGGCGCGGTCGTGATGGCCGGTGGCGGCGGCGGCGACGCCGGCGGCGCGGCCGAGGAGCAGAGCGAGTTCGACGTCATCCTCAAGGGTGCGGGCGACAAGAAGATCGGCGTGATCAAGGTCGTCCGCGAGGTGACCGGTCTTGGCCTGAAGGAGGCTAAGGAGCTCGTCGACGGCGCCCCCAAGCCCGTCAAGGAAGGCATGGACAAGGACGCGGCCGAGGAGCTCAAGAAGAAGCTCGAAGAGGCCGGCGCCGAGGTCGAGCTCAAGTGATCTCCGGTCACGCCCTGGCTGCGTGACACAAGATGTACGGAATTTGTCGGGCCCCCCGCCCGGAAGGCGGGGGGCCTTTTCCTATCGCTGTGATCGGCGGGCCCGCTTGTCGGGCGGCCTGGGAGGGGGGTATACTCGGTGGTTCGGCATTACGCGATGGGGCATCGGATTTTCTAAAGATTTACCAGCGACTGGAACGTCGGCGCGTGGCGCGGCCGACGTCGTTGCATTGACCATCAGGGGGCGTTGATGGCCATGACGAATGGTGTGCGCAACTTCGCCAAGCGCGGCGACGTGGTTTCGATCCCGAACCTGACCGCTGTGCAGGAAGAGGCGTACGAGCGCTTCTTGCAGCTCACGAAGGCGACCCCCGATGACCGCGCGACGGACATCGGGCTCGAGTCGCTGCTGCGCGAGATCTTCCCGATCGAGTCATACGACGGGACGATGCAGCTCGAGTACCTGTACTACACGCTCGAAGAGCCGAGGTACACGCCGGACGAGTGCCGGGAGCTGCGCCTGACCTACGGCGTTCCGTTCCGGATCGCCGTGCGCCTCGTGCGCGAGGGTCACCCCGACCTTGCCGAGGAGGAGATCTACCTCGGCGAGTTCCCGATCATGATGGGTGGCGGCGAGTTCATCGTGAACGGCGCCGAGCGCGTCATCGTCAGCCAGCTGCACCGGTCGCCCGGTGTGGACTTCTCGATCGTCAGCGCCGAGAGCGACCGCCCCTTGCACTCGGCGCGCGTGATCCCCGAGCGCGGCTCGTGGATCGAGCTGGAGGTGACCAAGAAGGACGTGCTGGCGATGCGCATCGACCAGTCGACCAAGATGGCCGCCACCACCTTCCTGCGCTGCCTCGATGAGTCCATCGCCTCGACCGACACGATCTTGAGCCTCTTCTACGAGGTCAACGAGATCAACGCGGACAAGATCCACCCCGAGCACTACGCCGCTGCGTCGATCGTCGACACCGAGACGGGCGAGGAGCTTGTGCACGTCGGCCGTCAGATCGGCGACGCGGCCGAGCAGATCCTCGAGTCGAGCATCAAGAAGGTCCGGGTGATCCAGAACCCGCAGGACCCGCTGATCCTCAACACGGTGGCGGAAGAGCGTCTGGATCAGTTCGATGCGGGCGACGACTACGAGCGCGCCCTGCTGAAGGTGTACACCAAGCTTCGCCCCGGCAACCCGCCCCAGGTTGACAAGGCCAAGCAGCTCTTCGTCGAGAAGTTCTACGACGAGAACCGGTACCGCCTCGGCAAGGTCGGCCGCTTCCGGATCAACCGCAAGTTCGACCTGGACGTGCCCGAGGACCAGATGTTCATCCGGGCCGAGGACTTCCTCAAGGTCATCACGTACATGCTGGACCTGCGCTCCAACCGCGTGGACAGCAAGAGCGGGCGTCCGGTCGCTCAGGTCGATGACATCGACCACCTGGGCAACCGCCGCCTGCGCACGCTCGACGAGCTCGCGGTCGAGGAGCTCCGCAAGGGCTTCCTCAAGCTGCGCCGCACCGTCCAGGAGCGCATGAGCGTCAAGGACCCGGACGAGCTCGCGAAGATCGCAGACCTGGTGAACTCCAAGAGCATCTCCAGCGCCATCGACTTCTTCTTCGGGCGCAGCGAGCTGAGCCAGGTCGTCGACCAGACCAACCCGCTGTCCTCGCTCGTGCACGAGCGTCGCCTCTCGGCCCTGGGCCCGGGCGGTCTCAACCGCAAGCGCGCGGGCTTCGAGGTCCGCGACGTCCACATCTCCCACTACGGGCGCATCTGCCCGATCGAGACGCCCGAGGGCACCAACATCGGTCTGATCTCGTCGCTGGGCATCTACGCCAGCGTCGATGACTACGGCTTCATCCGGACGCCCTACCGCGAGGTCAAGAGCGGCAAGGTCACCGGTGAGAAGGTCGAGCTCCGCGCCGATGAGGAGATCAAGGCGATCCTCGCTCCCGCGGATGCCGTGGACGCCGAGGGTCAGCTCAAGAAGGGCGCGATCCTCGCGCGTGTCGACGGCGAACTCGCCGAAGTCGATTCGTCCGCGGTCGACTATGTGGACATCGGTCCGAAGCAGATCGTCGGCGTCAGCGCCTCGCTGATCCCGTTCCTCGAGCACGACGACGCCAACCGCGCCCTGATGGGCTCGAACATGCAGCGTCAGGCCGTGCCCCTGATCCGCGTCGAGCCGCCGATCGTGGCGACCGGCATGGAGAAGGAGGTTGGTCGCAACAGCGGCATGGTGGTCCGCGCCAAGAACGCGGGCACGGTGACCAACGTCGATGCCGAGCGGATCATCATCGACAACTCCGAGGAGTACGAGCTTCGCAAGTTCGCGGGGCTCAACGAGCGGACGTGCCTGAACCAGAAGCCGATCGTCCAGATCGGCGACAAGGTCGAGAAGGGCCAGATCATCGCGGACGGCCCGTCGACGCGTCAGGGCGAGCTCGCGATCGGCAAGAACGCGCTCGTCGCGTTCATGACCTTCGACGGGTACAACTTCGAGGACGCCATCGTCATGTCCGACCGCGTGGTCAAGGACGACGACCTTGCCTCGATCCACATCGACTCGTTCGACGTCGAGATCCGCGAGACCAAGCTCGGTCGCGAGGAGTTCACACGCGACATTCCCAACGTCAGCGAGAAGATGCTCCGCAACCTCGACGAGCGCGGCATCATCCGGATCGGCGCTCGCGTCGGCCCGGGCGACATCCTCGTCGGCAAGGTCTCGCCCAAGTCCAAGAGCGAACTGACCCCCGAAGAGAAGCTGCTCCACGCGATCTTCGGTCGGGCGGGCGAGGACGTGAAGAACGACTCGCTCGAGGTCCCGTCCGGCATCGAGGGCATCGTCATCGGTGCGCGTCGCTTTAGCCGACGCATGCACCTGTCCACGGAGCAGAAGAAGGCGCTCCAGGACGAGATGAACCAGTACGCCGAGGAGATGGACGCCAAGGCGATCGGCATCTTCAAGCAGATGGTCGATCACATCAACCTCGCCGTCGGCACCGAGATGGTCGACCCGGCTACCCGCCAGAAGGTGGGCGCCAGCGATATCGCCGAGGTCATCCTCGAGCAGGTCGAGACCTTCGACCTCAAGTGGATCAAGGGCGCCAAGGAGGCGCGCGAGGCCGGCGAGGTCATCTACCGCCAGTTCTGGCCCCGCATCGAGGCCAACCGCAAGGAGAAGGAGCGTCGTCTCGGCCACATGAAGCGCGGCGACGAGCTGCCGTCCGGCGTGCTCGAGATGGTCAAGGTCTACCTCGCCTCCAAGAGACAGCTCTCGGTCGGCGACAAGATGGCCGGTCGTCACGGCAACAAGGGTGTCATCGCCCGCATCGTCCCCGAGCAGGACATGCCGTTCATGGACGACGGGACGCCGGTCGATGTCTGCCTGAACCCGCTGGGCGTGCCCAGCCGCATGAACGTCGGGCAGATCCTCGAGACCCACCTCGGGTGGGCCGCGAAGGTGCTCGGGTTCCAGGCTGTGACGCCGGTGTTCGACGGCGCCAGCGAGGACCAGGTGCACGAGGCGATCGAGGAGGCGAACCAGTCGGTCCGCGATCGTCTGGCCAAGTACGAGACCGAGGGCATCCGTCCGCATCACCGCGAGATCCTCGCGGAGATGCCGCAGGGCGGGAAGATCCAGCTGCACGACGGCCGCACCGGCGAGGCGTTCGAGCAGCGGACGACGGTCGGCTACATGTACATGCTCAAGCTGCACCACCTCGTGGATGACAAGATCCACGCTCGTTCGACCGGCCCGTACTCGCTGATCACGCAGCAGCCCCTGGGCGGCAAGGCCCGCACGGGTGGCCAGCGTTTCGGCGAGATGGAGGTCTGGGCGCTCGAGGCCTACGGCGCCAGCTACATCCTGCAGGAGCTCCTGACGGTCAAGTCCGATGACGTCGAGGGGCGCACCAAGATCTACGAGTCCATGGTCAAGGGCACGAACACGCTCGAGGCCGGCATGCCCGTGGCCTTCGACGTTCTGTGCAACGAGATCAAGGGCCTGGGCATGAACATCACCCTCGAGAAGAAGCGACTCGAGGGCGGGAGCCTGCTGTAACGCCAGGCAGCAGCACGCGGGAGTGGACGCCGACGCCCGGCCCCAGGGGCGTCACGGCGGCGCAACACGACGATTCACCGGTCCACGTAGCCGGAAGGTGACGATCAATGGCAGAGAGCCTGTACGAGCGGATCAACGACTTCGCCGCGGTGAAGATCACCCTCGCAAGCCCGAACGACATCCGTTCGTGGTCTTACGGCGAGGTCAAGAAGCCCGAGACCATCAACTACAGAACCTACCGCCCCGAGAAGGACGGCCTGTTCTGTGAGCGGATCTTCGGCCCGGAGCGCGACTACGAGTGCGCGTGCGGCAAGTACAAGGGCACGAAGTACAAGGGCATCATCTGCGATCGCTGCGGCGTGAAGGTGACCCACTCGCGCGTGCGCCGCAAGCGCATGGGCCACATCAACCTGGCCGCGCCGATTGTCCACATCTGGTTCTTCAAGTCCATGCCCAGCCGCCTCGGCACGCTGCTCGGCATGAAGACCAGCGACCTCGAGAAGGTCATCTACTTCCAGGACTACGTCGTCATCGATCCGGGTGACACCGAGCTGACCTTCAAGCAGATCCTCACCGAGGACGAGTACCGCCAGGCGCTCGAGAAGTACGGCAACGCGTTCAGCGCCACGATGGGCGCCGACGCGATGCGCGAGCTGATCGAGCGTGAGGACCTGCACGCCCTGGCCGCCGAACTCCGCGCCGAGCTCAAGGCGACGCGTTCGAAGCAGAAGACCAAGGACCTGGCAAAGCGTCTCAAGATTGTCGAACAGATCCGCGGGTCGACCAACGACCCGGCGTGGCTGGTGATGGACGTCGTCCCGGTCATCCCGCCGGACCTGCGTCCGCTCGTGCTGCTCGAGAGCGGCAACTTCGCAACCAGCGACCTCAACGACCTCTACCGGCGCATCATCAACCGCAACAACCGCCTCAAGAAGCTGATGGACCTGAACGCGCCGGACGTGATCATCCGCAACGAGAAGCGG
>JANQQG010000158.1 GCA_028285065.1 Phycisphaerales bacterium
CACCATCGCCGGCCTCTGCCCCCCCTCCCCCCCCTGACGCCTCAACCGTGGGCCGCCTGCGTGGCCACACCCCCCGACCGGGTGGATCTGTAATGCCAACGTCCGAGAAGTCGGCCCGGGTGAGGGGCGTTTCGCCCAAGCTGTGCGCGCAACGTCGCCGATACCAAGGGCATGGGCCAGATCCCGGGCGGCGCCCCACTCATCACGCAGGCCATCGCTGGAACGACGCAGTCGGCGCGAGCCGCGGCGACGGAGAGCGATGAGAAGACCAAGCGTCAGGCGCGGATCCGCGACACGATCCGTGATGAGGTGCACGTGACGCCGACCGAGGAGTCGAGCGCGGTGCGTTCGCAGGACGACGCCGATGCGCACGAGCGCGACCAGCGCAAGCCCACCCACCACGCCGGGCCGACGTTCAACTCGAACGACCCCGAAGGCGCCGGCGGGCACCTTGATCTGAGCGCGTAGAGCTTTGAGGGTGTAGACCTTGAGCGAGCAAAGCCGTCAGGCCGCGCGAGCGGTTTCGCTTGGCGCTGACTCGTCCATGTCTGCCTCGGCACCCGTATCCGCGTCCGCCTCGAGCGACGTCGCCGGGCGCAGCTCCTGCAACTCGCGGATGACCATCTTCAAGACCGTGTGGTCGTAGTCGCGACCGACGAGCCAGCCGGCGTACTGCATGTCCTCGAGCAGGTCGTCGCGCAGGTAGTCCAGGCTCGTCTCGGCCGCGGTCATCCAGGTGAGGCAGAGCCCGGCCGCGACACGACCGGCGGTCAGCGTGGTCTCGGCGCCCAGTTCGAGTTCGGACTGGACGAACGCGAGCGGGTCGACACTCGGGCGCTCGTCGCTCTCATCGAGCACGCTCGCGGCCTGCTTCAGGGCGACCAGGGCCTTGTCGATCTCGCGCTCGGCGAATCGCACGGCCGTCAGACGCAGCCAGGATTCCGGCTCGTCGTCGAGCAACTCCGCAGCCACCTCGAGCCCACGGCTCATGCGTTCCTCGTCGTGGACCGGCGCATCGGCGTCACGTGAGGACATCCAGGCGAGCACCGCACGGGCGGCAGCACAGGCGGCGGGCGAACGCTCGCCGGGCTGCTTGAGCGGCTCCTTGTCCCACGAACGACCGAGGGTCTCGGCCAGACCGAGCATGCACTTGTCGACGCTGTCCCCGGTGCCGGCTGCGGTGCCGAGCGGGCTGCGCCCACGGAGGCGGTCCAGCAGGCTGACGCGACCCGGGCAACGTGCGAGGACGGCCGCGCACTCGGCGAGGCGCACCACCAGGTCCGCCTCGCGCGGCTCGCGGAGGTCAACCCAGCCGAGCGTCACCAGCGCCGGATCAAACCGAGCGGGGAAGACGCCCGCGTAGCTGAGCTTGCGCCGGACGGCCCAGTCGTCCCAGCCAGGTCCTTCGGGCCCTGACTCGGGCGTCCAGATGCGGATGCTCCCGACGTCGTCGTAGCCGATCAGCGCGTCGAGGCCGAGCTGTGCGCACACCTCGGGCGCGCTGCGCTCACGACGGCTGACCCGCTCCCAGCGGATGCTCATTCCCCCGGCGGGCTGATTCGGACGCACACCGATGAGGCTGCGCGCATCGCTCTGGCGCAGGTCCAGGCCGATGCGGATCTGCGAGGCGCGCCCGGTGGCGCGATGCAGCGCATCGGCGGCCGGCAAGACACGGCTCCCGGAACGCGACAGGAACATCTCGGCGCGGAACGCGAGCCAATCGACGAACCCGCGCGGCTCCCCATCGGTGCCGAGCGCCGAGCGATCGGCGTAAGCACGCCAGGCGCTGGCCTTGAGCCAGGCATGTGTGCCGACGACTGCCAGCGCGACAACCCACATCCCGGCCGGAACGGCCAGGGAGGTCTGCTCAAGCCAGCTCGCGCCGAGTTGCTGTCCGGTGGCGACGCCGGCGCATGCGAGGAGGAAGGCCGCGGTTCTCGGACCGATTGGCCCGAGCCCGGAGCGGTGAGTGCCCTGCGCCGCCGTTTCTGAACCCGCCTGCTTGGTCATGCCCCCGGAATCGGCGAGTCGAGGGACAGGAATGACTTCGAGGGGGGGAGAGGGGTCTCGACCCGACCGATTGGGCGGGATGGGAGGCCGGGACTACTCCCCCAACACGATCTGCACCAGCACCGTCGCAGCGTCCGTCGCCTTGAGTGCGTGCGGGACGTTCGGGGCGAGCGTCAGCAGGACGCCCGTGTCCAGGTGGTGCGACTCATCGCCGGCGCTGACGTCGATCTCGCCCTCGACGGGCATGATCGTTACCACGCCGGCGGCCTTGTGCTCGGGCAGGCCGCCGCCGGCGTCGAAGGCAAACATCGCGGTCGTGCAGCCGGCGTGACGCCAGAGGGCCTTCTGGGCGTGCCCGTTGACGCTGGTCGAGCCGTCGGTGCGAAGGGTCTGGCCTTCGGCGCGGAGGTCGAAGACGTGGACGTCGCCGTCGAAGCGGTTCTGGGGGCGTTCGCGTGTGCGTTGTTGGTCGGGCATGTGCATGCTCCTGCCCCGTTGTCGAGCGTACCACGGGGCGGGCGCAGATCGTGTGTGGAATTGGGGAGGACCCAGGGTGTCAGCGCCCTCGGGCCAGGATGGCCCCGGCCGCGCGCCGGCCTGACTGGAGCGCGCCGTTGATGGACCCGTTGTCGACGTGGTCGCCCGCGATGAACACACCGGCGACCTCGGTCTCGACGGGTCGTTGCGACTGGGCGAGAGGGCCGGGGGCGTCCTCACTGGGCAGCGCGTGGCGGATGTGGTCTGTGCGGAGGTGCTCCCAGTGGTCGACACCTGGGCCGAACCAGTCGCGGAGCTGTGCGCGGACGCGCCGCTCGAGCGTCTCGTCGGCGTCGTCGGGCAGATGCGGGGCGACGACGGATGCGGAGACGAGGGCGTGTCCCTTCGGGGCGTAGGTCGGTTGGACGTTGGAGATGACGGCGACGTGGTTGGCGGGACCGCTCCCGTCACCGTCGAGGTAGAGGATCGGCTCTCTCGCGGGCGCCTCGGGGGCGGCGTAGCTGAGCGAGAGCGTTCGCTTCCACGCCGGCGCAGCCACGCCCGGGACGAGCGTCGATGCGGCCTCGCCGTCGGTGGCGACGACGATGCTGGATGCCTCGATCACTTGGCCGTCCTGTGTGGTGACCTCGCCCGGCGCAACGTGCCCGACGCGTGTGGCCAGTCTGATGACGCCCGGACCGAGCCTGCGCGCGAGCTGCGTTGGGATCATCCCCATGCCGGCGCTCGGGAGGGCCGCCCGACCACGTGCAAACATGCGGTACTTGGCTCGCAGCTTCCGTGCGCTCGTTTGGAGTGAGCGGTCCAGGAAGACGCCGCCGAAGAAGGGGCGGAAGAACCGCTCGATGGCGCGTTGGCTGATGCCGGCGGCTTGGAGGAACTCCTCGGAGGTCTGGTCGGGGGCGTTCCAGCAGCGTGCTTCGCTCGTGCAGCGCAGCCGGAGGTCGAACAGGGCGAGGGCCGCGAGGTCGCGTTTGGTCAGGAGCGGCGAGCGGAGCATCGACAGTGCCCCAAGCGGATCGCGCACCGGATCGGTCGCTCGCCAGAAGCGTCCTTCGAAGCGGACCATCGCGCCGGGGAGGAACGGGCGGAGACGCAACTCGTTCAGGCGCAGAACGCGGCGTCCCTCGGGATACGCGGTCAGGTAGACCTGGAAGCCGCGATCGATGAGGAAGCGTCCGGCATTGGTCTCGACTTCGTCGGTGCGCACGCGTCCGCCGACAGCATCGGATGCCTCGAGCACGACGGCAGGCAGCCCGCGCTGACGCAGCTCATGTGCACACGCGAGACCGGCCAGACCCGCTCCGATGACAACAACCGGCTTGTCCGGACGCGTGGGCGGCGGCACCGGGCGTCACTTCTTCGATGTGAAGAACTTCTTGACGCGGTGGATGGTGACTGCGCGTCCCATGGCGGCGATCGACTCAGTCAGCGGGATGTGCTTCGGGCAGACCTTGACGCAGTTCTGGGCGTTGCCGCAGTCGCTGACGCCGCCCTTGGAGGCGAGGGCCTCGAGCCTGTCACTCTCGAGCCGCTTGCCGGTGTCGTGGAGGTTGAACAGGCGCGCCTGGCTGATGGCGTGTGCGCCGATGAAGCTCTCGTCCCACTTGGCGTCGTCGTCCTCGATCGTGAACTGGGGGCAGGCTTCGAGGCAGCATCCGCAGCTCATGCACTCGGACAGCGCGTAGCGCGTGCCCTGACGATCCGGGCTCTCCTTGGGCCCGGAGCCGGCGGCATACGTGCCGTCGATCGGCACCCAGGCCTTGGCACGCTTGAGCGAATGGAACAGACGCTGGCGGTCGACCCAGAGGTCGCGCACAACGGGGAACTTGCTCATGGGCTCCAGGGTGATCACGTCGCCGGCCTCGGGGGCGTACTCGTCCACGAGGCAGGAGCAGGACTGACGCACGCGCCCGTTGATGACCATCGTGCACGCGCCGCAGACCTCTTCGAGGCAGCCCGAGTCCCAGACGACCGGCGTGGTGCGCGACCCCTCGGACGTGACGGGGTTGGCGGCAATGCGCTGCAGCGCGGAGATGACGTTCATGCCCGGCTCGGTGACGACGTCGAAGTCCTCCCAGGAGGCGGGCTTGCCGTGCCCGGCGCAGCGCTTGATGCGGAAGCGGACGGTGCGTCCGGGCTTCGCCTTCTTGCGGTTGGCGATGCGCTCGGTTTCGGAAGGGACGTGAACGGCACTCATGCGATGCACCTCGATCTGGCGAGCGCCCCGCGCGAACGGGACGGGGGAGTCGGTCGTCTATGAAGCGGCGCCGGCGGTGGCCGGGGCCTTCGCCTTGGCGGGCTCGGCCTTGGCGTCCACGCGCCCGTAGGTCCTGGGACGGGGCTTGACGAGGGTCGTGTCCACGTCGCGGTAGGTGAGCCTGTGGGCCTCCGGACCCGTGCCCGCGGGGTCGAACTCGGCGATGGTCGTCTTGAGGAATCGCTCGTCGTCGCGCTCGGGGAAGTCGAGCCGGTAGTGGGAGCCGCGGCTCTCCTCGCGTTGGAGGCTTCCCTTGGCGATGACCTCGGCGAGGATGAGCATGTCGCCGACGGAGCGGGTGAAGCTCAGCGACTGGTTGGTCCAGGTGGCGCTGTCGCCCAGGCAGACGCTGGCGTAGCGCTCTCGCAGCTCGGCGAGCTTGTCGATCGTCTTGGTCAGACGCTCGCCGGTCTTGACGACGGTGCAGGCGGCCGTCATTTCCTCGCCCATCTCGATGGCGATGCGGTATGGGTTGGTCGCCTCGTCGGCGGCGCGTGCGGAGTCGACGGACTGGAGCAGGCGGTCGACCTTGCCCTGCTCGGCGCTGACGCACTCGTCGAAGAGGCGTTGGTCGAGCGAGGCCGCGGGGCGCTCGGAGGGGGCGCCGGCGGTGACGAAGTTGACGACGCTGTTCCCGCAGAAGAGTCCGTCGAAGATGCAGCTGAGCAGCGCGTTCGCGCCGAGTCGCGTGGCCCCGTGGTAGGCGAAGTTGACCTCGCCGAAGGCGTAGAGCCCGTCGATGTTGGTCATGGCGTTGTCGTGCGCGCCGGGGCTCATGCCGCGACCGATCTCGCCGTCGATCGGCGGGACCTGGCCGGGCTTGTGCAGCCCGTGCTGCGCGTTGGGGCGGTAGGAGCCTGGGGTGAACTTGGTCCAGAGCCCGCCCATCGAGTAGTGGACGGCCGGGAAGATCTTCATCGGTGTGTAGCGCGGATCGTCGCCGACGAACTTCTCGTAGATGTCCATGATCCCGCCGAGCTTGCGGGTCAGGTACTCGGGGTCCTTGTGGGTCAGGTCGAGATAGACCTGGTTGCCGGCGTCGACGCCCATGTTCTGGTTGACGCAGACGTCGAAGATCTCGCGTGTCGCGATGTCGCGCGGGACGAGGTTGCCGTAGCCCGGGTACTTCTCCTCGAGGAAGTACCAGCGTTCGCCCTCCGGGATGTCCGCGGGCTTGCGGTTGTCGCCCGCCGTGCGCGGGACCCAGACGCGGCCGCCCTCGCCGCGAGCGGACTCGCTCATGAGGCGGCACTTGTCCGCGCCTGGGATGGCGGTCGGGTGGACCTGGATCATCTCGCCGTTGGCGTACCACGCGCCGGCCTGGTAGCAGCGGCTTGCGGCGCCGCCGGTGCACATCACGCTGTTGGTGCTCTTGCCGAACACCAGCCCGCACCCGCCGGTCGCCATGACGACGGCATCGGCGCGGAAGGCGCGGACCTGCATCGTGCGCATGTCCTGTGCGACGATGCCCACGCAGCGTTTGTTCTCGCCATCGCCCTCGACGATGGGCCAGAGGAACTCGCTGAACTCATACTTGGTGACGCGTCCCTCGGCCTCGAATCGCCGGGTCTGCTCGTCGAGCGCGTACATCAGCTGCTGGCCGGTGGTCGCGCCGGAGAAGTGCGTGCGCTTGAAGAGCGAGCCGCCGAAGAGGCGCAGGTCGCGGAATCCCTCGCCGGTCCGGTTGAAGGGCACGCCCATGCGATCGAGGAGGTTGATCACGCGCGGGGCCCAGTTGGCCATCTCGAGGACGGGCCCCTGGTCGGCGAGGTAGTCGCCGCCGTAGATCGTCTCGTCGAAGTGCTGGTACTCGCTGTAGCCCTGCTGGCGCGCCACGTCGTTGCAGGCGTTGATCCCGCCCTGCGCGCACACGGAGTGCGAGCGTTTGACGGGGACCATGGAGAACAGGTCCACCGGGACACCGGACTCTGCGATCCGGATGCTGGCGGCCAATCCGGCCAGCCCACCCCCGACCACGATGACCCGTGACTCTGGTTTGTTGACCATTGCTCGGTCGCTCCTTACCGGATCACTCGGTCGTGATCCGTCGATCACTGCGTCGTCCTTCTATTCGTCCGAAGGGCCAGTTCCGATGGCGTCGCGCTCTTTGAACTCGGGCGCGGGGCCGGGGTACGGGGCCTCCGCGATGCGCCGGATCTCGTCGCGCGTCTCGCGTGCCGCCTCGGTGTCGGCATCGACATCCTCGAGGCGCTCCATCCCGTAGCGCTCGAGCAGTTCGAGCAGCTTGGCCTCGCCGTACTTCTCGACGATCATGCGCTGCTCGATGCGCTGGGCGTCGTCGTAGTCGACCATCATGGCGAAGCCGAAAACGGAAGCCCAGCCGGCGCCCATCAGGCCAACGCCGATCGCGCCGCACACGTAGCCCCACCGCTTCTGCGCCGCCTCGGAGACGGTCACGCCCCAGGTGATCGCGGCGGTCCAGAGCCCGTTGGCCAGGTGGAAGACCAGGCTGGTCACACCGACCATGTAGAAAAGTGAGACGATCACGCCACCGGCGGTGAATCCATCGGTCGAGCCCTGGAGCGCAGCCGCGAGGGTGCTGGATGCGAAGTAGTGGCTCCACTGCGCGCCGCCGGGAACGAGGAAGTCCCAGCCCCAGCGGAGCGTACCGACGTGGTAGACGATGAAGAGCAGACCGATGTAGCCGGTCCACCGCTGAACGGTGTACCGCCAGTTGTCTTGGTAGGCGTAGCGCTCGGTGTTGCGTTTGCCGCTCTTGGCGTAGTACACGCCGAGGACGCTGTGGAAGGCGATGGGGAGCCAGAGGACGAAGATCTCGGTGAGCAGGAGGAGGGGGAGGTTGTTGATGAAGGAGACTTCGTGCTGGAAGGTCTCGACGCCCCGCCCGATAGCGGTGCCGTCGCCCTTTGCGCGTCCGTTGAATGCGCCCCAGATGACGGAGGAGTTCGTCGTGAGGTGCACGAGTAGGAACGCCCCGATGGGGACGATCCCGGTCAGCGAGTGGAGCCTGCGGAGCAGGAAGTAATGCCGATCGAAGAACGACTCGCCCGAGTCCGCCACCTGTCCGCCTCCTGCGCCGTGGGTGCTAGCGCCGATTGCCCCCGCCCCAAGCCACCCCCCGGGTCCCGTTCGATCAACCCCCGACGATGCCGCCGGCGCCCGGGCCCCCGCCCTTGGCCTGCTCCTCCATGTGGGCCGCAACGGCCTTGGTGACCTCGACGAACTGCATGCGCAGCTCGCTGACCGCGCGGTCGATGAGCGAGGCCTCCTCGTCGGAGAGGTTGCCCTTGGTCTTCTCCTGGAGGACCGCGAGCATGTCGATGTAGTACTTGGCGTGCTCGAGCGAGATCACGGCCTTGCCGGTCTGGGGGTCAGGGAACCCGCCGAGGTAGAGAACCGCCTGCATCGCAAGCGAGTCCATGAGCCCGCCGAAATCGGCGTCGGGCATCTTCTGAGCCCCCGGCCCGCCGGCCCCGCCGGCCCCGGCCTCGGCGCCTCCGGAGGCGTCCTTGCCGGCGTCGTCGGTAACGAGCTTCTCCTTCTCGGCCTGGAGTTCCTGCTTCCAGTCGTCGTCGGTCACGATCTTGGGCTGCTCGTTGTCGGCCATCAGTCCCTCACTCTCGGGGTGCTCGGGTCGGGGTTTCGATACTATACGCGCACGCGCGCCCGGCTCCGTTCATGGTGGATCCGAAGGCGCGTGGCCGGGGATCGAGCCCGGCTCGGGCAGTGCCCGATGAGAACCGGAGGCCGGTGATGGAGCACCGCATGGACGCCACGACGCTCGCCACTGCACGTCTCGCCCTGGTCCTGACGCTCGGCGTCGGCGTTGCCGGGTGCGCGATCCAGAACCCGCTGGCCGACAGCGCCGAGCCGCTCGGGGCGGGCGACTTCCGGGCCACCGATTCCCCGCCGATCGCGGTCGCGCCCCCCCGTCCCCTCGCCCCCCCACCTCCGCCACCGCTCGCCGACCCCACACCCCCAGCGCAACCGGGGGTAGAGTCAGATCCGATCGCCACCGTCGGCGAGCCGGACCTGCCGACCGGCACGGCGCGACCCATCGGCGACGAGACCGTCATCGACGCCATGGTCGGGCAGATCAACGGCGTCCCCGTCTTCGCCAACGAGATCCTCGGCGAGCTCGACGGCGTGCTCCGGGATCTCGCGCGCCGAAGCACGAGCCAACGCGAGTGGGCGGCCGCCGCCGGACGCGAGATCGTCATCGAGCTGCGCCAGCGCACCGAGGACGACCTGCTCCTGGACGAGGCTCGCTCCAGGATCCCGCGCGAGACCCAGGCGATCGGCTTCCGCAACTTCCTCGAGACCATCCGGCGCGACCTGGCGATCGGCGAGGGTGGATCGGCCGCGGCCGCGGAACGCCGGCTCCTCGAGGACCAGGGCGTGACACTTGCGCAGAAGGCGCAGCAGACGCTCGATGAGCGCCTGATCAACCAGGAGCTGTACCAGCAGGCGTTCAGCCGCGTGTCGGTGTCGGGGCGCGACGTCGAGATCCGCTACGAGCGTGAGTTCGATCGGTTCAACCCCGTGGGCGTCGCGAAGCTGTACGTCGTCGGCGCTCGAGCAGACGATCCCGACGCCGCACAGCGCGTGACCGATTCGCTCGCGAGCGGGACGCCGTTCTCGGAGCTTGCCGCGTCCGACGCGAACACGGCCGGGCTGAAGTCGGCGATCGAGCCGCGTTTGACGGGTCAGGTCGCCGACTCGAAGCTGCTGGACATCGCGGAGTTGGACGGGCCCGCACGCACGCTCGAGGTCGGCGAGCACACGGGTCCGATCGAGTACTCGGGGCGTCTGTTCTGGGTGCACCTGGCGTCGGTCGACCGCCCGGAGGGGCAGTCGCTCTACGAGGCGCAGGCGGAACTCGAGCGTCAGATCGAGCTCGAGCGGCGTGAGGCGGCGCGTCGGAAGTACATCAGCCGCCTGCTCCAGCGCGGGTCGTACGACGACTTCGACAAGATGATGATCTCGATCCTGGAGATCGCGACGGCCCGCTACTACGTGCCGGCTCAGGAAGCGGCAGCGTCCGGCGGGTCGCAGTGAGGCCGGCGTGTTGGCGCATCTGCGCAAGCTGATCCACCGTCGACCCGCTGAGCCAGCGCGCGGGGAGGGTGCGCGGCGCGATCCTCTGGGTCCGAAGGCCGAGCGGTTGGTCGCCAAGCGACTGCGTCGCGAGGGCTACCGCGTGATCGCGCGAAACGCCGAGACGCCCGCGGGCGAGGCGGACCTCGTGTGCCTGGCGCCGGATCGGCGCACGATCGTGATCGTCGAGGTCAAGGCGCGACGCCACGAGGAGGGCGAGCCTTCGGCGTGGGCCCCCGAGGACGCGATCACGCGCGCCAAGCGTGAGAAGCTCATCCGGATCATGGGTTACCTCGCGCGATCGAACCGATGGCAGGATCGTCCGCAGCGCATCGATGTCGCGAGCGTCGAGTGGCCGTCCGACGGATCCGCTTCGGTTCGGTTCTACGAGGACGCGGTCCGTCCCGGCGCTTGATCGCCCGCCCCATCATCGCTCTCACTCGAGCTCGCGCCGTCCTCGGTTTCGGTGTACGCGCCCTCCGCGGACCCGTTCTCGCTCTGGAGCGCTCCCCGGAAGGCCATCTCGAGGCGCATCTCGGCGGCGCGCGTCGGGTCGAGGCGCACCGGTAGGACGATGCTGAACATCGAGCCCTGGCCGACCTCGCTCTCGACCATGATCTCGCCCTGGAGGACGCGCGTCAGTTCGCGCGCGATCGCCAGGCCGAGCCCCGCGCCCTCTGCCGAGCGCGTGTGCCCGCCCTCGACCTGGTGGAACTTCTCGAAGATCAGTTCGAGGTGCTCGGGGGCGATGCCGCGTCCGGTGTCGATCACGCTGACGCGCACGACCTCGCCCTCGACGCCGTCGGGACCGAGCGCATCGAGCAGGCGCTCGGCGCGGAGCGTTACGACGCCTCGCGCGTCGGCGATCCGCCGGGTGCCGGGCTCCGATTCCGGTGGGAGCTCCTCGGCCGTGAACTTCACGGCATTGGAGAGCAGGTTGAAGACAACCTGCTGGAAGCGCTTGGCGTCCGTTTCGATCAGCGGAAGCTCGTCATCGGCTTCCAGGCGCAGCTCGATGCCGCGTTTGTCGGCCAGGGGCTTGATGAGCGCGAGCAGCCCGTCGCACGCGTCGCGGAGGTTCATGCGCTCGACGTGCAGCTCGATCTTGCCCGCCTCGACGCGTGCCATCTCGAGCAGCCCGTTGATCATGGTCAGCAGGGACCGACCCGACGTGAGGATGTGGTCAAGGTAGCGGGCGCGTTTGACGAGGCGCGACGAGTCGTCGCCGGCGGCCTGTTCACGCTCGGCGATCTCCAGGAGCAGCTCGGCGAACCCGATGATCGAGTTCAGCGGCGTGCGCAGCTCGTGGCTGACGTTGGCGAGGAACTCACCCTTGAGACGCGCCGACTCGTTCAGCGCCAGGTTCCGCTCCTCCAGCCGGTTGACCTGCAGGTCCAGCGAGACATTGACGGCCCGGAGCTGCGCCTGGCTGCGCGTCAGCTCCTCGAGCATGGAGTTGAACGCCTCGCTGAGCTCCTCGAACTCGTCGCCGGTCTGGATCTGCGAACGCGTCTCGAGGTCACCCAAGCGCACCTTCTCGGCGGTTGCTCGCAGCGAGCGCACGGGGCTGAGGATCAGGCGCGACGTGACCAGGTAGAACATCAACACCGCCACGCACCCGGCGACCAGCCCAGCCGCGAGCAGGTACGCGGTGTTGCCGAGCACGACGCCGACGGCGTCCGTCCAGGTGCGGGTCAGCAGGACCATGCCGACGAGCTGGCCCTCTTCGTCGCGCAACGGCGTGACGAAGCGGTAGCGCCGGCCGTGGCGACGCCACGCGGCATCGACGAACTCCTCGGCCTCTGGATCGGCCTCGAAGTGCTCGGCGGCACGGCGCTCGAAGGGGTCCCACTCCTCGCGCGGGCCCAGCTCCTCGACGGAATGCACCTCGATCAGCCCGTCGCCAACCTCGGCCTCCTCCCCCATGCGATCGCTGGCGTCACCGAAGGCCTGGACGAGCCTCCGGCAGGTCTCGACCTGGCCCTTGTCTACCAGCTCGCTCATGCGGAGCCAGGGGACGCTCAGCGCGGCTGCGATGGTCACCACGACGGCCGCGCCGAAGAGGAGGAGAGTCTTGTTCGCCAGTGAGATCCCGCGCCACATGCCGCTGTGAGTCTACGTCGGCCCACGGGCAGGACCCGAGGATCGTCGATTCCGGGTTCGGGGGGCGACCCCACCATGGCGTGGGGCGGGTTCTACAGTACTGCCCCATGGCCCGTGCCGGTGTGTATCTCGAGACCTTCGGGTGCCAGATGAACGAGCTCGACTCGGAACTGGTGGCCGGGCGTCTGCGCGCCCTCGGGTACGAGATGACGCCCAACCCCGAGGACGCGTCGATCGTGCTCTACAACACCTGCTCGGTGCGTGAGCTCGCCGAGCAGAAGGTGTGGTCACGCCTGGGTGAGCTCAAGAGCCGCAAGGCCAAGGACCCCGGGCTGGTTGTGGGCGTGCTCGGGTGCATGGCCGAGCGCGACGGCGAGGCGTTGATCCGGCGCATGCCGGTGGTCGACGTGATGGCGGGCCCCGGGGAGCTGGACAAGCTGCCGGAGCTCTTGGACAACGCCGTGCGGACGAACGCGTCGCTCGCGCGCGAGATGCCCGGTGGGATCCGTCGCGCCGACGGGAACCTGGACGAGTCAGCGCTGCGTTCGGCGGGGCAGGTTGCCCTGCAGGGCAACACGTCCCGGCGCAGCTCGACGCTGGGCGCCGCCCAGGACGACCTCGAGCTGCTGGACCTCTCTCGCGCGATCAGCCCGACGGACCACAACGGGTCCGCGTACGTGCGGATTACGCGTGGGTGCAACAAGTTCTGCACGTACTGCGTGGTGCCGTTGACGCGCGGCGCCGAGATGCACCGCCCGCCGGAGCACATCCTCGACGAGTGCAAGCGCCTGGCCGACGCGGGCGTGATCGAGGTGACGCTGCTGGGTCAGACGGTCAACCACTACCGCTTCGAGCATGCCGCGGCCGAGAGCGTCAACGGGGTCGTCCAGCCTCAGAAGGGTCGGGCCTACAAGGGCGGGCACGATCGCGACCCGTTCGCGGGCGAGGACGTAACGACCTTCGCGGACCTGCTGCACCGGATCCACGAGGAGGTCCCGGCGATCCAGCGTCTGCGGTTCGTGACCAGCTACCCGCGCGACTTCGGCAACGACGTACTGCAGGTGATCCGCGACTGCCCGCGGATCTGCCGCTACCTGCACGTGCCGGCGCAGACCGGCTCGGACCGGATGCTCCAGATGATGAACCGTGGGTACACGGTCGGGCAGTACATGGAGTTCCTGGATCGTGCCCGCTCGTACCTTGACCAGCCCGAGATCGGGCGTCCGCTGACGGTCTCGGGCGACATCATCGTCGGCTTCCCGACCGAGACGAACGCCGACTTCGACGCGACGCTCAAGCTGCTCCGTGACGCGAAGTACAAGAACTGCTTCATCTTCAAGTACTCGCCTCGCCCCGGGACCGTGGCGTACGAGAAGATCGAGGACGACGTGCCCGACAAGGTCAAACGCGAGCGCAACAACGAGGCGCTGCGCGTGCAGGCGGAGATCAGCGACGAGATCAGCCGCTCGCTGATCGGGAGCACGCTGGGTGTCTTCGTTGAGGGCCCGAGCAAGAAGGCGAAGAAGGCCGCGGGGCTCAGCCACGGTCAGATCCGCCAGGCTGGTCAGGTTGAACTGACGATCGGTGGGCGCGCCGGGACCGGCGAGGCCGCCGACGGCGGCGTCGCAACCATCAAGCCTGACGCCGAGCCGGTCCAACTCTCGGGGCGCACCGACGGCGACCACATCGTCTTCTTCGACACACCCGCGGGCGAGACGCCCGCCTCGATGACCGGTCGCATCGTGCCGATGCGGATCACCGACGCGGACCGGCTGAGCCTGCACGGCAAGCCGGCATGACCGAGCCGGCACCAGGCCCGCTCGATGCGGAGCCCGTCGAGATCGTCGACTACGACCCTGCGTGGCCCATCGCCTTCGAGGCGATCGCTGAGGAGATCCATGCGCTCGGCCTTGTCGGGCTAACCGGGATCCAGCACATCGGCTCGACCTCAGTGCCCGGCCTCGCCGGGAAGCGGGTGATCGACGTCGCGTTGGAGTGCGAGTCGCTCGCGACCGTCAACGAGTCCTGGGTCGGGCCGATCACCGGCTTGGGGTTCGAGTACTACCGGCCAGCGGAAGCGTTCCTGCCCCTGCGCCGCCTGTTCCGGCGCGGCGCAACGGGTGCGCTGCCCCGATGCCACCTGCACGCGGAGGTCCCCGGGACGGAGCCTCATGTGCACCACGTGGTGTTCCGCGACGCGCTGCGCGCCGACGATGCGATCCGAGAGGAGTACGCGCGTGTCAAGCGAGTGGCGGCCGAAGCGTCGCGTGACGATCGGCACCGGTACACCGAACTCAAGGACGGGTTCGTGCGCGGCGTGATCGAGCGGACGCTGCGCGGCGCCTGATCTGGCTCGATCCTCTACCGACGCGCGGCCGTCCACAGCCTGGCCCGGTAGCGGATCGCGACCTGACCTTGCTCATCGGCGTGCGCGCGGACTGCTTCGGTCAACTCGTGCACCATCGTCTCGAACTTCTCGCCGTGCCTTGGCGTGTACGACGCGCTGTGTGCGCGACCGAGGACGCCGTCGAGGTCCAAGGGCTGCTCGTTGATCCCCTCCCAATAGTCCGGCTCCTCGAACAGCCCCTCGGCCGCGATGACTCCCGGATCGAAGGGGTTGGTCTCGCGCGGGTCCTCGCCGGCCTTGCTGACAGCCCGCCAGTACGCGCCGCTGAACGGGTCGTCCCAGTTCTTGGCGTTCCAGAGCAGCGCGAGTCTCGCGCCCGGGCGGAGGATGCGAGCGAACTCGCGGATGGCGGCCGAACGGTCGAACCAGTGGAAGGCCTGTGCGCACAGGACGAGATCCACCGACTCATCGGCGAGCCCCGTGGCCTCGCCGCTCGCGTCGCTCCACTGGATGCGCTCGTCGGGCTCGGCGGCGTCGCGCATCTCGGCGTTGGGTTCGATCGCGATCACACGCATGCCACGCTGCGCGAGCAGGCGGGCGCTGATCCCCGTACCCGCGCCGACGTCTGCGCAGGCGCTGCCGGGTGGGATCCCGTCGAGGACGCGATCGATGGTCTCATCCGAGTACGACGGACGGAAGCGGACATAGGTCTCGGCGCGCCCGAAGAAGCGTT
>JANQQG010000170.1 GCA_028285065.1 Phycisphaerales bacterium
GGGCGCGGCCCCAGTCAGGGTCTCGTCCATGGAGACGAAGTCTCAGCGCCTGACCGCCCTCGGCGTTGATCACATCGACCGCCTCGCCCCTTCGTTTGCCAGGAGCGTTGTTCATGGCGGTCTTCTCCCGAAGCAAGAAGAAGGCCCAGCCGGTCAGCGTCGCGCCCGACGCGGCACGCGCGCACGCGGTGGACGACGCCACGGAAGAACGCATACGCGAGATCGGACGCGAACTGCTCGATGTCGCACGCGGCGAGCGCTCGGGGCTGCTGAGCGCGAAGTTCTACTCCGACAAACTCATGGACTGGTCCATGAAGGACCACGCGTTCAAAGTGCAGCTGTTCCGATTCGTCGATGCGTTCCCGATGCTGCGCACACCGGACGCAGTCTTCGATCACCTGACCGACTACCTGACGCAGCCGGGTGTGAAGGTCCCGCCCGGGCTGGACCTTGGGCTCAAGGCGGGCGGGATGGCAAAGGGCCTCGCGACGAGCACGATCTCCAAGCAGATCAAGTCGATGGCGACGAAGTTCATCGCGGGGACCGATGCCGCCAGCGCGCTCGGTTCGCTCGAGAAGTCCTGGAAGGCCGGCATGGCCTTCAGCGTGGACATGCTCGGGGAGGCCTGCGTCTCCACCGCTGAGGCGGAGATGTACCGCGAGCGGTACATGGACCTCGTGACGAACCTGCCGGAGACCGCGGGCTCGTGGAAGGCCAACGAAGTCGCCGAGAGCGACCACCTCGGCCGGATTCCGCGCACGAACGTGTCGATCAAGATCTCGTCGCTGAGCGCCCTGTGCGACCCGATCGACACCGAGGGCGCGATCGCCGACCTGATGACCCGGTTGATCCCGATCATCGAGGCGGCCCGGGACAACAACGTCTTCGTCAACTTCGACATGGAGCAGCACGAGCTCAAGGACCTGACGATCGAGCTCTTCAAGCGCTGCTGCGACCAGGTGCCCGACTTCCACGCGGGCATCGCGCTGCAGGCCTACCTGCGCAGCGCCGAGGCCGACGCGCGCACGATCGCGGATTGGGCCTTGGCCAAGGGACGCATCGTCACGGTGCGCCTGGTCAAGGGTGCGTACTGGGACTACGAGGTCATCCACGCAGAGGAGCAGGGATGGCCCTGCCCCGTCTGGACCGTCAAGAGGGATTCGGATGCGTGCTTCGAGCGCGTGACCGACATCCTGCTCGACGCCTGCCCGCGCACGAACGAGGACGGCGGGGTGAAGCTCGCGCTCGGGTCGCACAACGTGCGCTCGATCGCGTACGCCGCGGCCGGGCTCGAGCGTCGCGGCTTGCCCCAGGCCGCGATGGAGCTTCAGATGCTCCACGGCATGGCGGACGAGCTCAAGCGAGCCGCTATCGCGAAGGGCTGGCGCCTCCGCGAGTACGTTCCTGTCGGTGAGCTGATCCCGGGCATGGCGTACCTCGTGCGCCGCCTGCTCGAGAACACGTCCAACGAGTCGTGGCTCAAGGCCGGCTTCCTCGACAACGCGGACCCAGAGGTCCTCCTGGCCTCGCCCCATCGCGCTGCGCCCGACGCAGCCGCGAATGGGAGCGCGGAGGACATCGGGGAGGGTGTCGGCGAGCGCGATCTGTCGGAGACCGACCCGGAACGCCACAAGCTCAGCCCCACGGTCAAGGGCATCGGCGGACGCCACGACGGACGCCCGTTCTTCACCGAGCCGGTCCGCGACTTCTCGCACAAGTCCGTCCGCGACACGTTTGACGGCGCCGTCCAGCGGGCCCAGGTCCCGCCCGTCGCCAACGACACGACGCTCGACGCCGCCTCCGCGATGGTCGCCAAGGCCAGCGAGAGCGCCGGGATGTGGCGCGACGCGGATCCGCTCGTGCGCGCCCGCGTGCTGACCCGGGCCGCCGAGTCCATGCGCGCCCGGAGGGACGAGCTCGCGGGCGTGATGGTCAAGGAAGCCGGCAAGCCCTGGCGTGAGGCGGACGCCGACGTGTGTGAGGCGATCGACTTCTGCGAGTACTACGCCCGCTACGCGGTCGGCCTCTTCCAGCGCGAACGCCTCGGCAACTTCATCGGTGAGCTCGACGAACTCTGGCACCAGGCTCGCGGCGTTTGCGTCGTCATCAGCCCCTGGAACTTCCCGCTCGCGATCTCCTGCGG
>JANQQG010000183.1 GCA_028285065.1 Phycisphaerales bacterium
GGTGATCACGGGAGCGGGTAAGTCGTTCTGCGCGGGGATGGACCTCAAGGAGATCCTGCGCGACGAAGAGACGCCGCGGCGGCTCCTGCGCAGGCTCGCGGACCTGACGGTCAAGATCCGGTCGCTCGAGAGCGTCGTGGTCGCCCGCGTCAACGGCGCGGCCATCGGCGGAGGGTGCGGGCTGGCGGCGGTGTGCGACGTTGCGATCACGCACGCAGACAGCAAGATGGGCTTTCCTGAGGTCGACCTCGGGTTGTGCCCTGCGGTGGTCGCTCCATGGGTCGTGCGCAAGATCGGGCCCGGTCGGGCCCGGAGCGTGCTCCTGCGCGGGGGAATCCTCACCGGCGAGCGGGCACACGCGCTGGGGCTTGTCGATGAGCTGGCCCCGAACCGCGAGGGGCTCGACGAACTCGTCGACACGATCGTCTCGCGCCTGGCCGAGGGCGGGGCCGAGGCGCTGGCGGCGACCAAGTCGCTGCTCAACCGTCTCGACGGGTCCGACGACGAGGCGATGGTCCGTCGGGGGGCCGAGTTGTCGGCAGACGTGGTCCTGAGCGAGCAGGCCCAGACGGCCCTGCGCGCCCGGCTGAGCTGAAGAGCCCGCCTATACTTGTCCGAGCCGCCACGCCACCCGATCTGTTCGGGTTGTGCTCGTGCGACGGCCTGGGCCCATCGTGGTACGGAGGGAGTTTGATGACTGCGAGCGTGCTGCCGGTCCAGCGCGATGAGAGCGGGGTCGCAACGATCACGCTCGAGCAGCCGGGTTCCCCGGTTGTCGTGCTCAACCTCGAGCTGCTCCAGCGGCTCGAAGCGACGCTGCACACCCTCCGCGAGACGCCGCCGACGGGCATGATCCTCGCCTCGGCGAGCGAGCGCGTGTTCGTCGCGGGCGCAGACCTCGCGACCATCCGCGATGAGAGCGACGACGGCCTGGATAAGTACCTCGCCTACGGGCAGCGCGTGTTTGCGATGATCGCCGAGCTTGGGTGCCCGACGGTCGCGGCCGTAAACGGAGCCGCACTCGGCGGCGGACTGGAGCTTGCGATGCACTGCGACGGGATCGTCGGGTGCCGTCGCGAGAAACCCTTCCCGATCGGTCTGCCGGAGGCGGGTCTTGGGATCTGCCCGGGGTGGGGCGGAACGAACCTGCTACCCGCGCGTGTCGATCCCGCGGACGCGATCCGCCGGACGTGCGCCGGCAAGGCGTACAAGTCGGATGAAGCCGAGGCGGCTGGGCTGTTCGACGCGGTTGCGGACGATGCCGCAGCGCTGCCTGGCGTCGCCCTGGCGTGGCTGAAGAGCGCGAAGACCGACCGTCGGGACGGCTCGCCCTCGCGTTGGATCGGGCGTCCTTCGATCAAGGCGCGCGTGCTCGCGGCTCTTGTCGAGGTCCGCGACGAAGCCACATCGACCGAGCCGGGGCGCGGGGTGGTGCGTGCGATCGAGTCGGGGCTCGAAGAGGGGTACGGCGCCGGGCTGACGACCGAGCGCCGCGAGTTGATCCGTCTGCGGGCGCTGCCGCAGGCGGTCGCGTCGATCGAGGCCTTCTTTGCGAAGTCGAAGGCGAAGGCCTGAGCGGCGGCAGCGCGGGGCGGGAGGAAGACAAGTAGACCTACGCCGGCTCCGCGAGTTCGCGGACCCGGCGCTTTCGGAGCGAAGCATGGCCGATCTCAAGAGCATGAAGGGTGTGTCCGAGAAGGACCGGAAGCTGATCGAGGAGGCCGAGAGCCTGCTCGGCGCCGAGCCGACCTCGATGGGCTTCATCAAGAACATCTTCTGGGGCAATCTGCGCGAAGACCTGCTCTTCCCGTACCCGGACGTGATCGGCAAGGAGCGCCCGGGCGAGGTCGCGGAGTGCGACCAACTGCTCGCGACGCTCGAGACCTACCTCAAGACCGAGCACCCGTCGATCCAGATCGACCAGGAGCAAGAGACCCCGCGCTGGGTCATCGACCGGCTCTTCGAGATGGGCGTGCTCGGCATGACCATCCCCAAGGAGCACGGCGGCCTGGGCATGGGCATCACCAGCTACAACCGCGTGCTCGAGCTGATCGGGAAGTACTGCGGCTCGACAGCGGTCATCGTGTCGGCGCACCAGTCGATCGGCTGCAAGGCCGTGATGCTGTTCGGCACCGACGAGCAGAAGTCGCGCTGGCTGCCCAAGCTCGCCCGTGAATGGCTGAGCGCGTTCTGCCTGAGTGAGCCCAACGTCGGCTGCGACGCGGGCGGCCAGGAGACGCACTGCGAGGTCTCCGAGGACGGGTCGCACTACATCCTCAACGGCGAGAAGAAGTGGGCCACCAGCGGCGCGCTGTCGGGCATGTTCACCGTCATGGCCAAGCAGAAACTCGAGGGCGGCAAGGAGAAGGTCACCGCGCTCGTCTGCACACCGGACATGGACGGGATCGACATCTTCCAGAAGAACCGCTCCAAGTGCGGCATCCGCGGCACGTGGCAGGCGCGCATCCGCTTCACCGACGTCAAGGTCCCCAAGGAGAACCTCCTGCACAAGGAGGGCAAGGGCCTCAACGTCGCGCTGACCTGCCTGAACTACGGACGCTGCACGCTCAGCGCCGGCATGCTCGGCGGCGCCAAGCGCGCGATGGACCAAGCCATCAAGTGGTCGCAGACGCGCCACCAGTTCCAGCGTCCACTGTCGGACTTCGAGCTCGTCAGGCAGAAGGTCGCCCGCATGGGCGCGTACACGTACGCAATGGATGCCGTGCTCTACGCAACGACCGGGTTCCTCGATCGCCACGACGAGGACATCATGGTCGAGACGGCTGTCTGCAAGACGTTCTGCAGCGAGTACGGGTACCGCGTGGTCAACGACGCGGTGCAGATCATGGGCGGCGAGTCGTACATGACCGAGAACGAGG
Source organism: Phycisphaerales bacterium (assembly GCA_028285065.1). GTDB lineage: Bacteria > Planctomycetota > Phycisphaerae > Phycisphaerales > UBA1924 > JANQQG01. Next base: position 2,880 of record JANQQG010000183.1, read on the forward strand.
TGGAGCGGATCTTCCGCGACTCTCGGATCAACCTGATCGTCGAGGGTGCGAACGAGGTCATGCAGTCGTTCGTGTTCGCGTACGGCGGCAAGCAGCTGGCGGAGAGCATGCTCGCGGTGCAGGACGCCGTCGGCTGGAACTCGGACGAGGGCTTCGGGAAGAACCTCGGGCGCATCGCCAAGAACATGACCCGGGGCCCGGTGATCAAGGCCGCGACCCCCCTTGGGATCGAGCTGTTCCTGGGGATCCGTCGCAAGGCACCGAAGCTGAACAGCGTGCACGAGTCGCTTCGTCCGGTGGGCGAGCGTCTGTGCCGCTGGATCCAGCAGCACAGCTACGAGTTCAAGCAGGCTTCGAAGCGTTACCGCGAGGCGATCGTGCACCGTCAGGCGGTGCAGGCGCGGATCGCGGACTCGGCGATCCTGCTGCACGCGTGGGCGTGCACCCTCAGCCGCCTTGATCGTGAGATCCGCGAGGGCCACGAGGGTCCGGAGTTCGAGCGCAACAAGGCCGCGGCGATGCACTTCTTCGACATCGCGGAGCTGGAGATCCAGCGCCTGGTGCGTCGCGAGCTGTACGTCAACGCGGACGACACGATGCTGTCGACGGCCGAGTCGATGCTGTCGCACAACGAGTCGCTGGCGAACGAGGACTTCATCATCCCCGAGCGTTCGCCCGTCGCGCAGGGAACGGGGCGCAACCCGAACCAGGACGCGATCAAGCAGTTCCCCGGCGACCGCTACGGCGGCACGCCCTACGTCCCCTCGCACCAGTCCGAGGCCTAACCCCTGGTACGATGGCAACCGAACCGCAACGCCCGCCGGGGCGGCGTCCGCGTCACCGACGCGCCGTCGCAGCCGAGCAGGGCTTGAAGGAGAGTCCATGCCCAAGCAAGTCGTCTACGAGGCGAAGATCGAGTACCTGCAGATCCTCGACGAGAACGGGAAGCTCGATGAGGAGCTCGCGCAGGACACGCTGACCGACGAGCAGGTCGTGTTCCTCTACGAGCACATGGTCACCTGCCGTCACTACGACGAGATCGCGTTCAAGCTCCAGCGCTCCGGGCGCATGGGGACGTACCCGCAGAACAAGGGCCAGGAGGCGGCCGCGGCCGGCTCCGGCTTCGCCGCGCGGAAGGGTCAGGACTTCCTGGTCCCGTGCTACCGCGAGAACGCCGCCCTCTTCCTGCACGGGCTGCCCATGCAGAACATCCTGCTGCACTGGATGGGCGACGAGCGGGGCAACCTGATCCCCGAGGGCGTCCGTCAGACCCCGATCGCGATCCCGATCGGCACGCAGATGCTCCACGCAGCCGGCATCGCCTGGGCGTACAAGATCCGCAAGGAGGACAAGGCGGTCATCACGTACTTCGGTGACGGCGCGACCAGCGAGGGTGACTTCCACGAGGCGATGAACTTCGCCACCGTGATGAACGCTCCGTGCGTCTTCTTCTGCCAGAACAACCAGTGGGCCATCTCCGTCCCGCGCGAGATCCAGATGGCATCCGAGACCGTCGCGCAGAAGGCGCTCGCGTACGGCGCGCAGTGCATCCAGGTCGACGGCAACGATCTCTTCGCGGTCTACAAGGCAACCCGCGAGGCGCTCGAGCGCGCGCGTGGGGGCGGCGGCGTCACGCTCATCGAGGCGATGACCTACCGCCTCGGCGACCACACGACCGCCGACGACGCTCGGCGCTACCGCGACGAGAAGGAGGTCGAGGCCTGGAAGGCCAGGGACCCGCTCATCCGCACACGCAAGTACCTCGAGGCTCGCGGCCTCTGGGACGACGACAAGCAGTCCAAGCTCGAGGCGAAGGCCAAGGCTGTCGTCAGCGAGGTCGTCAAGGCGGCCGAGGGGATCGAGGCGCCGACGTTCGAGGACATCTTCGACCACACGTTCGCCGAGCTCCCGGACGAGCTGGTTCGTCAGCGCGATACGGGCCGGACCAGCTCGATCGGGCAGCACCCCGAGCAGGCCGGTCTGCGGGTGTAGGGCGTGCGATGCTCTTCAAGACGCGCGACGTGCGGGGCAAGGAACGCTGGGTCAACGCCCGGTTCGTCCGCATGGTGCGCCCGGGAAGAAAGGGACTGACCGAGATCTGGATCTCGGGCGAGGGCACGCCGGTCAAGCTCGACTACCCGGCCGATCAGGTCGCCGAGGTCGTGAACACGGCCCTCTCGATGACGCCCGATGACTCGGGCACGGAAACAGACGCCCCCAGCGGGGCAGGACCCGAGGCGGGGATGCTCCTGATCCTCGCGGGCTAAGACAGAATCAACCGCCCGTTGAAGACACACGGGTGCGACAACGAGAACGGAAACAGCTCAATGGCCAACCTCTTCATCGTCCAAGCCATCAACCTCGCGCTCGCACAAGAGATGGAGGCCGACGATCGCGTCGTCGTCCTCGGCGAGGATGTCGGCAAGAACGGCGGGGTCTTCCGCGCGACCGAGGGCCTCCAGGCGCGTTTCGGCGACGAGCGCGTCGTCGATACGCCGCTGGCCGAGTCCGGCATCATGGGAACGAGCGTGGGCCTTGCGATGGCCGGGATGCGCCCGGTGCCCGAGATCCAGTTCGAGGGGTTCCTCGGGCCGGCGTACGACCAGCTCGTCAACCACGCAGCGCGTTTCCGCACGCGGACCCGCGGGTCGATCACGATCCCGCTGACGGTCCGCGTCCCGGTCGGCGGCGGCATCCACGCACCGGAGCTTCACTCCGACTCACCGGAGGCGATCTACGCGCACCACCCGGGCCTGAAGGTCGTCATGCCGACGACTCCATACGACGCCAAGGGGATGCTGATCAGCGCGATCCGCGATCCGGACCCGGTGGTGTTCTTCGAGCCGAAGCGCGTGTACCGCGCGTTCCGCGAGGAGGTGCCCGAGGACGAGTACACCGTGCCGATCGGCAAGGCCAAGGTCGTCAACGAGGGCTCGGACATCACCGTGGTGACGTGGGGCGCGACGGTCTTCGAGTGCCTAAAGGCGCTCGACGAGCTGCCCGAGGACGTCTCGGTCGAGCTGATCGACCTGCGGACGATCTACCCCGTGGACGTCGACACGATCGCCGAGAGCGTCGAGAAGACCGGGCGTGCCGTGATCGTCCACGAGGCGCCCAAGACCTGCGGGTTCGGGGCCGAGGTCGCGACGCTGATCCAGGAGCGGTGCTTCCTGCACCTGGAGGCCCCCGTCCAGCGCGTCGCGGGCTTTGACACCGTGATGCCGTACTACAAGCTGGAGCTGGACTACCTGCCCGACGCCGACCGGATCGGCAAGGGCATCACCGAGTGCCTCAGCTACTGACCCCCCTTTCTTCCTTCCCCCCCTCCCTTGGGACCCTTCTGCTGGGCAGCCGGCCCATGTTTCGACCCCCCTGCCCGCCCCGCATATCATGAATGACGACCGGGGACGTTCTTCCGCGCCCCCGCTTGCTGCGAAGACGACGAGGAGCGACGATGGCCCACGCGAAGTCCGCCAACCCCAACGACTTCATCCTGCCCGACCTGGGTGAGGGCGTTCACGAGGCAGAGCTGATCAAGTGGCGCGTCGAAGTCGGCCAGACGGTCGATGAGCACGACATCCTCGCCGACATGGAAACCGACAAGGCCCTCGTCGAGGTGCCGAGCCCCCGCCCGGGCGTCATCGCGAAGCTCTGGGGCGAAGAGGGCGAGATCATGCACGTCGGCAACCCGCTCGTCTCCTTCGAGGGCGAGGGTGGTGGTACGGCTGAAGCCGAGGCCAAGCCAGCGAAGAAGCCGTCGAAGAAGAAGGGTGCAGGCAGCAACGGCCAGGCGCCCGCGCCGGCGCCCGAGACCAGCGCCGAGCGCGAGGACGCCGGCACGGTCGTCGGGAACGTCTCCGGCGGCGTTGCTGGTGTGACAAGCGAAGGTGGCAAGGCCCTGGCCACCCCGGCCGTACGCCGGCTCGCGCGCGAGATGGGCGTGGACATCAACGCGATCGCGGGGAGCGGGATCGGCGGACGCGTCACCGAGAAGGACGTTCGTGCGGCCGGCGCCGGTGGCGGCGCGGCCCCCGCGGCTCGCCAGGCACCGAGTGCACCCGCGCCGCTCCCTGCCGCGGCCCCTGGTGCGATGCCGAGCCGCGTGCCCGAGGCGCCGCCCAAGCCGGAGATCCCGCAGGGGTCTGAGTCTGCACGGATCCCATTCCGCGGCGTACGCCGGACGATCGCGAACCGTCTGCGCGAGTCGATCAACCAGGCCGTGCACTTCACGGTGATGGACGAGGCGGACTGCACGGCCCTGGACGCGGTCCGCAAGCGTCTGGCCGGCGCGAGCGGCGAGAAGGTCAGCTTCCTCCCATTCGTTGCCTCGGCAGTCTGCCGTGCGTTGTCCGGCAAGTTCGGCGCGATGAACGCGACGACGGACGACGCGAACGAGGAGATCGTCGTGCACCGCGCGGTGCACCTCGGCATCGCGACGGACACGGACACGGGGCTGATGGTCCCGGTGATCCGCGACGCGGATGCGCTTGGTGTGCTGCAGATGGGGCGCGAGATCACGCGCGTCGCCATGGGCGCCCGCGATCGCTCGATCGGGCGCGAGGAGCTCGTCGGCTCGACGTTCACGATCAGCAACGTCGGCTCGCACGCGGGTCGTTTCGCGACGCCGGTGATCAACTACCCGGAGGTCGGCATCCTGGCGGTGGGTCGCGCCCACGAGGGGATGGTCGTCAAGAACGGGTGGTACCGCGTCGGCAAGCTGCTCCCGCTGAGCCTCGCGTGCGACCATCGCGTGGTCGATGGTGCGACGGCCGCGCTGTGCCTGGCGGAGATCAAGCGTCTGCTCGAGGACGAGGCGGAGAGCTTGATGACACCGTCGCGGGGATCGTGACGGGCGCACGACGCTCAAGAAAAAGCGGGCACGCGCCCTGAAGAAACGCGTGCCCGCCCGAACCGCAGAATGCTGGTTGATCCCGTCGGTCAGTCGTGGACCGGGGTCTGTTGTGTCGTCGGTCGATCAGTCGCCGTACCAGGTGGCCTTCGGGGTGTCGTAGGTCTGGACGGCCACGAGCTTGAAGTCGGGGGCCTGCTCGCCGCCCGGGTAGGTGTAGCCGCCGGTGGTCAGGTCGCCGGCACGCGGGGTGCGGATGCGGAGGCTGGTGACCTCGTCGACGCCGAGCTTGGAGAGGTCGAGCGGGACGGCGCTCATGTACTGGCCGCCGGTGACCTGGGCGCGGGGGATGGTGTGGACGGCGTCATCGGGCATGAGGACGAGGGCGTGGCCGATGGGGTTGCCGTCGGCATCGAGGGCCTCGATGGTCAGGGAGGAGTTGCTCCCGTTGGCGCCGCGCTCGAAGTAGAGGAGCTCGGGGACCTGGTCGTCGCCGGCGTCGTTGTCCTTGATGGGACGCTCGAACTCGACGACGAAGCTGAAGGTCACGCCGCCGCCGCTGATGTCCACGTAGTGGTTCAGGTTGGCGTTGCGGAATGCGCCCTTGACGGCGTCGGCGAAGAGCTCACGATCGGTATCGCTGACGTTGTTGCCGTCGCCGTCGAGCATGCGGAGGTCGATCTTCTCGCCGAGCGTGGTGACGTGCTGGCCCTTGTTGATCGACATCTTCTTGCGGTTGGTGGGGCCGCTGTACTCGAAGGAGTGGACGCGATCGGCGTAGATGAACCGCCGGTAGGTGGTGCCGTTGTTGAAGTCGACACGCCCGAGGTCAACGTCGTGCTCGCGATCGATGTACCCGTTCAGGTAGAACGCGCCGGTGATGTCCGGGCTGGAAACAGACGCATTCGCGACACCGGCGAGGGACAGGCACGCGAAAGCTGCAAAGCAGTTGGTGGGTCGCATCTGAACTTCTCCAGGCTTCGTGCCCCAGCTCAGGGAAGAGCGTGGGGGCGGTTCGGGTGTCTGGCCGCCGACTTGGTGGCCGGGCGAGGTCTCTCTGCGGGAGACCGTTGGGAACACAGGGCTTGTTCGTGGCCCGGCTTGATGTTGAAACAAGAATCCCATCCGCCCGCGAAGACGACCACGACTTGTCGAAGGCCAAACGACCTCGGCGAGGGCCTGGTCGCAACAGGGGCCCGTGAGAAGGTGTGCCGGTTGTAGGGGCTGGCCCCAGGCGCTTGGGCCCCTCAGGAGCCCTGCGGGGCCGCGGTGAGGGTGGCGAGCGTGTACGCGTTGAAGAAGCCCATTCGGGCGGCGTTGCGCTCGGTGGCGATGCCCGGGCGCGAGTGGATGATCCCGACCTCGCACCCGTCGGCACGCGCGGCAGAGAGTCGGTGCGCGATCATCGCGGCCTGCACCCCGCGACGACGGAACGCGGGGAGCGTGGTCATGCCGAAGACCGCGCTGACGGGCGGGGCGCTCTCCATCGAACCCGCGCCCGCAACCTCGCCATCGACGTAGGCGATGAACGCACGGCTGCGCGGGTGGGCCACGATCCGCCCGCTCCAGTCCAGCATCGTTTGCGTCGCCTCCTGGCCGGGCTTGAGGAAGCCGCTCGTCGAGGTGATCGCGAATGTGCGGATCATGTCCTCGTCATCGCGCTCAACAGGTCGGATCTCGAGCGCCGGGTCCCACGGGTTGGGCGTCATGGTGCGCGGGTCTTCGCCCTCGACGAGCGTGCGCGCGAGGACGTTGGAGAACTCCTTGATGACCATGCCGCGTTCACCGAGACGCTTGATCAGTGACTCGTGGGCGAACGGGCAGACTTCGACCTCGGGCGTGACGCCGTGCTCGGCGTAGAAGGCGAAGAGGCGCTCGCAGTCGTCGGCTGTGAACTCCTGGTCCATGGCCAGGCCGGTCGCGACGTTCTCGAAGGCGTCGGGCCCGTTGTAGGTCATGATGCCGCCGCAGAGCGGGACGGTGATGGTGGCGATGTCGCCGCAGCCGGCGACGCGTCGCGCCTCTTCCATTCGTGCGATGTCGATTGGGGCGAGCATGCCCTGCATTGTGCCGCCTCGGCGTCGGTCGTGCGCGCCCGTGTAGGGAT
>JANQQG010000197.1 GCA_028285065.1 Phycisphaerales bacterium
CACAGCCGCCGGGTCCGCATCCTCCGGCGTCAGGTCCGGATTCAGCAGGTCGTTGCACAGCTCCCGCCACCGCTTCCCCGCCCCACCGAGCGCCGACCACCCCGCGCCCTCCAAAGGCCACGCATTCCGCCCCGGATATGCGCGCCCAAGCGCGAGGTGATGCACCAACTCCCCCACCGCCAGCGTGTCCGCGACCCGGTGCGCACCCTTGTCGACCTCGCCATCAGGCAGAGGGTCCGACAGCGCAATCCGCGCAAGGTCATGCGCCTCGATCAGGACGTTCGTCGCCTTCAGGTTCCCATGCGGACGCGACGCCTCCGACAGCCCCTCGAGCACCCCCACCACCACGCGCTTCAGCTGCGCCGCGTCAAGACGCTGACGCTTCAGGAAGAACTCGGCCGACGGCACACCGAACAGGTCCGTCGCGACGAACGCGCCACCCTCGATCGTTCCAAGCTCGTGCACCGGCGCCCAGCGCTCAGACTCCGACGCCAGCGCCCGCTGCGCCTCCCCCTGCGCCATGAACCGTGCGATCAACTCGCGCGCACGAGCATCCCCGACGACCGCCGCCTCCGGCTCGCACGTCTTGATCGCGTACCGCGCCTCATCTCCGCCATCGCCACTGCGGCGCGCAGCGTACACCGAGCCCAGCCCGGTGCGGCTCAGCTCACGATCGACCTCGAACCCGCCGCACGCATCCATCGGGACTCCCGTCGGCGCGCGCTCAACCAGCCGGCGGAGGCGGCGGCGACGTCAGCGTCACGATCCGAGGACGACGAACCATGAACTTCAGCTCACGCTGATCGTCCCACTTGCACCGATCCAAGGGCAGGATCTCACGGCGCGGATCCGCGTCACCCGGAAGATCCGGCTTGCCCGGAAGGTAGATGTCCGCGAGCACGAACAGGTGCATCGCGTTCCGCTCCGCCCAGACGTTCCAGATCGGGTCATCACGCGTGATCACCATCGCCTCGCGCTGCGTCTGCGAGAACACGAACTCACGCACCGACGCCGAATCACCAAGCCCCGATGTCCCCGCCCAGTACTCGCTCATCGGAACGCCCGACCACTCCCCAAGACGCTGATCGCTCACGCCGACGAGGTGAACCTTGTACGTATCGACCCGATCCGCTCGCACGAGCTCCGGATCGAGCTCCACCGTCACGTTGAACCGCTCCATCTTCGGCGTACACGAGCACCCGGTCATCAACGCCCCGAACCCCACCACCAACAGCACGCCCACGACCCTGCCAATCGATGCGCACATCGCCACGACCTCCCGAGTTCAACGCGCCGCCAAACCGCACGCCCGCCCTCGGACGCTCCCGGATGGGGCACAACCACTCTACCAGATCAAACCAACCCTACGTGCTCCCCACCAACCCCGTCCGGAACGACCGGATCACCCCGTGAAGCTCACGGTTCCGCGTCCAATCCACCATCACAAGCGACCGCGAGCGACGCACCAGATCCTCGAAATCAGACAGCGACGCGTCCAATGCCGTGTGCTGCGCAGGCGGTGCATCCCCAAGGTCGCGGCACACCGAATCCGGACCCACCCCGGGGAACATCCGGACCAACGCCGCGAGCACACCCCACCACAAACGCTCCGGAACGAACGCGAACGCCTCAGCAGCATCCATCTCCTCGCTCACCAACCGCTGCGGCCCCAACGATTCCAACCACCTCGGATCCGAAGCCAGCGCCAGCCCCACACGCTCCTCGAGCGATCCCGAGTGCTCACCCGACCCAAGCTCACGCGCCAAACTCAGCGTCTCGTCCAGCGCCACCGCCAGCGACGTCGAACCATCCACCAACAGCGCACGCACACCCAGCACACCCAACGAATACAGATCGCACGCCGAAGACAGCCGCGGCAGCACCTCGAACGACACGTTCGACAACGGCACCCCCACCGCCCCCTCGACCTCGGCCCGACGCGCCTCATCAAGACGCATCGGCGCGGTCCGCAGCCGCACCTCGCCCCCAGTCATCGCCCCTTCCTCATCAACCGTCGCATACAAGTCGACCACGCCCGACGCCAACGCCAGCCGGAGCCAAACCAGGTCACGCGCCCCCGACTTGAACGCCTCGTTCGACGCAAGCGTCGCC
>JANQQG010000201.1 GCA_028285065.1 Phycisphaerales bacterium
GGAGGCGTGACGAAGGGTGGGCGAGGGGGGGGCGGCGTCAGTTCAGGGCGGCGCCGTCGGCCCCGGTCGCTCCGTTCGGGCGCCCGGCGGACACCGTCAGCTCCAGCGGTTCGTGGGCCGACTCGTCGGGCGCGATGAAGTACGCCCGGTCCGCCTCGGTCAGCGGCCTGAGTTGGTCGTACCAGGTCGCCTCGGGGTCGAACTTCGCGAAGAACGGACGCCTGACCAACTCCGGGCGCCTCGCCTGCAGGAACTCGAGCACGAACGCCTTCTTGTCGCCGACGTCCGTGACACCGAGGATGTGGCACTTGCCCGGGAAGCAGCTCATGCTCGGCCCGCGCACGGTCCTCGCCATGCCGCTCACGCGCTGGTACGCCTCGCGGAACAGCTCCCAGCAGCGCCACAACGGGAGCTGGAAGTAGTCATGAGCGCCCGTGTCGCGTTCGACGAACATGTAGTACGGGATCGCGCCAAGGCTCACGCCGCGCGTCCACAGCTCACGCCACGTGCTCGCCTCGTCGTTGACGTGCCGGATCACCGGGCTCTGCATCCGCACATTCGCGCCCGTCGATCGGATCCGTCGCACGGCCTCCTGCGCAACCGGCGTCGAGAGCTCCACCGGGTGCGAGTAGTGCCCCATCAGCGCCAGGTGCTTGCCCGCGTGCGTCACGCGCTCGAACAAGCGCAGGCAGTCGTCCGCGTCCGCGTCGCTGACGTACCGCTGCGGCCAATACGCAACGCTCTTGGTTCCGATCCGGATCGTCCGGACGCTCTCGATGTCGAGCAGCGGCTCGATGTACTTCGCCAACAGCGCCGTCTTCATGATCATCGGGTCGCCGCCCGTGAAGAGCACGTCGGTGACCTCGGGATGCTCGCGCAGGTACGCGACGAGCTGGTCGACCTCCTTGGAGGAGAACTTCAGGTCCTCCAGGCCGACGAACTGCGCCCACCGGAAGCAGAACGTGCAGTACGCGTGGCACGTCTGGCCCTGACCGGGGAAGAACAGCACCGTCTCGCGGTACTTGTGCTGCATGCCCGAGACCGGCTCATCGTCGATCATCGGCACGTTGTGCGTCATCTGCCCGGCGGGGTGCGGGTTCAGCGACAGGCGGATGCGGTTGGCCTCCGCTTCGATCGCCTCGCGCGACGCGCCCTCACGCACGAGCGATCGCACTTCTCGGTACGCCCCATCATCGAGCATGTCGCGGTGCGGGAACGTCAGGCGGAACATCGGGTCGTCCGGGACGTCCGCCCAGTCGATCAACTCGTCCATCACGTACGCGTTGGTCCGGAATGGGAGCACCCGCGAGACGACGTCAACCGCCTCGCGGAGGTCGGCGTCCATCGCTTCCCACTGAGCGGTCTTCGCGATGTTCGCTCGGGTCAGGGCGCGGTATCGCTCGGGGCCGGGTCGTCCAGATGGCTCGGTCTCGGGCGTGATCATCCCAGGTGGTTCCCTCTGCTGGCGCGACAACGCAAGCGCCGCAATGCAGCAGCGCGCTGGCCGTGGGTTCACATCAAGCGTGGGTTCACATCCAGGTGAGCGACGCAATCCCGTTCCGGACCCGACGGGCGGCGATCCGTATGCGCGGATCCGTCGCGCCGGGCGGGGTCCCACGAACAAACCCCGCTCAGCGGCAACACGGGAGTATAGGGGTGCCCATTCGGATCGGCGCTGGTGCGTGCTAGCCGGCCGCGCGGTCGCCGCGCTCGTCGATCCCGAGCGATTTCATCTTCTTGTACAACGTGGTCCGGTTGATCCCGAGCTGGTCGGCCGTCTTCTGGCGGTTCCAGTCGTTGGCGCGCAGCGCCGCCTCGATGATCTTCCGTTCCGGATCGCGCAATGCATCGACCAGCGACATCGGCGTCCACGTCATTGGCGCGTCGTCTTGCGCGCCGGCTTGCGGGGCTGCGGACAACGGATCCGGTGCGGCCCCGGTGACGTGCGCCGGGAGCACATCCGGGCCGATCGTTGGCGTGCGTGTCAGAACGGCCGCGCGCTCGACGATGTTCGACAACTCGCGCACGTTGCCCGGATACGAGTAGCTCGTGAGGATGTCCAGGGCCTCCGGCGTGAACCCGGCGAGCTGCTTCTCGAGCTCTGCGCCGTGCTTGGCCAGGAAGTGCTCGGCCAGGATCGGTACGTCGCTGACGCGATCCCGGAGCGGCGGGACCTCGATCTTGACGACGTTGATCCGGTAGTACAGGTCCTGGCGGAACGTCCCCTCGCCCACCAACTGCTCCAGCGGCTGGTTGCTCGCCAGGATCACGCGCGCGTCGACCTCCACGGTCTCCGTCGAGCCCACCGGCTCGAAGCGGCGCTCCTGCAACACTCGCAGCAGCTTCAGCTGCATCCCCGGCGATGCCGAGTTGATCTCGTCGAGGAAGATCGTGCCCTTGTCGGCCGCGAGGAACCTGCCGACCTTGTCGGCGTGCGCCCCGGTGAAGGCGCCCTTGACGTGCCCGAACAGCTCGCTCTCGAGCAGCGTCTCGGGGATCGATCCGCAGGAGATCTCCACGAACGGCGCCTCGCGACGCGGGCTCGCTTCGTGGATCGCCCGCGCGATCAGGCTCTTGCCGACGCCCGACTCGCCCGTCATCAAGACCGTCGTCTTGCTCGGGGACACGGCCTCGATTAGCTCGTAGATCCGCGCCATGCGATGGTCGCGCCCGATGATGTTCGCAAGACCCTCGCGACGCGTCAGCTGACGCTTGAGGGCGATGTTCTCCGCGGCCAGCGCCTGCTGACGCAGCGCACGCTCGAGCGCCGTCCGCAGCTCCGCGTCAACGACCGGCTTGGTCAGGTAGTCCACGGCGCCAAGGCGTACGGCCTCCACCGCCGACTCGATCGTCCCGTACCCCGTCAGCACCAGCACCACCGTGCTCGGGTGCTCCTCGACGACGCGCTTGAGCAGGCCAAGCCCGTCAAGCCGCGGCATCGCGATGTCCGTGATCACCAACTCGAACGCCGGACCGTCGCCCCCCGCTCCGGCCTCGCGCGCGTTCTGTTCCAGACGCTCGGCCGCCTCCGCGCCATCGAACGCCGTCGTCGCGTCGAACCCCTCGAGCGAGAGGAACTCCGCAAGCGACTCGGCGACGATCGGATCGTCGTCGACAACCAGCACCTTGATGCGACGAGACCCCTCGCTCATGCATTCCCCCCGCCGGGCTGAACATCACGCAGCGGCGTCGCCGGACCCTCGACCACAAGCCTCGCTCCGTTCGCCCTGCCCGGACGTGCCTCCAGGCGCACGCTCCCTCCGAGCGAACGCACCAGGTCCTGTGCGAACGAGAGGCCGAGCCCCGTGCTCCCCTTTGTCGAGGCGCCCGCGTCGAACAGCCGGTCCGGGTCGCCTTCGGGCAGGCCCTCGCCGTCATCGATGACCTCGATTCGGAAGACACCACCCGCGAGCAGTCCGCGGACCAGGATCAGCCCGCCGCCGTGCCCGGAGCGGTCGATCGACTCGACCGCGTTGCGGATCGCGCCCGTCACGCACGCGTAGACCGGGCCCGCGCAGATCGATTCCGTCGCGGCTTCCGTGTCCACCTCGATGCGCACGCTCCGGCGCTCCGCGACGGGGCGCATCACGGCCGCGGCATGGTGCAACGCGTCCGCCAGCGACCCGCTCTCCCCGATCCCCAACGGCCACGCGCTGCCCGCGCTGCGCCCGGCGAGGATCGCGTGGACCAGCCCGCTCATCTCGCGCATGGCGCCGGCGACGATCGAGAGCTGGCGCCGTGCCTCCTCGACGCCTGTCGGATCGGTGTCGCTGCGCTCCAGACGCGTCAGCGCCAGGCTGAGGCAGCGCGACGAGCCGTCCAGGAGGTTGGCCAGTTCGTGCGTGATGCCCTCGGTCCGCTCGATCATCGTCGGCGAGTCGGTGGCGCGGTCGTCGGATCTGATCGGATCGGGTCGTCGCATGGCTCGGTCATTCGTCCAGCGGGCTTCGCCGCTCCACCCCGTGTTGACGCCACGCGACACGCCGGCTGTTACCGGACGTACGCACGTCGTCCCGCCTCCACAGGGGTCGGATCTGGGCCACTTCGGACCCGGCATGTTGTGTTTCTGCCGCGGCTCCGCCGACGACTTACCGAACGCCTACGGCCTCGGCGTCGCGATCGCTCAACATCCCGCCATCGCTCCGAGCCCGAACCGTTCCGTCTCGCTTCCACGAACGCTCGCAGCGCGGCTCCTCACGGAGGTCCGACACGACGACGCGCTCTGCCTGTGGATCGACCGACACCCGGCTGACGCCGCACAAGTCCGCGAGGTCCCTCGGATCGAACCGGGCAAGAACCCCGCCGGAATCGGGGAGCACAAGCCCGGCGTCCAGTGGGTTCTCGACGCCGAGTTCACCCTTGGCGTGCTCGAGGGCAGTCAGCGCCTCGTGGCGCATCTTGAGCACCTCGGACCAACCCGGGTCCGCCTCGGCACCGGCCTCGCCGGCGAACGTGTCCAGGTGCACGGAGCGCTCCGTGTCCTTCTGGTCAACGGAGTGCAGCGCCCGATATGCCTCGTCGGACGTGTGGCACATGACCGGCGCGAGCAGTCGCGCGAGCCCGTCCGCCAGGTCCCACAGCACCGTCTGCGTCTGACGCCGACGCGCCGAGTCCGGCTTGTCGCAGTACAGGCGGTCCTTGACCGCAGCCAGGTACAGCGCGCTCAGCGTGTCGTTGCAGAAGTCGTAGAGCAGGTTGTGCACCACACGGAAGTCGTACCGCTCGTACGCCTCGCGCACCTCGCGTCCGACCCGGTCCAGTTCGCCGAGAACCCACGCGTCGAGCGATGTCGGGGACATCGACCCCACGGACACGCACATGCCTTCGACGCCATCGCAGGACGGCGTGAAGTCGCTCAGGTTGCTGAGCATGAACCGGAGCGTGTTGCGCACCTTCCGGTAGCTCTCGCCCGCGAGCGTGAAGAACTCGCGGTCGACCTTCACGTCGTTCTCGTAGCTCAGCGAACACACCCACCAGCGCAAGACATCCGCCCCGAAGTCCCTGAACAGGTCCTCGACCGTGTCGCCCGAGCTCTTGGACAGCTTGCGCCCGTCCTTGTTGACCATGAACCCGTGCGTCAGCAGCGTCTTGAACGGCGAGTGCCCCGTCACGCCCAGGCCCGGGAGCAGCGACAGTTGGAACCAACCGCGGTGCTGATCCGACCCTTCCAGGTACAAGTCCACCGGGTAGCCCATGCCCCGCTCGCGCATCACGGCATTCCAGCTCGAGCCTGACTCGAACCACACGTCCAGGATGTCGCCGCCCTTGGTCAGCGACGCGACGTCCACCGGTTCGCCGAGATCAGCGTCGGCGCCCTGGTCCCAGTCCGCCAGCAGGGCCGCAGGATCCTCGGTGAACCACGCGTCGGATCCGCGCGCACGGACCGCCTTGGCGACGGCCTCCACGGACGCGCGCGTCATCACAACACGACCATCAGGCGTGAAGAAGCAGGGGATCGGCAGACCCCACGCCCGCTGCCGGCTGATGCACCAATCAGGGCGGCTCTCGAGCATCCCGCGCATCCGGTTGCGTCCCCACTCCGGGACGAACCCGACCTCGTTGGCGACACCCGACTCCGTTGCGTCCAACGCGCGCTGGCGCAGCGGCGTCTCGCGCCCATCGCCCGCGTCGAACGCGCGATCAACGTCCACGAACCACTGCTCCGTGCAGCGGAAGATCACCGGCGTCTTGCTCCGCCAGTCGTGCGGGTAGCTGTGCATGAAGCGGTTCGAGTAGAACAGGTGCCCGGAATCGCGCAGCGAATCCGCGACCCTCTCGTTCGCGTCCCAAACACTCATCCCGCGCAGCCACACGGGGACGGTCTCGTCGTACGTCCCGTCGGCGAGCACCGGCGAGTACGTCGGCAGCCCGACGCGCAGGCCGGTCTGGTAGTCCTCGGTGCCGTGACCGGGCGCGGTATGCACCAAGCCCGTGCCATCCTCGAGCGTGACGTAGTCCGCCTCGACGACCGTGTAGCACTTGGACGTGTCCGCGTCCGGGTTGTCGCGCGGCCTGGGCGCCTCGTCAACGAACGGGTGCTTGTACCGAAGGCCGAGCAGCCTCTCGCCCGGCGTCGTTGCCAGCACCTCGACACTCTCGGCCTTGGCGGCCTCGGTCACCTGCTTGACCAGATCGGTCGCCAGCACAGTCACGTTCCCATCGACGCGCACAAGCGCGTACTCGAAACGCGTGTTCACCGCGACCGCCAGGTTCGCCGGGAGCGTCCACGGCGTGGTTGTCCAGATCATGAAGCTCGGCGACTGCGTCGGACGCCCCGACCACTCGCCGTCCTCGTCCTCGACCGCCTCGCCCAGACCGAACGCGTCGTAGACCGCATCCGCGTCGGCTGCCTCGAAGTCCACGAACACCGACAGGTCCTCGCGATCCTGGTACTCGAGCTCCGCCTCGGCAAGGGCCGTCTCGTTGGCGACCGACCAGTGCACCGGCTTGAGCGCGCGGTACACCAGCCCGCGCCCGACGAGAGACGCCAGCACCTCGAGCACCGCGCCCTCGTACGCAGGGTTCATCGTCAGGTACGGATCGTCGTAGTCCGCGAGCGTCAGCAGACGCTTCATCTGCTCCGACTGCAGCTTGACGTGCTTCTCCGCGTACTTGCGGCACTCACGGCGCACCGCCATCCGGAACGCCGAGTCCTCGAGCGTGCGCAGCTTCTCGAGCTTGCCCTTCTCCACGAGCTCGGTCATCACTTTGTGCTCGATCGGCAGCCCGTGGCAGTCCCACCCCGGTACGTACGGGCATGCGCGGCCCGCCATCAGACGCGACCGGACCACGAAGTCCTTCAGGCACTTGTTCATCAGGTGCCCGAGGTGGATCGACCCGTTGGCGTAGGGGGGGCCGTCGTGGAACACGAACGGGTCCGCGTCCTTGCGTGCTTCCTGCACGCGCGCGTACAGATCCATCTTGTTCCAACGCTTCAGGCTCCCCGGCTCGTTCTGCACGAGGCTGGCCTTCATCGGGAACGTCGTCTTGGGCAGGTTCAACGTGCCCTTGTAGTTCGGCTTGGCTGCCGCAGTCTTCTCGCCTGTCGAGCCGCTCATCGCGGGCCTCCTCGAATCCGTTTCGGTGCCGCGGCGTTCATGCTCACGCCGGGCTCATCGTATGGGCATGCCAACAGCACGCCCCGAGGTTGGTCGGGTCAGTGGGGGCGGGGTGCCCCGATGAGATGCTCAGCTTGTGTCCCTGCCGCGACGGGAGCGGCACGACGCCTCGCCGGGCCCCTCACCGGGGCCAGCGAATTCGCTCTGCCAGAACAGCCGTCGGCATGTGCGTTGCGTGGGTCATCGCAGGAACAATCGGCCCGGATCGGGCACAAGTCAAGGCCTTCTCGGCCTCAGGAGTGCTCGAACATGGTCTGCGTCCGCAGGACGAGGCCCCCGGCAGACCACAGATGGAAGCTCTGGGCGTGCACTTCCTTGCCGTACCGCTGGACGTCCAGCACGGACAGGCATCGCCCACGCTCGGGGTCGTCCCACTCGTGGGTCAGGGCCTCGGTCTCCTCCGAGAACTCGACCATCTCCTGGTAGGTCGCGTTGTAGAGGTTCTCCGACAGGGTCTCGGTCTGGACCGTCGTCAGGTACCGAACCCCCGAGTCCTCGAAGCTGTGCTCGAAATCACGCTCGCCGGCGCACAGGAAGGTCGTCACGGCTCCCTCGGTGGGAAGCCCGCTTTCCTGATCCGTCACGAGTTCGCTCGCAACGAAACGCCCATGGTTGAAGCGGAGCACGTGCGCGCCGGGCATGATCCACGCCTCGAACTCACAAACCCCGTTGCGGATCAGGCGGCGCCCCTTCAGGCTGAACAACTCGGGGTGAAGCGCGCGTCGGTAGAGGACGAGTTGATAGCTCTGAAGGCCGCTCGGCTTGACTGGGAGTTGCATACCCACTCCTTGCGAAGTCCTTTCGCACCCCGCCCCTATCGGGTCCCGGCCTCTCCGCGCCGGGAATCATCCGCGTCGCCGTCTGGTGCCGATTTCCTAGGGAGGGCCGCAGACGCCGAGAGCGCGAAGGGGCCATTGTTGGCGGAAACCGCCCGCATCGCAAGAGTTGAGACTAAACTTTTCGGTACCAGATCAACTGACATGGCAGACCGGATCCCCAACATCTTGTGGCAGGCACCCCTCATGTGGCTGCTCCGCAGGGGTTCGACCCGTCCGGGGCCCGATCAGCCGATCGGTGCCCTCCTGGCCACCCTGCCTTCAGACGAACGGGTTGCCGCGGCAACCGCCTGTCTGCCCTATGCCAACGACGAGACCCGGGATCTGCTCGCGGCCGAGATCCTCGAGGCGATCGGACGGGCGCCAACGCGCGAGGGCATCCGGCGACTCGCAGGGGTCTTTGACCAGCTCCCGCTCACCGCCAAGCGCGGCGCCGTCGCGTTGCTGCGAGGTCAGTGGGCCCCGGCTGCACAACTCGGGACCGACCGACGCCCCGGCGCGCGGGCCGCATTGGCCACACTCGCGGGCCACGCCGACGAGCCCGAACTCGTCGAGCAGCTCGCGACCCTCGTCGCCGACCCGGACGCACGAGTCCGCGCCGCCGGCGTTGCATCCCTCAGCCGCCTGGGTCACCCCGACCGTCAGGCCGGCGACTCGATGGCCCGCGTGCTGGCCCGACTCCTTGACGACCCGCCGGAGCCCGAGGCCGAGGCCATCGTCCGGATCGCGGCATCGGCGCTCGCTGCCCCCGGGTGCCCGTCGGCGATCGAGTCGCGCCTGACCGACAAGGCTCACCCTGCGCACGCGCTGCTCCGCTCGCTGCTTCGCCGGTCCAAGGACCCGGAGGTGAGTGGGTGGGCGGTGCGCTGGGCGTCGCGACCCGGGCTCGTCGGCCCCGCGCTGGACCGGCTCGGGCGCGAGCCGGACGAGCAGTCCCTTTCGATCACGCTCTCGCTGAGCCACCTCCTGTGCGCTCCCGATCGCGTCGGCCCGGTCCGAAAGGCCTTCGCACGCGGGACGCTGTTCGTCCCCAGCATGCACCGCCTCTCGACCCTGCCGGTGCCCGCACGACGCGCGGGCGCTCGGTGGATCGGCACGCTTGCCACTCCGCCCGCCAAGGGTGAACGCCTGCTCGGCATGGGCCTCATCGACCCCGACCCGAGCGTCCGACACGCGTGCGTGCGCGCCCTCATCAGTTGCGCACCCGCATCGACCCTCGTCCGTGACTTCTGCTTCGATCCCGACGCTAGGGTCGCTTCCACGGCCCTCGCCGGCCTCATGACCCGCGCAGGGAACGACGCAGGCGCCCGTCGCGAGACCGCTGCACGACTCGTCCGATCGCCTTCAGCGCGCGTGCGCACGCTCGCGACCCGCTTCATGCGTGCCGAACGCTCGGGCGCTCGCGAGGCCCTCGCGCAGCGACCCACCGACCCGACCGACCGCGCTGCTCTGATCCGTCAGCTCCGCAAGAACCTGCGCGATCTGGATCCGCGCATCAGCGCAGACGCCGCCCGACTGGCCGCACGTCTGGGCGT
>JANQQG010000210.1 GCA_028285065.1 Phycisphaerales bacterium
GCGTTGGCGGACGAGTGGGACGCGCGTGGACCCGCCGACCATGACGTCCGCGGAGAGCGTCTCGCGGCCTGCAAGCGCGCCCTCAAAGACGCCAAGCGACAGCTCGCCCCCGACGAGACGCTCTCCGCGGTCGTCATGGTCGGCGGCTCCACGCGCGTCCCACTCGTCCGCCAACGCGTCGAGCAGTTCTTCGGCATCGAGCCCTACACGGCCCTCGACCCCGACCGCGTCGTCGCCCTCGGCGCAGCCATCCAGGGCGCCGTCCTCGCAGGGACCGCCGACCACGCGCTCCTCCTCGACGTCGTCCCACTCTCGCTCGGCATCGAGACCGTCGGCGGCGGCGTCGCCAAGCTCGTCATGCGAAACGCCACCGTTCCTGCACGCGCCACCGAGCGCTTCAGCACATCCGTCGACAACCAGACCGGCATCTCGATCAACGTCCTCCAGGGCGAACGCGAGATGGCCGAGGACTGCCGCTCCATCGGTCGCTTCGAGCTCTCCGGCATCCCCCCGATGCCCGCGGGCATCCCCAAGCTCGTCGTGACCTTCTCGGTCGACGCCAACGCGGTGCTGAGCGTGCACGCCGTCGAGGAACGCTCCGGCAAGCAGGCGTCGGTCCAGGTGATCCCCAACCACGGGCTCAGCCGCGAGGAGGTCGAGCGCATCGAGCGTGAGTCATTCGAGCACGCACGAGACGACCTGACCCGCCACCGCATCGCGGACCTGGTCACCAACGCCAAGATGCACCTGCGCTGGATCACCCGCCAGATCGACAAGGTCGGCGAGAGCCTCGACGACGACTACGCAGCGGACCTGCGCGAACACCTCGCCACCCTCGACGGCTTCGTCAAGAGCGCCCAAGACGACTGGCGGACGATCAACGCCGATGCGTTCAAGAAGGCCATGGACGACCTCGACGAGCGCTCGATGCGCCTGCACGAAGTCTCGATCGCCGAGTCGCTCAAGGAAGACGAAGCGGGCTAGCGCACCAGCCGGTAGCCAGCCTCGAGCCTGCGCGTCCCGCCGTCCCCATCAGGTGTCGTGAAGAAGACCTCAAGGGACACCCAGGGCTCGCGCGACTCGCCCTGCCACCACCGGTCGACCCACACCGGCAGCCCCTCCAGGATCACAAGATAGGTCTTGGAGACCCGGTCGTCGTACGCCGCGCTGTTCTCCTGCGCGTTCGTCAGATCGACGGTCCAGACCAGGTCCTGCGCGGCCCCGCCCCGCTCACCCGTCTGGGCCGGTCGGTACAGCTCGACCCGCAGCGTCCCCAGCCCCTTGGTGCCGTGCCCGAACGCATCGAGCATCTCGACGTGCACCAGCATTCGCACGCTCCCCGAGCGGTCGTCACGTGCAAGGCGTGTCAGGGGGTGGACCCGGATCTCATGGACCAGCAGCGCCGCGCTCGACGCGGACGTCACCTCACCCGGCTGACCGCCGTTCGAGAGGCCGAGTCCATCGATCCACGAATCGGCACCGCACCCGGCGAGCGCGCACGCGCCGAGACCGAAACCGGCCAAGCGGACGCGACGCGGAAGAAGGGAAGGGAGGGCGGGCACCACCGGAGTCTAGTGACCCGGGGCGTCGCCGCGCCGTGCACCGTCCGCGATCGCCTCGAGCAGCCGACGCTGACCAACTTCAACCGCTGTCATCGCGCGCGTGTTCGCCTCGACCACCGCGATCAGGGAGTCGCTCCGCCCCCGGTCGTCCACGATCTGCTGGTGCGCCTCCCGCAACTGACGCTCACGCTCCGACGCCGCTCGACGCTCGCTGAGCCACATCCACCCAATCAACCCGGCCGCCCCGAGCTGCGTCACCATCGACATCAGATCCGCTTCCATCTGCCCCTCCTCCCGAACGCCAACTCCACGAACCACTCACACGAACCGCCTGAACACCGCCCGATACGCAACGCTGATGGCAGCACCGCGATCGACCGGGCCCGTCCGCTCGAACCGGATAAACGACATCCCGCTCCAACTCCGCCCATTCCCGTCCAGCAGCACACCCGCCGTCGGGGGATCGGTCAGCATCGCTTCGACGTCCGACTCGAGCCCGCGCAGCGCCGACTCGGTCTGCGCGACCAACCGTCCGACCACCACGACCTGCGCCTCCAGACCACCGTTGTGCGCCGAGCCCGGCTGCGTCGGGTCGAGCCGCTGGTGCTCGTAGACGTATGCCCCCACCGGCCCAACCTCGAACCGGTGCGGCCCCGTCCCAAACAGGTCCTCGCCATCGAACGAGCTCATCACGCGACCTCCCACGCCTCACGAACCACCGGATCCGTCGCTCCATCCGGCCCGACCCCGACGAGATCGATCACCTGAGTACCCCCACCTCCGCGACCCACCTCGTGGCGCACGCGCACGACCACGCACGCGATCGTCACGCGCATACGGCCGACGTCCGAGCCCCCGGACGTCGTGTGGAACACAAGATCCTCCGAGTCGCCAACCCGAACCGGTTCGACCTCGCCCTCGGCCAGCCGACGCGTGACACGCGCTGTCACCCTCCGCTGCGGCACATCCACAAACACCGCCTGCGACCCGCCATCGCCCCACTCCACGACCACGCGCTCGCCCGCCTCGTCGATGGCAACGGACGCGACGTCCTCCCACACCACCGAACCGAAACGCACGACCTCTGGATTCAGGATCAGCACGACGTACCCCCACGCTCAAACACGACCCAGCGACACGAGACTCAGCCGACGTGCGGCATCCGCGACACCGTCACCATCAAGATCCAGCTTCGCCACGACCCGCCCACGCTCGCGCACAAACCGCTCCCGATAGTCAGCCGCCACCGTTCGCGCCGCCGAGCCCTGCTCGGTCATCGCAGCGCTTGCCGCGAAGATTAGGTGCAGCGCCCCGAGCGCCTCGACCCGGATCAACTCCTCAGGGTTCGTCAGCTCACCCTCGCCCGGACCATCGGCATCGGTCAGCCCCAGCATGGCCAGCAGCCATCCATGCACCAGACCGATCTGGGGCCCGAACGTCCAGGCGCGCACCACGACCGCCCCCTCGCTCAACCCGGGAT
The DNA here is from genome assembly GCA_028285065.1 of Phycisphaerales bacterium. Classification (GTDB taxonomy): domain Bacteria; phylum Planctomycetota; class Phycisphaerae; order Phycisphaerales; family UBA1924; genus JANQQG01. The sequence goes on from JANQQG010000210.1 coordinate 3,043, forward strand.
CGATCGCGCCCGCGTCACGCTCTCCTCGGACGCGCGACACCACGCACGACACCGACGTGGAGACCTTCGTCACCTCCAGCACGATCCCATCGACGAGCAGCACGCTCCCGACGTCAACGCCCCGCTCGCGAAGGTCGAGCCCGGCGAACGTCAGCGTCAGCCCCGAGTACTCGGCCGTCGTGTCGAGGACCTTCTGCCCCGCCCACGCCACGCGCCCGAACACGTCGGGCTCGAGCACGACAAGATCCCGATCAGCAGCGAACATCACGCCCCCCTTTCCGACGATCACCCATCCAAACGCGTCCGACGCCCTCTCGAGCGCCGGACGCCCCTCACCCCTGAGGACCCCGACTACGCCGCGAGCTGGCGCAGCACCCCGTGCGCCGACTCGTTGAGCACCTCCAGCGTGTACTCGCCGATCACCATCCCGACCTCCGAGTCGCCGTCGGCCGCCAGCGGCTTGTAGTGGAAACTCCGACCCGAAAGCGGGAGCACGCTGATCCTGGACGAATCCAGCAGCACCAACGCATCCGACGGCACCCAGCGCGACAGCACCACGCGGCACACGCCGAAGTCGCTCTCGTACACGCTCACGCCATCGCGGAACGTCGACTCGTCCCCGTCGTACCTGCGGCTCGACCCGATGAACTCGTTGATCCGACGCTTCTGCGCGCCGCCGACGAGCACCGTGTCCACGCCGCCCGATGAACCCTCCCAGATCTTGCGCAGCGCCGCATTGAGCAGCTCCTCGGTCAGCTCGTCATCACCCGCTCCGCCGCCGTCCGGCAGCCCGCCGATCCCGGGCGCGAGCTCGTTGGTCTGGATGATCGAGAGCAGCCCGTTCATGCTGCGCCTGGCCGTGCCGGAGCCCTGAGGGTCCGTCGCGGGCGCAACGCCGTTGATCACACAGTTCTCGAGGTCGCGCAGCAGCTCACGGATCCGCTCCTGCTTCTGATAGTCGACCTCATCCGCGACCCCGTGTGCGCTAGCCGCCTGCATCGATCCGCTCACCTCGACGCCGGCGGAGAAGATCTGCGCGAAGTTGGCCCGGCGTACCCGGTCGGTGAACCGCGCCGCCGGACGCGCGCCGCCCTCGAGCGCCGCGTTGCCCAGGATGTGCAGCGTCATCTGGTTCGCGAGGGCGCCCGCAGTGGTCCCTCCGTACCCGCGCTGCACCGTCAGCGTGTTGCCGACGACGTTGGTCACGAGCATCACCTCGCCGAGCTCGCCGGGGCGGACCTGATCGCCGATCCGGAACCGCGACCCGTTGGCCACCGTCACCGACGTGGTGCTCGTCGCGCTCGGCGTGAACGTCGTCTGGTTGATCGTGTCGGTGTTCGGGAGCAGCGCATCCTCGACCCACTCGTGGATCGTGCTCGACGCCGACCGCTTCGCGTCGCCGAGGTGATCGAGCAGCGCCGTCTCGAACGGGCTGACGATCCCGATCACGTCGGACACATCCTCAACCAACTCAGGGAGCCCTACACCAGCCGAATACGTCGCCTTCCCCGTGAACATGCCTCACCCCTTCCGGTCACGCGCCGCGCAGGGCGCTCCGTTCGTCCCCTACTCACTCGCCGACGCGGACCACCCGCGCCGCACCTCGCCAACCGCCCGCTGCTATCCCGCGACCCGCTTGGCGCGCAGGTACGCCAGCACCGAACGCCGATCCCCCGTCGCCGACGCCCGCCCCGCGAGACCGCTCAGCCCGTCGGAGGCCTCCGCCTCGTCGCGCTCGACCATCACACCCGACCCGACACCGACACCACCCGCATCACCCGCGCCGAACAGCCACGCACGCGACCTGCGCAGACCGGCCACCGCCTCGCCCGCGTCCACGCCCTCGCGGCGCATCGACGCCTCGGCCAGCAGCACGCCCGCCTCCACGTCCAACGCACCCGCCTCCGCCAGAGCTGTCTCCAACGCACGCCGGCGCTCGCTCGACGCGAGCGCCTCGCGGGCCGCATCCAACTCCGCCTTCGCCGCGGCCAGCTCCTCGAGCAGGTCGGGCCCCGCGCCCGCCTCCTCCACGTTCGTCTCCACCTCGTCATCGACACGCACGTCCGCCTGATCCTGACCCGTCACATGCTCGTCCATCGCGTTCCCCCTTCATGCCTGTTGACTCGACCATCCGTCCCGCGGCTCGAACACTCTTGAACACAAGAGACGCCCACCCCAACCCACGCGTCGCGCTCGGCGCCGACGCGCTGCCATTCGAGCCGCACTCTGACCTGCTACGCCACACCCTCGCCGACGCCCGCGTACCCCAGCTCGCGGAGCACGCGCTCCGGATCCACACCGAGCTCGACCTTCCGCCTCGCCTCCAGCACCTCGTCGACGTCGCCCACGGGGAGCGGATCCGGCCACTGCACGCCGACCTCGCGTTCGGACGCCTCGGTCCGCAACACACCGAGTCCATCCAGCGCCGCGAGCACCATGCGGCTCGCCTCGCGGACCCCGCGCCCGTACGTCACGCGCTTGCGCTCCGTCCGCAGCAGCAGGCTCATCAGCGTCACGCGCAGTGCCGTCGCGCTCGACAGGTTGCCGATCTTGCCCTGTACGACCCCACCCGCGAGCGGCGGCACCCCGCTGAGCTTGTCGAGCGCGGTCCGCACCTCCTCGACGTGGCGCTCCTCGCTCGGGCTCGACCCATCGCCGCCGAACGCCTCGACCGACGCATCCGGGTTGTCCGTCGACCAGACCACACCGGGCGCGACCGGCATCCGCTCGAAGCCCTCCATGCCCTTGGCCAGGTACATTTTGAAGCTCTGAAGCGCGACACGGTTCGCGCGGTCGCTCAGGCGCGTGTTCAGCTCGTCCTGCAGCGGGATCAGCCCCTCGACCTCGCCAAGCCCGGTGTAACAGAACGGCTGGCTCATGTTCTGGACGTGCACGACCGGGACCTCGCCCGGCGCAGCGCGGTTTGGCCCCTCGCCCACGAGCACCGGACCGCGCCCGTGATCCTCGTAGACCTGCCACCACGAAGCGCCGATCACCTCCGTCACGTCGACGCCCAACGACCCCGCGTTCGCCGCGCGCCGACCGAGTCGCAGGCGCCCGGCACGGGCGCTCTTGTCGCGCCCAACGCCCCTGCCGCGCCGGTAGCGCACGACATACCCATCGAGACGCCGGAAGTCCGACCGGTCCACCACCGGGATCCCGCGCGTCGGCTCGATCACTTCGATCCGCACGCGCTCTTCGGGGCGTGGCGACCCGTCGACCACGCGCACCAGCAGGTCCACATGCCCGTACACGTGCCCGAGCAGCGCCATGTCCTGGAGCAGCCCGATCCCACCCGACGCCTCCCACACACGCTCGAGCGCAGACTCAATCCGCTCGCGCCGCTCGGGGTCCTCTGCGGCGCTGGCGATCTTCACGGGCCGCCCGAACATGAAGTCGACCATCGTGTGGACGCGCCAGGCGATGTCGTTCTCGATCACCACCTCGCGCCGCCCGCCCACGCGATCGTCCATCAACGCGCCGCCGACGCCGCGCGAGCGCCGCCCGGTCACCCGCGACGGCAAGCCGCGCTCCTGCCCAAGCCGGTACGAGCGCCCGTCCTCGGACGCTGGGGCCGCGCTCATCGGGTTGCGGTACCAGCCCCACAGTGCTGCCAGCGCCGGGAGCGTCCGGTCCTCATGACGCGCGATCAGTTCGTCGAGCGTCCACGCATCGAGCCCGATCCCCGAGAACCTGCCAAGCTCGTACCCCATGACGCGTCCCCCGCGCTGGTGGTGTCGGTCGCGAGCGGCCCAACGCTGTGCCGCCAACACCACCGAACGCCCGGGCGCCCCCCGCGCGCACACGGACCGCCGGGCGATGCTCGAACACGCCCTCGCCACAGCTCAGCACCGAAGAAAAAATCTCGCCCGCTCGTCGCGGAGCCGCCCACCCCGTGCGCGCGCCGCTTACTCCGAGTCGATCACTTCGACGCGCGAGTACTGGTCGAGGTTCATCACAACGATCTCGCCGTCGTCCTTGCGCACGCGGATCCGGTCTACCCAGACCTTGTCGTCCTTGGCGTGGGCGAACCACGACCCGGACTTCTCCTGCCCGTACGCCTCGACCGTCCCCTCCACCGTCGTCCGCCACGCATCCCCACGCGCACGCGGCGTCTGCTGCGTCACGCGCACTCGAACACCAGGCTGGATCGTCGGCTCACCCATCGACGCCAAGCCTAGCCCCCATCGACCTGTCGTGCCAGACCCCTCCGGCCCCCCTCAGCCTGCCGAGCATCTCCCAGCCCCCTCCGACTCGACCTACCCCTTGCCCCGCCCCTCGCCCTGCCCCTCATCCTCGTCCTCATCCCCGAACTCGGCCGGCTCGAGCACCACACTCATCGGGCCCTTCGAGACCGCCATCAGCCGGTCCCGGCCGCACGAGAGCATCTGCTCACGCTTGAGCTCGGCCAACTCCTTGTGACCGGTGAAGCAGACCGCCCGCCCGTCGGAATCGACGCGGTTGGCGATCTGGAATCCCTTCTGCGTGGGGTACGCGAACACCGTCCCCATCATCCGGATCACGTACTCGTACGAGTGCTCATCGTCGTCCAGCAGGACGACGTTCCACAGCCACGGGCGCTCGGTCTGCGTCCGCTCGTCCGTCCGCGTTTCGGGCAGTGTCTCGGTGGCCATGGAGAACCCTACGCGTCCGCCCACGCGACGGCCAGCCCTACGCAAACACCCGCTCGCCCACCTCGATCGCACGTGCGAGCGCCGACGCCTTGTTCACCGTCTCGGCGAACTCCGGCTCCGCCTTGGAATCGAGCACGATCCCGCCGGCAGCCTGCACGTGGTACGTCCACCCCCCGCCTCCGCCGGCCCCGCCACCCGTCGGCACCACCATCGTCCGCAGCGCCAGCGCGATGTCCATGTTCCCGTCCAGCCCCACGTAGCCCATCCCGCCGCCGTACGGGCCGCGCCTGGCCTTCTCGAGCTCATCGATGATCTGCATCGCCCGGATCTTCGGGGCGCCCGAGATCGTCCCCACCGGCAAGGTTGATCGCAGCGCGTCCCACGCATCGAGCCCCTCGCGCAGCACACCCGTCACCGTCGACGAGATGTGCATCACGTGCGAGTACCGCTCGACCTCCATCACGCGATCCAGCGACACCGTCGTCGGTTCCGACACCTTCCCGACATCGTTGCGCCCGAGGTCGACCAGCATCACGTGCTCGGCCCGCTCCTTCGGGTCGCTGAGCAGTTCCGCCTCCAGGCGCCGGTCCTCGTCGACCGTCGCCCCGCGCTTGCGCGTCCCCGCCAAGGGCCGGTTCGTCACGACCAGTCGCCCATCCTCCCGGCTCCGCACGCGGCACAGGATCTCCGGGCTCGACGCCACCAGCAGGCACCCCTCCGCCTGGAGGTACACCATGTACGGGCTCGGGTTGACCGCGCGCAGCGCCCGGTACACGTGGAAAGGGTCCGCCTTGCTCACGCGCTCGAACCGCTGGCCCACGACCACCTGGAAGATGTCGCCCGCGCGGATGTACTCGAGCGCCCGAGCCACCATCGACGCGTGCTCCTGGCGCGTCGTGTTCGACGCAAGCTCGAGCGCGCCGCCCGCCAGCGCATCCGCGCCGTCGACGCGCCCCGATTCGATCACGCGCGAGGTCTCCTGCAGGGCGGCCACGCGCCGCTCGAGCGCATCGACCGCGTCCGCGTGCAACGCTCGCAGCCCCGCTTCGTCCAGCTCCGCCCCGACCTCGACCAATCGCAGAACGTGCAGCACGCGCTCGACGTGGTCGAACACGACCACCCCGTCGTAGAACGCGAAGTGCAGGTCCGGCAGGGCCCGGTCGTCCTCGGGCGCGCCCTCCCAGCCGAGCTTGCTCGGCTCCGCGTAGCGAACCGTGTCGTACCCCGCGTACCCCACCCAGCCGCCGAGGAAGCAGTCTGGGAACGCCGCCCCGGCCGGCTTGGACAAGCGCCACCCCTCGGAGATCTTGCGCGGGACCTGAAGCGGGTCCTCCATCGCCGTCTCCGAGACGCTCGACGCCTCGCCCGACCGACGCACGCCGCGATGGTCGGTCACACGCACGCGCTCGCGGTACGCGACGACCTCCATCGAGGGCTGCGCCCCCAGGATCGAGTGGCGTCCGATCCGCTCCCCGTTCTCCACCGACTCGAGCAGGAACGACGGGGCCGTCCGCTCGTCCGGGGCCACCAACCGTCGGTACGCCAACACCGGTGTGAGCTGGTCATCCAGCAGGCGCACGGACAACGGCACCATCAGCGTGCCATCGCGGCCCGCGGCGCGCTCCGCCTGCACATGGCGCACGAACTCGTCGCTCGAGAGCGTCATCGACGCGAGTCTAGGGCCCCCCCGCTCCCCCTGCCCCCCCAGCCCCACGCGCCGCAGAACTGATCGCGCTTCCGCCCGCGAGCCGTCTCCCGTACAGTCTGATCATGGCGCGCCTCGCATACAGACTCATCCCGATCGTCTGGATGGTCTCCCAAGCCGCGGCACAGGTCGACCCGGCCACCACCCCCACCCAGCCGCCCGCGCAGCCGACGGATCCGAGCAAGGTCACGCTCGACCAGCTGCCACCGCAGGTGCGCATCGGCGCCCGAGCCCAGTTTGTCCGGCGCGCGATCCCCACCATCCCCACGATCGTCATCGTCGACGACCCCGACCATGTTGCGGACGCCATCGCCCTCTGGTCGCCAACCTCGCGCTTCCCCGTCCTGATCGACGATGGGTCGGTCAGCGCCAGCGAGGACATCGCGCGCTTCGTGCGCGCATTCCAGCCACGCGACATCGTCCGATGGACGCCCGCCAGCCCCATGTTGGCGCAGGCGAAGACCCCGGCCGCGAAGCGCGAGGCCATCGAACGCGCCCTCGCACTCGCGTGGGACGCACCCGAAGGCGACAGCGCGCAGGACCACTGGAAGGCCATCCAGCTCGCGCCACTCGGAGCCGTTTGTGTCGATGACGATGACAGCGCCTGGACCGGAGCCCTCGTCCTGGCAGCGGCCTACGCCCAGCACCTCATCTGGATCGACCCACCCAAGGCCAACCCCAACAGCGCCTTCACCTACGACCAGGTCCGGACCATCGCCAAGACCATCGAAGCCGACCTCACACGGCGCCAGGACCCCTGGGACACGCAAGGCGACGAGATCGACGCGCTCACCATCTGCGGCTCCATCCCGATCAAGTCCACCTACCCCGACGAGAAGGGCCCCCTTGCGCTGACCGACCTGCTCGGGCGTCACCTCGGCAAGCCGGGCACGCCCCGCTACGCCTGGTGCGGCCAGGTCCTCGGAAGGGCCCCGCGTTCGACGTACAACGCCATGTGCTCGCTCTTCCTCAGGCCGCGCTACGCCTGGGGCTTCGACGGGTACGAGGACGTCTCCCCGTTCAGCGCCTTCGACATCACCGACACGGCCCGGTACCTGGTGCGCGCCAAGATGGCGGTGCTGATCAACGACGGGATCGGGAGCACGAGCGAGCGCGACTTCCGCATCCGCGCCACCGGGCGCTTGCGCGAGCCGTGGGAGCCCGACGAGGGCGACCCTCCCAACCGCGCCGGCCTCGACGTCGACTTCGTGCTCATCAACAGCTCGGGCAACCAGCCCTGGTTCGACCTCAACCCCGGACGAGCGATGGCCGCCGATGCGCCGTTCCTCAACCGGCCGGCGATCGTCAACTTCGTGCACTCCTGGTCGATCGCCCGCCCCTCGGACCGCGGCACCGTCGGCGGACGCTGGCTCTCGCGCGGTGCCTACGCCTACGTCGGCTCCGTCCACGAGCCCTACCTCTCCGCGTTCGTCCCCACCCCCCTCATGGTGCGACGCTTCATCTCCGGCGCGCCGCTCGGCGTCGCAGCGCGACTCGACGACGAAGACCCCTGGAAGATCGCCATCCTCGGCAACCCCTTGACCGTCTCCAGCGAGACCCCGCCCCGCGCGGATGGACCCGCCCCCATCACCGGCGGACGCCCGCTCACACGAGATGCCGCCGATGCGCTGCGCGACGCCGACTACGAACGCGCCCTCCGCAACCTCGTCATCCTCGGACGCGACCACGACGCGCTCCGAGCGCTCGACGCCATCGAGAACGACACCGGAGCGCCGCCAACCACGAGCGTCCTCGCGCACGCCCTGATGCCCGCCTTTCGACGCGCCGACAACCCACGCCTGATCCGCATCGCCGGCGACCTCCTCGACGCAGAGTCGAACGTCATGCTCGCCAAGGACGCCGCCTGGCACGCCCTCTACCCGACACTCGGCACCCTCACCGACGACGAACTCATCCTGCTCAAACGCTGCGTCCGGCCCGGCTCGACCGCGCGCGATGCAACCGAGATCGCCACGGCCATCCGGTTCAACGTCGGCGGAGACGACGGCGCGGCCGCCGGACGCCTCTTCATCCGCCAGATCCGCGACGCGACCCCGCCCGGGCGCACGCGCGATGCGCTCGACCGAGAGCTCGGACGATTCCCGTGACGACCGAGCACCCCCCGCGCCCCCCGCACCCAGCCCCCGCGTCGGACACACCTGCGCCGCCCGGCACGCCCGGACACTGGAGCGCCCTGGCCGACACCGTCGCGGGGCACGCGCTTGTTGACGACGTGAAGCGCACGCTCGGCCGCACACCGACCCCGCCCGACATCAAGCGCTGGCGCGCCCTTGCCGACGACGACGCGGAACTCGTCGCCTGCGCCATCTCGCTCGCCCGCGCGCAGCGCGCACACCCAGATCGCCTCCGCACCATCGACGGGCGAGACCCCATCTTCGACCACATCGGCGCACAAGAAGCCACGCCCTGGCAGGTCGGCGCGCACAAGGCGCGCACCATTGCCCAACGAATCCCCCACGCTCGCGTCCTCGACCTCTGCAGCGGCATCGGCGCCGACACATGCGAACTCGCCCGCGCTGATCTCGACGTCGAGGCACTCGACGCCTTGTCCGTCCGCACCTGGATGACGACGCGCCACGCCGCCTGTCCCGCACACACCGGCACGGCCGAGGACCACCAACCCGACGGGCGTGTGCTCCACGCCGACCCCGAGCGGCGCACGGGCACAGGACGACGCCTCTTCCGACCAGAAGACCTCGCGCCCCCGCTGACCGAGCTGCTCCGCATCGCAAGCGATGCGCCGGGCGCGATGATCAAGCTCGGTCCCGGCATCGACCTCGCAGACCTCACTCCCCACCTGCCGTCCGAGCAGCCACACTCACTCGAGCACATCTCGCTCAACGGCGTGATGACGCAGGGCCTGCTCCGCCTCGGCGCACTCGCCGACGGTGCGTCCGCCCGCGCAACCGCGATCGATGGCGCGGGCCACGTCCGCTTCACCATGAGCGCCGAGCCCGACGACGCCCCGGAACCCCCGGTCGCATCGCCCGAACCCGGCGCACACCTGCTCGTCACCGACCCGAGCATCGAACGTGCACGCCTTCTCGCAGTCCTCGCGCGCGAACTCGAACTCACCGAACTCGCCCCCGGCCTCGGCGTCCTCGCCGCCCAGGAGCGCACCGACCATCCCGCGCTCACCGCCTTCGAACTCCTCGAGCACCTCCCCTGGCGCCCCGCACGCGTCCGCGACGCGCTCCGGTCGCACGATGCCGGCATCGTCGAGGTGAAGACCCGCGCGAAAGCCTGCGACCCCGACCGCGTCCAGACGGACATGCGCGGACAGGGCGCGGCGACCATCACGCTCTTCGTCCTCCGTCTCGGGCGCGGCACACGAGCCTTCATCACGAGACGCGTCGCCCCCTAACGCACGTTCGAGCCCGATTCGACCCGCCCGTCGCGTCGGATCAGCGCAAACGACGATCCATCCCGCGCACTCACCCACCACGGCGCGCCCCCATCCCCACGCACCGAGTCCCACCGTTCATCGTCCACGCGCGACCACCCGGTCGACTGCAGCACCACCGCCGGATCTATGCGCCCCACCCACTCGACGGCCGCCGCGTTCGCCGACCCATGGTGCGGAAGCTCAACGACGACGGGAGCCAAGCCCGCCTCCCGACGCATCAGACCCGCGATCGCGGGCGTCCCCACATCACCCGTCAGGAGCACCGAGCGCACGCCCGCGTCCGTTTCGACGCTGAGCTCCACGACGAGCGACGTGTCGTTGGCGCTGAGCATCCCGCGCCCAGCTGGCGCATCGCTCGTCGGATGCAGCACGCGCACCTCGGCTTCACCCAGACGCCACCGATCACCCGCCGCCGCGGTGCGCACCTCGACCCCGCGCCGGTCGAGCTCGTCCAGGACCCGGCGGACCGCCCTCTCGCCCGCCTCTCCCGCGCGCAC
>JANQQG010000245.1 GCA_028285065.1 Phycisphaerales bacterium
CACGCGGACCGACCAGTCGATCGACGAGCCGCCGAGCTCGCTCAGGTACGCCACCGGCTCCTCGTCCGTCAGGCGCCCCTGCACCGCGCGGGCCGCACCCATCAGGACGTCGCGGGTCTTGTCGAGGTCGGCCGAGTAGTCCGTGCCGACGCTGACGTCGACGCGCCGGCGCGGGTGATGGGAGATGTTCTCGATCGTCGAGCCGAAGATCGAGCTGTTGGGCATGATGATGCGCCGCATGTCGGGAGTGTCGAACGTGGTCGTGAACAGGCCGATCTCGTCGACCTTCGCGGTCACGCCGTTGACGCTGATCACGTCGCCAACCTTGTACGGGCGGAAGATGAGCAGCATGATGCCGGCGGCGACGTTGCCGAGCGTGCCCGAGAGCGCCATACCGACGGCGAAGCCGAGGGCCGCGAGGATCGCCGCGAAGCTGGTGACCTCGATCCCGAGCGTGCCGAGGATGACGACGATGCCGACGATCAGGATGGCCCAGCGTGCAAGCTGACCAAAGAACTTCGCGAGCGTGACCTCGACCTTGGCCTTGGTCGCGGCCTTGATGGTCATGCGCCGCACGATGCCGGCGACGAATAGCACCACGATCAGCAGGACGATCGCGAGCACGACCGGCTGCGCCACGCTCCAGATCTCGCTGCCCGTGATCTGGTCGAACTCGCCGGAGGTGATCTTGTCGATCAGCCCGTTGGCCTGGTCCATCGCGCCGTTGGACGCCTCGCCGGGCGCCTCGCCAGACGCAGCATCGCCCGCAGCAGCAGCACCATCCGCCGCGCTGCCCTCGGTGGGCTGCGCGAACATCATCAAGAAGCTCATTGTGTGTTCTCCACGAAGAAAGAAGTGACCGGGCCTCCCCGCCCGATCGCGGACGCGGACTATAGAAGCCTCCGCGCACGCGCCCCACCCACATTGGGGCCAATTCGATCCCCAATGCACGGGGATCGCACCCACACAACTGCCGGATTCCTGGCCGGATGCCGCGTGCCGGGCTCAGTCCTCGATGTCCTCGGGGCCGACCGGGTCGAACGTGTTGATCCGATCGATCAGCCGGCGCACGACGGCGTAGTGGTAGCGCGTGTGCGTGAACGTGATGCGTGGGAGCGCCAGGTGATCGCTCTCTTCCTTGTACGGGCCGCGCTGCTCGATCTTGCCCTTCTTGACCAGGCGCCCGAACTCGTCGTTGAGCTTCGCGACGTCCTCATCGCGCAGGCGCGAGCGCACGCGGATGATCAGGTCATCCCGCACGTAGCGCGACGAGTGGTAGTTGCGGTAGAAGCGCATGATGTGCTCGGCCGCGTCCTGCGGGCTGGACGCGAGGTGGAACAGCGAAAGGTCCTCCTCGGAGATCATCCCGTCCGCGAGCAGGCGGTCCTTGGTGAAGCGCACGAAGTCCTGCCAGTAGCGACGGGGTGAGCCGTCCGGCTCGGTCTCGCCTTGCGCAAGCACGATCGGGATCATCGACGCCTTGCCCGTCTGCACGAGCGTCAGCGTCTCGTACGCCTCGTCCATCGTCCCGAACCCGCCCGGGAAGTTGACCACCGCCTCGGCCTGGGACAAGAACATCAGCTTGCGTGTGAAGAAGTACCGGAAGTTGATCAGCTTCTCGTCGCCCGCGATGACGGTGTTCGCGCTGGTCTCGAACGGCAGGCGGATCGCAACGCCGAACGACGCCTCGCGCCCGGGACCCACGTGACCGGCCTTCATGATCCCGTCGCCCGCGCCAGTGATCACCATCCAGTTGTGGTGCGCCATCAGACGAGAGAACTCAACGCACGCCTGATAGTCCGGGTGGTCCTCGGGCGTCCGCGCAGAGCCGAAGATCGTCACCTTGTGCGGCTCGGGGTACTGCCCGAACACGCGGTACGCGTACCGGAGCTCCTTCAGGGCGGCCGTCATGAGCTTGAGCTCGCCCGTGTCCCGTCCATCGGGGACGAGCTTGAGCCCGGTGATGAGGAGGTCGCGGACGAGCTTGCCGTCGAAGGACTCGGGGTCTGCCCCGACGCGTGAGATGAGCTGATCGAGCTGCGCGATGACCTCTGGCGCATCGGCGCGGATGGTCTCGGCGCCGTCCTCGAGGGCTCCGGCATCGGTGACGGGATCGAGTTCCTGGCGGTTGTGCTCGGCGTTCATGGTCTCTCCTGTAGAACCGTCAGGGTAGGGCGGGGGCCGGGTCGGGGTCGGGCTGGACCACGATCCCGCCCTGGCCGATGCGATTCCCGCCCGCCCCGCTCCCGGTCCGAGCACGCTCGGCCCGTGCCTCGCGTTCAGCGCGCAGCGCATCACGACCGAGCGCCGGCGCGACCCCGTCGTCGCCGCCGAAGATCGACCCGAGCAGCCGCCTTGCCCCGGTCAGTGTCGCGCCCTCGAACACCGGCGAGCCGATCGGGCCAGATGCCTTCACCGTCACGAGCTCGTTGCGCACCGCGTCGACGATGTCGGAGAAGACCGGGATCCTGCCCGGCGCACGCGGCGTGAAGACCATGTCGACCTCGCGTGCCGACAGATCGATCCGACCCTCGCCAAGGATCGACATCGAGTCCGACAACACGATCAGGTGGTCCAACTCGACGCGGTCACCCACCACGTGGAAACCGGCGTCCATGTAGTCCAAGGGCGCACCCGTCGGGAGCTGGAAACTCGCGAGCTGGATCAGCGGCGGGATGATCGACAGCGGGAGCAGGTCGCCGTCCGTCACGCGCACGCTCCCCGCCCCCCGACGCGTCGCGGGCTCACCCAGGACGCCCGCGACCGACAGCCGAGCATCGACCACCCCGCGCGGCGCGGCCGACTCGTCCTCGAACCGACCGGCCAGCGCGGCCACCGCCTCGGAAGGACCCGCTGCCTCGTCGTCCTGGTGCGCCTCCGCCTCATCGACCTCGGTCAGCACGCGCGTCAGCGGAACGCCGGCCAAATCGAGCGACAGCCGGTAACGGCGCTGGTCGTTGGTCTCGCCGGGGTAGACGACACCCGACGCGTATGCGCGCCCGTTGTGAACGCTCGCCGATACCTGTGGGATGAGCAGACGCTCCGGCTCGTCCGGTGTGTTGAGCACCCGTGCGCGCAGATCGTCGATCCCCACGCCGCCAAGGCGCAAACGCCCGACGCCGATGTCCAGCGCACCGACCCATGCCCCGTCCGGCCCCGTCCGCCTGAGCGACGCACCCACCACGCCCGACGCATCAGTTGCGCCAAGCGCATCCAACCCGAGCCCGTTGAACTCGATGTCGCCATCGAACTGCGCGGCTCCGAGCTCGATCCCGCCCCCCCCACCATCCTCTGCATCGGTCACGAGGTCGAACGACGCACGCCCATTCGAGAGCCCAAGGCCTCCGTCGATCGTCAACCCGATCTCATCGAGGCGCGCCATGAGCGTCGGGCCCAGCAACCCACGCACCTCCTCATCGAGCCCCTGCGCACCGAACGACACATCGAACCCGCACGGGGTCGTCCCCCCGCCATCGCCGCCCCACGTCCCATCGGCCGCAACCCACCACGTCTCGCCCTCGAGGCGCAACGACTCGAGTTCGCCGGAGAGATCCTGATCGAAGCGGACCCCGCCCTCGACCAGCGTCGCCTCGATCCGCTGTTCAGCCCCGCCTGCCGCGCCGCCCAATGCTCCGCGATCAATCGAGAGCGAAGACGGCCGGATCAGCACCTCCAGCCCCACGCCCGCGAGCGCGTCACCCGACGCTTCGTCGTCGGGTGCAAGCGGCAGCCCCGGTGTGAGCACCGTCGCTTCGGCGTCGAACGCCCCACGCGGAGCCGCCCTCGCGATCAGCCCGCGCAAGCGATCGGACGCGAGGCGCTCGAGCAGCTGCGCCACGAGGGAGGACTCGAAACTCGACCCGTCCAAGGCGATCTGCAACGCAGACGTGTGCGCTCCGGCGGCATCCGTTGCGCGCCCGCCGACGCCGACACCGTGCAGGCGCACTCGTCCACAGGGCTCACCCTGAACCCTCAGGTCCGCCGCGGCCTCTTCGAAACGAACGCTCCGCGGCTCGGTCACGTCGATGTACGCGATCCCATCGGTGTCGCCGATCCCGAACAGCGTCGCGCCAACCCAAGCAGAGGCATCCCGCACACCCGAAACGAGCGCCGAGGCCCGCAGCGGTGATCCGCGCCCCGAGTCGATGTCGACGACGAGATCGACGATCCCGCGTGGGCTGTGCGTGACACGCAGTCGCGTGAGTTCGCTCGCAGCCTCGGATGAGGCGAGAGCCGCCAACTCCTCGATCGGTGCGTCAAGGCGCAGGTCGGCCGCCGCGACGCTCGCGCTGAACCGGTCGACCGTGGTCCCTCCCTCTGCGTCGTCGGTGACGAGGTCCGCCTCGAGATCGAGCCAGACGTCCCCGATCGGGCGTGGCTCACCGGGCGTACGCACGTCCACGACATCCGCGGTCAGCCCGGCGAGCGAGAGGTGATCGCTCGTCGCGTGCACGGTGCCCTGCACGTTGTCGAGTCGCAGGCCCGATCCGAGACGCTCAGTACGGGGGCGCGCGACGATCCCGTCGAAGTCGACCGTCACGTCAAAGACGATCTCCGGATCACTCGCGCCTTCGTCGGCCTGGTCGGGCTCACGCGGGCGCGTCGTCACGGTCGCCTCGCATGTGACCTCGCCGGTGATGTTCAGCTCGCGCAGCACCCGCTTGGCCGAGATCTGATCGGGGCTGCGGACCCCATCGGCTTCGTCGCGTCGGGTCTGCGGGAGGGCGTGGATCAGCAGATCGTCGACCGGCACGCCCGACGCGAGCACGCGCAGATGCGGGCTGAAGACGGACGTCCCGTCCGGGGTCTCGAGCGCAACGCCCGCCTCGAGCGTGGCCACGCCGCCGACGAGCCCCTCGAACGAACCCGAGAGGAGCCGAGCCTCGGTGTCGGTGATCTCGAGGCGCACATCACGCGCCAGGATCGGGTACGGGAACGCCTCAGGGAGCAGGCCCACGCGATCGAACGACACCGTGACGATGTTCGTCCAGTTGGACACCTCGCCCACGGCACGGTTCAGGTCGATGTCGATCCGCGCCGATCCACGGAACGGGAACGTCGGGAGCGCAAGCGCGTCCTCGAGCTCGGCAACTTCGGCGTCGATCTCGAGGATTCGATCGCCGACGCCCTCGCGCCCAAGCAGACGCGACTTCTCGAGCCGCAAGCTGGTCACACGGTCATTGCTCGCGCGGCGCTCCCTGGGGTCGATCGCCAAACCCGCCTCGAGCAACTCGGCGTGGTCCTCCTTCGAGAAGAGGATGTCGAGCACACGCCGGCGTCCCTCCGGGAGCGCGCCCTCGAGGTACTCGTCGAGGCGCACGTCCACTGCAGTGATCTCGAGGTCCACGCCCGCGATCGAGTTCGGCGGCGCGATCAGACCGCTCGCCTGCAACAGCGCGCCGCTCGGCCCACGACCGCTCACGTTCGAGATCCGGATCCGATCCGGATCGAACCGCACCACGCCCCGCAGATCCTTGATCGGGTATGGAAACGCCTCGTACGCGGCCTCCCCGTCCTCGAACGCAATGAACCCGGTCACCAACGGGTCGCCCGGCCCGTTGCGCTTGACGAGCACTTCCGCTTCGGTGATGCGGGCGGTCGGACCCGAGAAATCCCGGAAGCGCTCACGCACGACCTCCGGCGCAAACGGGAGCAGGTCTGGCTCATCGCGGATCGGGAACGGTTCCGCGCTGATCAACGCCTCGAACGGCGCATCGAGCGCGAGCCCCTCCGTCATAATCCGCACGCGCGCAGGAAGGTCCTCGATCCGCCCGCGCACATCCGCGATCAACCCCGACTGGCTGAAGTCGAGCTTGCCCGACACGTCCGCGAGCGACAGGTACGTCCCCTCGGGCTCGTTCGACAGCGGATCCGCGGGCAGGGGCGTGTCCATCGCGACGCCCTCGATCTCGAACGAGACACCCAGCGGGTCCTGCGGCGTACTCAGCAGCGTTGCGCGCACCACCCGCCCCTGCAGCGCAAGCTGCTCCCACCGATCCCGAATGGCCGTCGGCATCGCCGAAGCCGGGAACGCCTCCATCGCGACGTTGCGCAGCGCAAGCTCCGTCCGGTCGGCCTTGAGGTCGATCGACCCCGTCAGCACCACCGGACCACGCTCACGACCGGTCACGCCGCCGGCGGGCGCAATCTCGTTGAACTGAATCGCATACCCGTCGCTGCCCGACAGCGGCGTGAGCGAACCCGTCACATTCAGCTCGTTCAAGGCCGTGTACGTCGACCCCACATACTCCCCGAACTCGACCCGCGCCTCGAGCACGTCCACGCGCGGGCCCGGCCCCGACCCGCTCCCGCCCGCCGGGCCCACGATCGCGTCGATGTTCAACTCACCGGTGTCGCGCTCGATCGCCAGGCGGAAGACCGGCTCGCTCAGGCGGACGGCCGTCGGGCGGACCTCGCCGGCGAGCACGCCGCCAAAGTCGAGATCGACCTCGGTGCGGGTGTCGCGGAGCAGCTCGGCGTGCTCGCCGTCCATACCGGGAACGCGGAGGCGCAATCCCTCGATGACGAGCGTCCCGTTCGGGCTCAGGTACGCAGCGTCCGCCTGGAACTCCGCGCCGAACAGACGCTCGACCTGGTCCGCTGCGACGCGTTTGACCAGCGGTGAACGCGCCAGCACGAGCACCAACACGAACAACACCAGAGGAAGCACAACGAGAACACGGACCACCCACCGCGCCCAGCGCGGCACGCGCCGACGCTTTGCGCCGTCGCCCTGCTCGCCCCCCTCGGGATCTCGCCTCGATGACCGTTTCCGTTGCGCCAAGATCAGCCTCGCCACGATGGTACTTCCACGCCGCCCGCCCCGACGGGATACGCTCGCACCGTGCCGAAGCTCAGAACAACCTTCGTCTGCCGCGAGTGCGGGTCCGAGCACGGGCGCTGGCTGGGGCGCTGCCCCGGCTGCGGCGCCTGGGACGCCCTCGAAGAGCAAACTCCCGCCCCGGGCCTGGGCCCCGCGAAGGCACAAACGACCATCGTCGAGGCGATCAAAGGCTCACTCCCGCGTCCGCGCGATGAAGCCACCACCGACGGCGCCCGCCCCGTCAGCGAGATCGGCGACGAGAGCGAACACGGCCGGATCACCACCGGGATTGGTGAGCTCGATCGGGTCCTCGGGGGGGGCCTCGTCCCCGCGAGCAGCGTCCTGATCGGGGGTGATCCGGGCATCGGTAAGAGCACATTGCTGCTCCAGGCCGCCTGCTCAATGCACACAACCGACGGACCGGTGGACGTGCTGTACGTGTCCAGTGAGGAGTCCGCGTCACAGGTCGCCGGACGCGCCAGGCGCATCGGCGGAAACACCGAGCGTCTGTACGTCCTAGCCGAGACCAACCTGCACCGGATCGCCAAGGAGGTCCAGCGCCTTCGCCCGAGCGTGTTCGTGATCGACTCGATCCAGATGGTCTTCCGCGAAGACGTTGCCGGGGCGCCCGGGAGCGTTGGGCAACTCCGCAGGTGCGCTGCGGATGCCGTCGCGCTGGCGAAGAGCGTCGGAGCCGCTGCCATGCTGGTCGGACACGTCACCAAAGACGGCGCGCTTGCGGGCCCGCGCCTGCTCGAGCACCTCGTCGATGCCGTGCTGAGCTTCGAGGGCGATCGCTACCACGCTGCTCGGCTGGTGCGCACGGCCAAGAACCGCTTCGGCACGGCCCTGGAACTCGGGGTCCTCGAGATGACGCCCGAGGGACTCCGCGAGGCCCCCCACGGCGCAGGCTGCATCAGCGCGCAGAGCCTCGACGACCCGCGCCCCGGGAGCATCGCCTGTCCCATCATGGCAGGCACGCGTTGCGTCACCGTCGAGATCCAGGCACTGACGGCCACAGGTTTCCCCGGCAGCGTCAAGCGCAAGTGCGCCGGCCTGGATTCCAACCGCCTCGCGATTGTCCTGGCCGTGCTCGAGCAGCACGCACGCCTGCGCCTCGCGGATCGTGACGTCTTCGCCTCCGTCGCCGGTGGTCTGCGCGTGCCGGATCCGGCGAGCGACCTCGCGCTCGGGCTGGCCGTTGCGGGCGCACAGCTCGGCAGAACGCTCGGCCCGCGCACGGGCGCGTGCGGGGAGATCGGGCTGGGGGGCG
>JANQQG010000249.1 GCA_028285065.1 Phycisphaerales bacterium
CGCTCGGTGTCTGCTCATGGTCGCTCCGCCCGCGGAACGGCGTGGACCTGGGCGAGAAGCTCCGGCGCGTCGGCCTGCGCCGGGTTCAGCTGGCGCTGGACCCGATCCGTGAGCGCCGGTGGGACCAAGAAGCCACGCTCAACGAGTTGGCCAGTGCGGGTGTGAGTGTCGTCAGCGGGATGATGGCGCCCAGGGGCGAGGACTACTCGACGCTGGACTCGATCCGCACAACGGGGGGGGTGCGTCCGGACGCGACTTGGGACGGGAACCTCAAGGCGGCGCGCGCCAACGCGGAGATTGCCGAGGCGCTGGACCTGCGCCTGATCACGCTGCATGCCGGGTTCCTGCCGGAGCAGGCGGAGGATCCGGAGCGTGAGACGATGATCGAGCGCCTCGCGGCGCTCGCGGGCGTCTTCTTCGAGCACGGGGTCGACCTTGCGCTCGAGACCGGACAGGAGGATGCCGCGACGCTGCTGGGGTATCTCGAGGACGAGCGGCTGGCGTCGGTGGGCGTGAACTTCGATCCTGCGAACATGATCCTGTACGGGATGGGTGATCCGATCGAGGCGCTGTCGACGCTGGCCGAGCGCGTCAAGCAGGTGCACCTCAAGGATGCGCTCGCGAGCGAGACACCCGGCGAGTGGGGGCAAGAGGTCCCCGCGGGCGAGGGCGACGTCGATTGGGACGCGTTCTTTGCACTGCTGAACGAGCGCTGCCCGCGCGTGGACGTGATCATCGAGCGCGAGGCGGGCGAGGACAGGACGCACGACGTCGTGCACGCGCGTGAGCTGGCCGCCCGATACGGGATCGAGCCGTAATGGCGCCTCCCACCTCCCCCGACCCCATCGGCGTCGGCATCATCGGCTTCGGCTTCATGGGGCGCACGCACGCGCACGCGTACGCGAACGCGGGTGATGCCTGCAAGCTGCTCTCGATCTGCGATCGGGCGCAGGGCGGCTCGAGCGGGGGCGGGAACTTCGATACCGGCGCGGATGACCTGGACCTGACCGGGGTGTCCTGGTTCAAGGATGGGCAGTCGCTGCTGGCCGATGAGCGGGTGGACCTCGTCAGCGTGTGCACGCACACCGACACGCACGTCGAGATGGCGGTGCGGGCGCTGGCGTCCGGGAAGCACGTGCTCGTTGAGAAGCCGATTGACCTGAGGGCGAGCGAGGTCGAACGACTCGCCGGGGCCGCGCTGGCCTCGGATCGGCTGTGCATGCCAGCGATGTGCATGCGGTTCTGGCCTGGGTGGACGTGGCTGAAGGACGCGGTCGAGGAGAATCGGTTCGGGCGGGCGTTGAGCTGCGTCTTCCGGCGCCTCGGCTCACGCCCGGGCTGGGCCCCCCACTTCTATGCGGACGAAGCGCAGAGCGGCGGGGCGCTGTTCGATCTGCACGTGCACGATGCGGACTTCCTGGTGCATCTGTTCGGGATGCCGCGGGAGGTGTACTGCGCGGGGCGGGGCATCCATCTGACGACGCAGTACCGGTTCGACGGCGCGGATGCGCCGGTGCACGCGACGGGCGAGGCGGCGTGGGATCTGACGGAGAGCGCGGGGTTCCGGATGCGCTACGAGGTTGTGTTCGAACGGGCCGTCGCGGAGTTCGACCTGTCGCGCGAGCAGCCGCTGGTGGTGCACACGGAGGATGGGAGCAGCCCCGTCGAGCTCGAGTCGCACACGGGCTATGACGGGGAGGTGCGTGCGCTGCTCGGGGCGATCGCGCGGGGGGATGCGCGGCCGCCGGTGACGATGGACGATGCCGCCGGTGTTGCGCGCCTGCTCGAGGCGGAGCGTCAGAGCCTGACGTCTGGGTGCGTCGTGTCCACGGAACGGCGTTGACGAGCCGCCAGGAGCGCGAGGGGAACCAGCCCCAGCCACGCGCCCGGAGCGGGGATGAGTTCGATCGAGGTGACGGTGCCGCGGAAGGTCACCGCACCGCTATTGAACACCGGAATTGCCAGGTCGATGTACGACGCGCTGAAGAAGAAGCTGTTGATCTCGTACAGCGGCAAGTCGTCGGTGAGCGGGAGGTTGTTCGGGAGTGTGGTCCCGCTGAGTGCCCCGGTCCCGGTGTCCTCGAGACGGAGGGCCGTCGAGAAGTTCGCGAAGAACGCCAGGTCCTGGGTTATGTCGATCGCGCCCGCCTGGAACGAGATCGCCGCGACGGAGTAGAACGACATCAGCCGGTCGAACTCGACGGGGTTGTCGGCGATCGTCCAGGTCATCGTCCAGGTCGTGTCGTCCGGCCCGATGAGGCCCTCGGAGTCGACCTCGACGACATCGATCGTCCCCTGGGTCCTGATCTCGAAGAAGACGTCGGCGTCAGCCGCAAAGGCGAGCGGGCCGGCGAGGACGAGCGAGGCGATCAGTGTGCGCATTGCCATGGTCGAGAGAGCCTACCGCCAAGGACGGCGCGCTCAAGACCCAGCCGGGCCGATCGAAGCAGGTCGGGCGAACTTCGGAGCAAACTTCACACTCAGACGGCCGACTCCATGGCGCCCGCGCCCTCGGCATGGGGTGTGACGGTGTCGGAGTCGTCGATCTCGCCGCTCGTGCGGTCCTTGAAGAACAGGACGAAGACGACGAGGACGGCGAAGGCGAAGATCGCGGGGACGAGCCAGATCATCTGCCAGTCGAACGAGACCGAGCCGTCCGCACGCGTGATCTTGTTCTGGTTGACCAGGTAACCGAAGGCCTGGGCACCGATGAGCATGCCGAGTCCCTGCGTGACGAGCACGAGGAAGCCCTGTGCCTGGCTGCGGACCTTGGCGGGTGCGGCCTTGTCGACGTAGATCATTCCGGTGACGAAGAAGAAGTCGTAGCAGATCCCGTGGAGGATGACGCCGGTGAGGACGGCCCACATGACGTCCGATGGGGCCGCGTACCAGAAGAGTCCGTATCGCGCGACCCACGCGAGCATGCCGATCGCGAGCATCCACTTGACGCCCAATCGCTTGAAACAGAAGGGCATCAGGAGCATGAAGATGATCTCTGACATCTGGCCGAACGACATGGTGAAGGTGGCGGAGTTGTTGACGACGGAATCCGTCGCTTCGACGAAGTTGCGGGCGAAGGCGTAGTAGCCGGCCAGGGGGATGCAGAGCAGGAACGAACAGAGGATGAAGATCGCGTACGAGCGCTTCTTCAGGAGCACGAGCGAGTCGAGCCCGATGATGTCGCGGACATCCGCCTTCTTGCCCTTTGCGGGCGGCGGCGTGTGCGGGAGGGCGAAGAAGCTGATCAGGCCCAGCGCGATCGCGGCGCCGCCGGCGAGGTAGAACTGGTTCGGCGAGGCATCGCCCGGGACCACCGTGCCGTCCGGGAGTTCGGTCGCGAACATGCTGACGGCGATGTTGCCGACGATCCAGCCGATGGTGCCCCAGACGCGGACGATCGGGAACTGCTTCTCGGGGTTGGGCAGGTTGTGGAAGGCGAGGCTGGTGCTCAGCCCGAGCGTGGGCATGTAGAAGAGCATGTGGAGGAGGAGGATGAGGATGAACGGCTCGCCGAAGGAGAGGGCCATGACCTCGAACTGCCCGAGGTCGTCAGCGGGGCTGAAGGCCCGGGCGACGGACGGAGCGAACATCAACGCGGCGCCGCCGAGCAGGTGCATGGCCCCGAGGACGCGCTGGGTGGGGAAGAAGCGGTCGGCGATGATGCCGAGGAAGAAGGGGCTGAGGATGGCGGCGATTGGTCCGACGGTGTAGGCGGTGGCCGTGACCGCGGACATGTCGCTCTTGTTGATGAAGCCGGTCATCGAGACGTACCAGGCGCCCCAGATGAAGAACTGGAGGAACATCATGACCGAGAGGCTGATGGTCCTGAAGCTGCTGGAGTTGTTGGGCATCTGACACGCTCCCGCGAGTCCGCCCCCCCGCGCCCCACCCGCCCGAACAGATCGAAGCGGCGAGTCTAGCGACAACGACGCCCGGCGTCGGGGTGACGAGTCACGAGATCAGGGGGATGGGGGCGGCCCGGTCAGGCCGAGGCCAGCCTATCCACGGCCTTGAGGAAGGTCTCGACCTCGTCGTCCGAGGTGAAGGCGCTGGGGCTTGCGCGGACGGCTCCGTCCTCGCCGGTGCCGATCGCGTCGTGGAGCAAGGGGGCGCAGTGGGTGCCGCCGCGCGTCGCGATGTTGAAGTCGCGGTCGAGCGTGTCGGCGAAGTCGCGCGGGTGCTGGTCCTTGACGGAGAACAAGATGGCGGCGGTGCGCCCGGCGCGGGTCTTGCGTCCGTGGACGGCGATGGCGGGCATCTCGTCGAGCGCTTCGAGCATGCGCATGGCGAGGTCCATCTCGCGCTTCTCGCCCTCCTCGGAGAGCGAGGCGATGCCGGCGTTGAGGCCGGCGAGTCCGACGGCGTTGACGGTGCCGGCCTCGAGCGCGTCGGGCAACTCGGTCGGCATGTCCAGGCCCGGTGCCTTGGCGCCGGTGCCGCCCTGGCGTCCGCAGAGGAATCGTGGGTTCGGGCTGTCGCACTTGTAGACGCGCGGGCCGACGTAGAGCGCGCCGGTGCCGGTTGGGCCGCGCAGCCCCTTGTGCCCGGCTGCTGCGAGGAAGTCCACGCACCAGGTGTCGACGTCGACGGGGATGTGCCCGAGGGTCTGGGCGGCATCGACGAGGAAGAGCAGGTTGGGGTAGCGCTCGCGCAGGCGGGGGCCGATGTTGGCGACGTCCTGGATCGTGCCGACCGCGTTGGATGCATGCGAGAGACACGCGAGACAGGTCGCGTCGTCGCAGGCCGCGACGAACTCGTCGGGGTCGACGTAGCCGGTCGAGTCGCATGTCACGACGCGGAGGTCGAGGCGGTGGTCGGGCTCGTAGCTGTGCACGGAGCGGAGCACGGCGTTGTGCTCGGTCGATGCGACGACGACGTTGGGTGCGGGTCGGTCGGGGCACTTGCAGGCGGCCTGGCAGGCGCCGTGGACCGCGAGGTTGACCGAGTCGGTGCATCCGTGGGTGAGGATGACGTGGTTGATCTCGCTCGCACCGATCAGCTTGGCGACGTTGACGCGCGCCAGCTCGACCTCGTCCTGGGCGGCACGGGCGAGGGCGTGCCCGCCGCGTCCGGGGTTGCCGGCGCAGCACGCCAGGAAGCTGGTCATCGCCTCGCCGACTTCGGGCGGCTTGGGCCAGCTTGTGGCGGCGTTGTCGAGGTAGATGAGGCCTTCGATGGGGTCGTGCATCAGCATCGATCCTAGTCCCCCACGCCCGATCGCGGGATCGAGGGTGGCGTGGGCAGAAACTGGTAGGGTGGTGTCCCGATGGCGGGCGGGCCGTACATCCTGTCGCTGGATTCGGGCACGACGAGCTGCCGCGCGATCCTGTTCGACACCTCCGGGCGTCCGGTTGCCACCGGCCAGCGCGAGTTCACGCAGTACTTCCCGAAGCCAGGCTGGGTCGAGCACGACCCGGAGGAGATCTGGGCGGCCCAGGCGGGCGTGATCGGCGAGGCGATGGCGCGGGCCGGCGCGGGGCAGGGTGACGTCGCGGCGATCGGGATCACGAACCAACGCGAGACGTGCGTGGTGTGGGACCGTCGCACGGGCGAGCCGGTGTGCAACGCGATCGTTTGGCAGGACAGGCGGACGAGCGGGATGTGCCGCACGCTGCGCGAGGCGGGTCACGAAGCGCTCATCACGGAGCGGACGGGCCTGCTGCTGGATGCGTACTTCTCGGGCACGAAGGTGGCCTGGATTCTGGACAACGCCGACGGTGCACGCGGGCGTGCCGAGCGCGGCGAGCTCGCGTTTGGGACGATCGACACTTGGCTGTTGTGGAAGCTGACCGGGGGGCGCACGCACATGACCGACGCGAGCAATGCGTCGCGAACGCTGCTCTACGACATCCGGCGCGGTGAGTGGGATGATGAGCTGCTGGGGCTAATCGGGGTGCCGCGGAGCGTGCTGCCGGAGGTGTGCGATTCGAGTGGCGTGTGTGCGCACGTGGATGGGTCGGGTGTCCCCGCGGGAGCGCCGATCGCGGGGATCGCGGGTGATCAGCAATCGGCGATGATGGGTCAGCTCTGCACGGAGCCGGGCGAGTCGAAGAACACCTATGGGACGGGCTGCTTCCTGCTGATGAACACGGGACGCACGCCCAGCGCCTCGACCAACCGGCTACTGAGCACCGTGGCGTGGTCGCTCGATGGCTCACGCGCGTACGCGCTGGAGGGGAGCGTCTTCGTCGCGGGCGCGATCGTGCAGTGGCTGCGCGACGGGCTGGGGATCATCCGGCACGCGAGCGAGATCGAGGGGCTGGCGACGAGCGTGCCGGACTCGGGCGGAGTCGTGCTGGTGCCGGCGCTGGCTGGGCTGGGGGCGCCGCACTGGGATCCGCGCGCGCGGGGGCTGATCGCGGGGATTTCTCGGGGGACGACGGGCGGGCACATCGCTCGGGCGGCGCTGGAGGGGATCGCGTTTCAGGTTGTGGACTTGGTCGAGGCGATGCGCGGGGACGCGGGCGGCCAGATGAGCGTGCTCCGGGTCGATGGCGGGGCGAGCGCCAACGACCTGCTCATGCAGATGCAGGCGGACCTCCTGCAGGCGCCGATCGAGCGGCCCGAGGTGCTGGAGACGACGGCGCTGGGAGCCGCATACCTGGCGGGGCTCGCGGTCGGCGTGTGGGAGAGCGTCGACCAGCTTCGGTCGATGCGCACGGTGGAGCGGCGCTTCGAGCCGGCGATCAGCGCGGACGAGGCGCAGGGACGATTGGCCCGGTGGCGTCAGGGAGTGGATCGCGCCAAGGGCTGGGCCGACGACGGATAACGCTCACGATCCCTCGACGCACGGGCGGTACCCGCCGGGTCCGTCGACTCCGCCGAGGAAGAAGCAGTTGACGAAGTCGAAGAAATCCTGGTTGTTCTCGAACCCGTCGTCGTTGAAGTCGCTGGGCGTTGCGTTGGGCGACCCGGGTGGGACGTCGTCGAAGAAGTCGTTGGCGAAGGCGAAGAAGTCCTGATCGGCCAGGGCGCCGTCGAGGTCCCAGTCGCACTGGCATGCCTCGGGACAGAACACGCAAGACGTCCCGAGGCCCTGGAACGTCCCGCCGGCTGCGGCACATCCGCCCTCGCCCATTTGCCGGCAATCCGGTGCGATGCCTGGCGTCGGCAGGCAGCAGGCGCCGGGCGCCTGGTTGACGTGGATGGTGAACTGGGCGTCGAAACTCGTGCCGGGCGCGAGTGCGGGGCGGACCCATTGGTGAACACCCGCGACGCGTCCGGGGCCTGCGACGGGTGGCGAGGCGATGAAGACGTCGAAGCGCCCGGTCTCGAGGGCCGTGCGCACCCACTGGACCTCGCCGACAAGCGCGCCCGAGTCGAAGTTCGCGTGGACGGTGAGGTCGAAGTCCGGCGCCTCGACCGGGTCGGTTGCGCGCATCACGAAACCGATCGCGGCGCCGAAGATCGCTACGGTGTCGTTGAACGGATCGACGATGCTCGGCTCGGTGTAGCCAAAGACGTCGATGGCGACCGGCTCGTCGCTTGTGTTGGTGACGCGAAGCGAACTCGCGATCAGCGCCTGGCCGTCGGAGCCATCCTGGATCGTGAAGGTGTGGAGGAACTCGACGCCGCGCGGATCAGCGAAGGTGCGCTCGAGGGAGTTGCCGCTGACCCTGCACTGGCTGAGTGTCGCGTCGAGGCGGGTCTGGACCGGATCGTCGCCGATTCGGTAGTACCAGTGGTGGGCGAGGATCGGGTCGAAGCCGACGCCGCCGATGTTGGCGTCGGCGAATGGGAAGAGGAGCGCGGTGGGGAGGATCCCGATCCGGGCGGTCGAGTCCCCATCCTGGATGGTCAGCGGGACGAACGGGTCCAGCGGGTCGTCCAGCGCGCACACGGGCGCGCCGAGCGTGATCAGGGCCAGGGGTGCGCACAGCGACAGCGGGAGCCTCGTTGGCATCGCCAACCTCCTCGGGCAGTGCCTCCGTGTCCCCCCCGCTCCGCGGCCCCGCGCCGCCCCGATCCCACGCCCCCCGCGAGTCGGAGGCAGTATCTTCAGGGATCTTCCACGTCGAGGATAGCGTGGCGGTCGAATCTATGCCAAGCTTTTTGTGATTTTCTCTTCCTATCGGAGTGCTGCATGGGGCGTGACAGGCCGAGCGTGTACCGCGTGACGGATCCGGAACAGATCCGGCTGATGACGTCGGCGGTGAAGCTGGAGATCCTGGACGCTGCGCGCGTGCTCGGGAAGAGCTCGGTGACGGAGATGGCGTCGCTGGTCGGGCGCACGCCCGATGCGCTGCGTCACCACGTGCGCGAACTCGAGGAGGTGGGTCTGCTCGAGGTCTGCGGCGAGCGAGAGACGTCACGGCGCAATGAGACGCTCTACCAGACGCCGGGCGTGCGTCTGCGCTTGCCGCACGATCCGTCGGACCCGGAGCTGACGGAGATGCGCCTCAAGGCGTTCGGTGCGCTCCTGCGTCTGACAGAGCGTGATCTGCGCGACGCGTTCGAGGGAGGTGTCGCGAGGGTTCAGGGCCCGGGAAAGAACGTGGTCAACGGGCGGATCAAGGGGTGGCTCAGCCGCGACGAGCTCAGGGAGGTCAACGCGCTGATCGAGCGGATCCTGGCGATCGTCGAGTCGGCGGAGGCGCCGGACGAGGACGACCCGGGGGCGCGCGAGCTGTACGCGATGGCGCTGTACCTGTGCCCGATCGTGGCGAGGAAGCGTGAGCGCTAGCGGCGGTCGACCGGGAAGTCCGCGAACATCCGCTCCACCACATCGCGCACCCGCTCGGGGGTGATGTCGTCGCGGATTTCGCCGAACACGGCTCCGCGCCAGACGCGCGTTCCCGTGCTCGCGTCGGTCAGGTCGATCACGAGCGTCCCCGACTCCCACTCGATGGCGATGTCCGTGGCGGGGGAGCCGCGCGAGACACCAAAGCCGAGGTCGGACCATGTGTCGGTCTGTCCCTCGATGGCGACGTAGCCGGTGGCCAGGAGCTGTCCCTGAGCGCCGTCGAAGGTGAGGCCGCGTGAGGCGAGCTCGTCGGTGAGTGCGTCGGCGAGAATCTGGGGGAAGTCGGCGGGGATGTCGCCGACTTGCCTGAGCGTTGACGGGTCTTGGCGCCAGCCGAAGGTGGTGTACGCGCCGAAGTCGGCGGTCGGGTCGGCCTCGGTGGTCAGCTGTGGGCTTGCGCACCCGACGAGGAGCAGCGCGGCGGCGATCGGAACGACGACAGTTGCTGCATTTCGCACGGGGCGGCTCCTTGTGTCAACATCCGGTGTCGCGCGTCAGGATACCGATCCCATCACGGGGACGGAGCGGGGGCCGTTGCCGGCGGTGGCGGCACGGGCGAGTAGCGGAGGCGGTCGTCTATGAAGCGGAGGTAGCAGCCGAAGCCGCCGCCGCCGTTGGCGACCTTGACGAGCACGAGGGTCCATCCTTCGTCGAGTGCGACCCGTCCGATCTGTTGGGTCGGAGCTGCGCCGTGACCCGTGGCTTCCTCGTAGACGAGATCGTCACCGAACCAGAGGCGCGAGCCGTCGTCCGCGCCGAAGGTGTACATCACCTCGAGATCCTCGGGGGCGTAGACCCAGACGCGCGCGTACGCGACGGCCTTCTCGTACGCCTCCGGGTCGGCGTCGATCTGCTGGAGGTCGAGGTAGCCTGTGTCGTCGCTCCCGGCGCGGGTCCACACGATGGGGTCGTCGCCCTTGCCTTGGTAGGGCTCGGGCTCGCCCGCTTCGGGCGGGTGTGCATCGGTGAGGACGCTTGCGATCTCGTCGCACGGGAAGTAGCCGGCGATGGTCCAGCGTCGGACGAACTCGCCGGGAGCGAGGTCGAGCAGGCGCCCATCGTCCTCGCGGAGGACCTCGGGGGGGACGGTCGAGAGGAGCGAGAGGACGCCGCCGGGCCCGCCGGATGGATCACAGGCCAGGAGCGCTCGCAGTGCGCTTGCTCGGAGGTAGTTGTCGGCGGTGTCGCTGGATGCGATCAGGCGGAGGGGGGGGATGAAGGCAGGGTTGCGGATGCGCTCGCAGGCGCGGATGGCGGCGATGCGCGTGACGCGATCGGGCGCGCCCAGTCCGAGGGCCGCGATCTGAGGGCCGAGGAGCGCGCCGGTTTCGGCACCCGCCAGGACGAGGAAGGCGCGTTCGGAGGGGCGTGCGTCGCGCCACATGGTGGTGCGGAACTCGTCGAACGACCCGACGGTGTTGACGGCGCGCCGGGCGCGGGCGATCAGGGGTGTGACCTGGCCGTCGCCGTCCGCGTCGATCCAGATGGGGTTCGTGACCGCGAGGGGCAGGATGGCTCGGTCCTGGTCGCAGACGATCGGCGCGAGCGAGTCGTCGCCCTCGACCAGGAGCGTGATCCAGCAATCGCGGAATGCGGGGTAGGTGCGCGTGGTGTCGAGCCGGACGGGCGTGCGAACGTCCGGGACTGGGATCTCATCGATCACGTCCCCGTTCATGACGACGCGCACGCGATCGCAGTCGATCCACGAGGCCGCCTGGATCCGCACGCGGACCTCGATCTCCCCGGCGTCGGCGTTGCCCTGCGCCCCCATTGGGACGCCACCGGCCTCGAACTCGACGAAGGGGCCGATCGTCGTGAAGACCTGGCGCGTGCGGAGGTTCTGCGCGATCTCGCGCACGTCGATATCCGCTGCGTCGTCGGTCGACGAGCGCACGAAGTTGCGTGGGTAGCCGGCGAAGTCGTAGTGGACGGTGTGGCTGTCGGAGTTGCCGACGCCGGTGTAACGCCCGCCTCGGTTGAGCAGGTTGAACCAGTCCTGGAGGACGGAGTGACGACCGGACTTCGTCTCGACGTCGTCGATGCCGCTGTGGTAGTAGCCCCAGCCCTCGTTCTCGTTGAGGAGTTCGATGAGGTCGAACTGGCCGGAGTAGGTGCGCTTCGTGGGCAGGCCGGTGGCGGGGTCGAGCCCCGTCTGGCCGAAGTAGTCGATGTCGCCCCATCGCGGGTGGTTGAGCTGGATGATCGGGGTGATGTCGAAGCGGTTTGGCTCTGCTCGGATGATGCGGAAGAGCAGGTTGGCGTCGGCGACGCGCGACTCTGGGACGGGGCGGTCGGGCTCGAGCGGGTAGGCGTTGAAGTGTCCGATGCCGGTCGAGACCTCGTTGCCGGTGATCGCGGTCATCGAATCGTCGGCGTCGAGCGAGTCGATGGTGGGTTGGAGGTCGGTGTGGTGGTTGTGGTCGGTCGCGACGGCAAACTCGACGCCCTCGCCGATCAGGGAGACGATGCGCTCGGGCATGTTGGAGTCGCCGTGCCCGGAGTAGGTAAGCGTGTGGAGGTGGAGGTCTGCGCTGATCCAGCCGGTGGTGTCGATCTCCTGGTTGATCGTGCCGGTCCAGGTTGCGCGCTGACCCTCGGTGATGGTGATGGGGCCGGAGTCGATCGAGTACTCGAGCCCGCGCGAGGCGTAGGCGGTGTACTCGCCGACGGGAACGGTGATCAGGGCGATGCCATCGAGGGCGTAGACGACGTTGGTGCGCACGGCGAGGCGCTCGGGCGTGTCGTCACGGGTCTCGAACAGTTCGGGGGCCTGGTCGTCCTCGGTGACGAGGGTGAGGCGGCCGGGTACGGGGTTGCCGTCTGGATCGACGATGCGGAAGAGCAGTTCGCCGGTTGCGAGTTGGGCGTCCTCCGGTTGGGCCGCGACGTCTGCGAGCGGTGGGAGGTCGGCGTCCTGGGCGGCTGCGGGCGGGGTGAGCCCTGCGAGGGCGAGGGCGGCGGTGAGTGCGACGGGCGTGCGGGCGGTCATCGTGTCGGCTCCGGTGATCTGGGCGCGAGTGTATGGGGCCAAGGCGCGTTGCCGTGGCACCGGGCGCCGATCCGGAGACGTGGATCGGCAATCGCACCGCTCGGTGTCCGCTGCCTGTAGGCTGCCCGCCGGAGGGCTCAACGATGCCAAGACGGGTGCGCATGGGGATGGTCGGGGGTGGGCGGGGCGCGTTCATCGGTGCGGTGCACCGCATCGCGGCTCGCATGGATGATGGCGTCGAACTCGTCTGCGGGGCGCTCAGCTCCGACCCGGCTCGTGCGCGCGAGTCGGGGGGCGACCTGCTGCTTGCGCCGGATCGCTGCTACGGGTCGTTCATGGAGATGATCGAAGCCGAGGGGGCGCGCCCTGAGGACGAACGGATGGAGTTCGTTTCGATCGTCACCCCCAACGACACGCACCACCCGATCGCCAAGGCCGCGCTCGAGGCGGGCTTCCACGTGCTGAGCGACAAGCCCGCGACGCTCGACCTCGCCCAGGCGAAGGACCTTCGGCGGATCGTGGGTGAGACCGGGCTGCTGTACGGGCTGACGCACACGTACACGGGGTACCCGATGGTGCGCCAGGCGCGTCACATGGTCCGCAAGGGCGAGATCGGCGCCGTGCGCAGCGTGGTCGTCGAGTACCCGCAGGGGTGGCTGGCGACTGCGGTCGAGGAATCCGGGCAGAAGCAGGCGGCATGGCGGACGGATCCGGCGCGCGCGGGGGCCGCGGGGTGCATGGGGGACATCGGCACGCACGCGGAGAGCTTGGCGGAGTTCGTGACGGGGCTTTCGATCGACGAGCTGGCGGCTGACCTGACGACGTTCGTACCGGGGCGCCGCGTTGACGATGAGGGGAGCGTGCTGCTGCGCTTCGCGGGCGGGGCCAAGGGGGTGCTGCACGCGTCGCAGGTGAGCGCCGGGTGCGAGAACAACCTGTCGCTGCGGGTCTCGGGTGAGACGGGCGGGCTGGAGTGGCGTCAGACGGAGCCGAACACGCTGCTGGTGCGCTCGCTGGATGGACCGGCGCTCGTGTACAGGACGGGGAGCGGCTACCTGTGCGACCGGGCGCAGGGGGCGAGTCGTGTGCCGCCGGGGCACCCGGAGGGGTACTTGGAGGCGTTCGCGAACATCTATCGCGAGTTCGCGGATGACGTGCGTGCGCACAAAGACGCCTCCGGACCTGGGGAGGTCGGCCCGGAGGCGTCTGTGTATCCGTCGATCGAGGACGGGGTTCGCTCGATGGCGTTCGTCGAGGCCGTGGTCGCGAGCTCACGCGCAAACGCTGCGTGGACGCGGCTTGATCTCGACTAGGTCCTTCGGTTTAGCGACCCTTGAGCTCGATCTCGATGGTCTCTTCGTCGCCGCCACGCATGACACCGACGTTGACGACGTCGCCGGGCTCGTGACGCCCGAGCAGCTCACGGAAGCCGGCGAGGTCGAGGATCTTCTGGCCGTCCCAGCGGACGATGCGGTCGCCCGGGGCGAGTCCTGCTTCCTGAGCGGCGCCGCCCTCCGCGACCTCACCGATGGTGATGCCCGACTCGTCGGAGCTCATGTCGATGACGATGCCGACGCGGACGCGTGCGGGGCGGACGGGGGCGTCGGGGGCGTCCGGCTGCGGTGCGCGACGCGCCTGCGGGGAGACGAACTCGAAGCGGTCGGGCCTGGTGGCGACAGCGGCGACGATATCGTGGTACATCCGGACGGTCTTGACCGCGCCGGTGCGGTTGATCTTCCAGACGACGTCCTGGGGGGTGTGGTAGTCGGCGTGGAAGTCGGCGATGATCGAGAAGAGGATCGGGATGCCCGCGTTGTAGAAGGGCGTGTGGTCGCTGGCGCCGGACATCTGCGGCGGCACGACGATCTCGAGACCGGAGGCATCGAGCATCGGCTGGATGAACTCCTGGAGCCCGTCGGCGCTGAATGCGCCGGAGACGACGAGGCGCTCATTGAGGACGCGACCGATCATATCCCAGTTGACCATGAGGACGTGGTCGTCGTTGGGTGCGATTGGGTCGGTGACGTAGTGGCGGGAGCCGTTGAGGCCGCTCTCCTCGCCGCTGAACGCGACGATGAGGATGGAGCGGCGGGGTCGGTCGTCGCCCTCGAAGGTGGCTGCGAGCTTGTCGGCGAGGAGGATGAGGCCGGCGCTGCCGGAGGCGTTGTCATCGGCGCCGGGGTGGAGCTTGCCGGGTCCCTCGCGGGAGCCGAAGTAGCCCATGCCGAGGTGGTCGAGATGGGCGCCGACGACGATCCACTCGTCCTCGAGCCCGCCCTGGCCGCGCAGCACGCCGCCGACGTTCTCGGCCATGAGCGCCTCGCGCTCGACGTCTCCGCCGATGGTGAGTTCGACGCCGAGGTCGAGCGGGGCCGCGCCCTTGTCGGCGTCGCGGCGGAGGGCCATGAGGTCGCGGTCGCCGACGAGCTTGTCGGCGGCTTCGGCTGTCTTCATGACAACTGGGACGCGGGCGCTCGCGCGCCCGTTGGAGAACTGGCTGAGGCGGGCGACGCGCGGGTCGTCAGCGCCCGGGGTGTTGATGATGATGATGCCCTCGGCGCCGCGCTGGGCGGCAGCTCGGAGCTTGCCGTCGAACGTCGCGGCGTTGGACCACCCGCCACCGCCGGCGTTGAAGAGGCTCACGCCGTCCTCGCCCATCGGCTCGAATCTGAACATCACGGCGATCTTGCCGGTGAGATCGATGTCGTCGGGGTAGCTGGTGAATCCGTCGGGGCCGTTGTCGATCGAGTAGCCGACGAGCACGGCATCGCCGGTTGCCATGCCCTCTGCGCCGAGACCGGTAAAGACGAAGTCCTTGTCGGCCTCGAAGTTCATGCGGCGGGCATCGAGGGTCTGGTTGGTGATGGTGGTGGTGCCGCCGAGCGGGAAGGGATCGCGGAAGGTCGCGAAGGCGTTGCCGTCCTTGTCGGGGAAGCCCGGGATGAGGCCTGCGCGCTCGAAGTTGTACTGGACGTAGTCCTTGGCCCGCTCCATGCCCTCTGAGCCGGGAACGCGTCCCTGCATGTAGGGTCCGGCGAGAGTGATCAGGTGGGTGTCGTAGGCCCGGATGTCTTCGGGGAGCTTGGAGTGGACGTCGGCGAGGGGGGATCCGGTCTCGCCTGTGGAGGTGCCCTCCTGGGCGAAGGCCACTGACGCACCGAGCCCGAGGGTCAGAAGCGTTGGGACGATGCAGGATCGGGGCATGCGCACTGTTCGGCTCACAGTCGAATCTCCAGTTTCAGTCGTCGGTCGGGTGGGCCCCCCCCGACCTGTTGACAACAACGCCCGCACCCCGTCGTGACGCGGGGTGTACCAGGGGGCCGTAGGATCGTTGCACCATGCGTCTTCGGTTCCAGTTCGTGGCCCTTCTGTTGTCGCTGGCGGCGGCCGCGGTGGCCCATGCGCATGGGGGATACCACCCTCAGGACGGGCCTCATGCGGACCTGCGGGTCGCCGTTGAGGGCGATAAGGTGCGGTTCAGCGCGGGGATGAACCTGGCGTTCATCGATGAGATCGAGCTGCTGGGGCGGGAGAGCCCGGACAGTGTCGCCCCGAGCGAGCGGGCCCGGATCGAGGCGCGTCTGGCGTCCTACTTCACGGATGAGGTCGTGGTCGAGGTTGACGGGGCGCGGGTACAGCCGGGCTCGATGGTCCAGGAGATGGCCACGAACCCTGACCCGGGGATGATCGGGCTGTTCCCGAAGATGGGGATGCGGGCGCTGATCCGGGCGAGCATCGTGGTCGAGTACCCGGTAGACGAGTTGCCGGACGTCGTGCGCATCACGTGGCCGACGTATCCGGCGCACATCCTGGCTGAGACGCTGTCGTTCGAGCAGGGCGACGCGGAAGAGCCGAAGATGGTGTTCGAGGTCTTGGTGCAGGGGGAGGGTCGCG
>JANQQG010000216.1 GCA_028285065.1 Phycisphaerales bacterium
CGACCGAAGCCGCGTCGGCGTGTCCCGGGAGGAGGCGGATCTGACCGAGGCCAAGGCGATCCCGATCATCATCGACGAGGAAGGAGACGCCGCAGCCAGGACAGGAATCGCGTCCGGGGTCGACGGGTGCGTGGCAAGCGTGGCAGATGCCGAGCAGGTGGGCGACGCCGGGCGTGTCGCGTGCGAGTGTCCAGAACTGGTGGGTGGTTGGGCCGCGGATGACGCTGTCGGGAGAGAGGCGTCGGGTGAGGGCGAGTGCGCGGATGGAGGCGTAGGCCCGTCCGGGGAGCGCCCGTCGCGCGTCGGCGAGCAGCCACCACGATCCCATCTGGTTCTGGGTGGCTTGGCGCGAGAGGAGGTCGAGGTAGCCGCGACAGGACGAGCACCGCGGTGCGCTCGCGACAATATCCCCGCAATAGGGGCAGGCCAGCTTCGGGCTCTCGGGGTTGGGGCGCGGTGTGGGGGAAGCGTCGCTGGACACCATTGGCGGCCTTCAGAATATCGATCCCTGCTCCCGGCGACAGGCGGCGGACCGCCCAATGCTTCCCTGATCAAACCGAGGAGCGTCGATGCGTGAGATCACGAGCAGGTACGCAACATGCGTGGGGTGGTTCCGCCTTCTTGCACTGGTCTTCGTCGGGGCGTCGGTCGGCGCTTGCGCTCAGACTCGACCTCTGAGTCCGAATCCGACCGAAACGGTCGCCGATCCGGGGCCGCGGAGCGGGCGCACCGTGGCGACGATCGACGGGACTGCGATTTCGGACCGCGCGTTGTGGGCGCACCTCGGGGAGGCTGCCGGCGGGCGCGTGCTCGAGGAGCTTGCGCTCGAGCATGCGCTCAAGCGCGAACTCGAGCGTGTCGGCTTGATGATCACCGAGAATGACGTCCGCGAGGAGGAACGCCGGCTCGTCGAGTTGCTCGTCGATCGTTCTGGAGCGACGGACGACCAGGCCGTTCGCGGCGTTGAGCGAGCGCGTGCTGCGCGCGGGCTCGGGCCGGCGCGGTACCGGTCGCTTCTGCGGCGCAACGCGATGCTCCGCGCGTTGGCAGCGCCGCGGGTCGTCGTCACGGAGGCGGATCTGCAGGATGCGTACCGGATTCGCTACGGGGAGCGTCTGATGGTGCGGCTGATCGTGACGCGGACGCGCGCCGAGGCCGCGCTCGCGGCGGATCGGATCATCGGGGGCGAGGCGGTTGCGTTGGTTGCGATCGAGATGTCGACGGATCCTTCGGCGTTGCGCGCGGGGATGGTGGGGCCGCTGAGCTTGGTCGATCCCTCGTACCCGCCGGCGTTGCGCAACGCGCTTGTCGGTGTCGAGCCTGGCGCGTTGACGCCGATCATCGCGCTCGATGAGGGCTTTGCGCTTGCGAGCATCGACCGGGTGATCCCGGGCGAGTCGGTTGGTTTCGAGGGCGTCCGGGCGTTGCTCGAGCGTGAAGTTCGGCTGGCGCGCGAGCGGGTTGTGATGGACGCGATCGGGCGTGAGTTGCTGGGTGCCGCGCGGGTCACACCCCTGGATCCGTCGCTCGGATGGAGTTGGGATCAGACTCCGCGGGCCGAGACGCCGTAGTCACGCGGGCACAACAGAGCCCGAACCGGCGTGCTCACAAGGGGTTGTGGCGCAGGGCTTCCGCTTCGCGCAAACTTGACCTACTTCGGGGGTGTTCCCTTGCACTCCCCCCCATGCCACCGGGTACGATGGGCCCAGCAAGAGGAGATCCCACCCCCCAGCCAAAGGGGGGCGGTTGTGCACACAACACGACGCGTCAGGCGGTGTCGATCGACCGGCGCTGCAGGTGTTGTCACACCATCCAAATCGAACCAACCCAGCAAACCCCCCCAGTTCACTTGTGGACCAAATGGAGACCAAGACCATGAAGAACCGGACCCGGATCGCGGCGATCGTGCTCGCCGCCGGCATCGCGGCCCCCGCGATTGCCCAGGACAGTGTCACGACGACCCCGTTCGTCTCTGACGTGGTCAGTGACTACACGCTCACCGAGCAGGTCAACACGTACGTGCTGGACCTCGACGAGTTCACCTCGTCCTGGGGTCAGAGCTACGGCATCGGCACGCTGATGAAGGCGCCCAAGGACGGCCTGGGTACGTTCCAGTCCGATCTGCTCGGCGCGCACAACCTCAGCTCCGACGTCCGCACCGGCGTCCCGCTGCCGTACCAGACCTACTCGGTCTGGAACAGCGCCGGCCCGGGCATCAACGGCGCGATCAACACTGCCCCGACGGACATCCAGCCGGGTCTGACCAACACGTGTCAGATGTCGTACGGCGTGACGACCTTCTCGGGCGCGAAGAACGGGATCCTCGGCGGGTACATCAACTACGACCCGGCCGATCCATCCCGTCTGTACGTCTCGCGCGTCGTGACCGCCCTGAACAGCACGTTCCAGGGTGAGGACACGGCTTCGTTCGGCCTCGGTCGCACCGACGCCGACGGCAACCTGATCTTCCGCGCCGATCCCTTCGGCGCCGACTCGACCGCGGGGAACGAGACCGTGGTCGGCAACAACATCCTCCGCGTCAACCTCGGCGCACGCTCCAACGGCGTCCTCAACGACATCCGTGAGCCGGGCGGTGCGATCGACGGCCTCGACGGGATCACCTTCGGTGACACCGGCGACCTGATCAACAACGCGGACGGCGTCACCAACACCATCCCGACCGTGATCCCCGCTTCGGCCACCGGGACCGTGAGCAAGAGCTGGAACCTCCGCTTCGGCACCGCCGTCTACGAGAACCCGGTCAACACGATCACCGACAGCCTCGGCGCCAACGAGGATCCCGGCATCTCCAACACGCGCGGCGCGATCAACGGCGTCGTCGACACCCTCTTCCCCAACACGGTCGCCACGATGGGCTGCCTTGCCAACGTCAACGGCTCCCAGCGGACGGCCGTGAACCTGTGGGGCGTTGACGCGACCGGCGCGGTCACGGCGACGAGTTCGCACTCCTTCCCGCAGTCGATCACCGACGCCAACGGGTTCAACATCAACACCATCGCCGGGTTCCATGAGTTCCAGGGCGTGTACGGGAGCGTGAACTTCAACGGCACCGCTCAGGTCGCCATGTGCGAGGCCATCGACGGGAACTTCCTCGTCGCCGGCAACGCGACGTTCAACGCGTCCAACAACGGCTCGGGCGACTCCTCCGGCACGGACTTCCGTGGTCAGCCGGAGCGGTTCATCCCGGTCTGCGTGATCACCCCCACCGGCTCGAGCTGGATCCTGGCCGCCTGGTGCGCCGGCGGCACCGGCAGCCCGATCTACGACGGTGACCCGCTCAACGGCGGCGTGCAGATCGGCACGCTCGACAACTTCACCGAT
This sequence comes from Phycisphaerales bacterium, assembly GCA_028285065.1. GTDB lineage: Bacteria > Planctomycetota > Phycisphaerae > Phycisphaerales > UBA1924 > JANQQG01. Next base: position 3,343 of record JANQQG010000216.1, read on the forward strand.
GGCGACGACACCATGTCCGGCCCGGGCGCCTCGATCTCCGGCTGCGCCTTCGACTCCGCCGGCAACATCTACTTCACCAGCGCGATCAACACGGTCGCCCAGGGCGAGACCTTCGGCGTCCTCCGCGCGGTCTACAACCCCAACGCGGGCAGCCCCCGCTACGACCTCGAACTGCTCGCGGTCATCGATGACACCACGTTCACCGGCCAGAACTCGACCCGCGACTTCCAGATCAGCTTCATCGACATCAACGGCGGTGGCGACTCGACGCTCGCCAGCCAGTCGACCTGGGGCGACGCGACCAACTCCAGCCCGATGTGCGGCTTCAACCCGCAGAGCACGGGCGTTGCGCCGCAGACGAATGCCGCGGCCGATCCCCGCAACCTCGGCGGGTTCGTCCTGAACTGCTCGATCGTCTACGACACCGCCGGCGGTGGCGCCGGCCTGAACGAGCCGAACGGGACCTTCGACTTTGCCGAAGGTGACGAGTCCATCTCTGCGGTCCTCTTCATCAACGGCGCCTTCAACGGCGGCGGCGAGCCCCCGCGCGGCGGCTGCGAACTGTGCGTCCCCGGCGAGGCCGACGACTGCTCCGTGACCACCGAGGCCGACTGCAACGCCGCCGGCGGCACCTACCTCGGCGACGGCACCGACTGCTCGGGCGCGACGTTCTTCTGCCCCTGCGACTGGAACTGCGACGGGAACCTCAACGACCAGGACTTCTTTGACTGGGTCAACGACTTCTTCAACGCTCCCGAGTTCGACTTCAACAACGACGGCTTCAGCAACGACCAGGACTGGTTCGACTTCACGAACTGCTTCTTCAACCCCGGCGGCGCCGGCTGCTGAGACGCGACACGCCCACCTGCTCACACCTGAGCGGGTGATCTGAACCTTGGCCGCCCCCGTCGAAAGGTGGGGGCGGCCTTTTTTCGAACTAGACTGGCTGTATCAGGGGCCCAGACGCCCGTTGAGCAGCCCCAAGCCCCGCTTCGAACAGGGGAACGCCATGAGCCGCACCGTGTCGCGAATCGCCCTCGCCCTCGCCGCTGTCTTTCTGATCGGGGCCACCCCCGCCGCGGCGCAGTTCGACCCGCCGAACGGGCAGTGGGGCAAAGGGGATTCGGATGACATCCGCGTGATGACCTGGAACGTGCGCGACGCGATCCGGTCGGGTGCGAACAAGACGGAGGGTCAGAACTCCTGGACCGCGTGCGCCCGGATCGTGGCGCTCTTCAAGCCGGACGTGCTGATCCTCCAGGAGACCGGCGACAACGGGTCGGCGAGCAACGACGACAGCGTCGCGGTGCTGCTCGGCGTGGTCGATCAGTTCTTGTACGGGGGCGGGGGCGCGACGGCGTTCGTGCAGTCGTACGCGCCGACGTATGACCTCCCGCACGTGTTCGTCAGCGCCACGAGCGACGGGTTCAACCGCAACATCGTGATGAGCCGCTACCCGTTCACGGACCTGAACGGCGACGGTCCGTCGACGCTGTCCGGCTTCAACAACGCGCCGGACGCGTACGCGCCCGGCGGGGGCTCTGGTATCCGCGGGTTCCAGGTGGCGGAGATCGACCTGCCCGACGGGACGTACGCGGGCGACCTGGTCGTCGGCAATCAGCACCTCAAGTCCGGCGGGTCGAGCCAGGATCGTGACGACCGGCTCCGGGCCGCGCAGAACATCGCGTACTTCATCGACTACTACCTCGGCGGCGCAGGCACGGGGACGCCGGACCCGAACAACAAGATCAGCGGGCTGAACCCGAGCATCATCCTGGATCCCGACACGCCGGTGATCTGGGGCGGGGACGTCAACGAGGACGAGGTGACCAACGGGCGCAAGGGGCCGACGGCCTGGATGACCCAGGCGGTCGTCGCGGGGGGCGCCTCGACTGACGGAACGGATCGCGATCTCAGCGACTCCTCGACCGACGACGCGACCGAGTTCTTCACCGGGAGCAGGCGGACCCAGAACAGCGGGAGCAAGCTCGACTGGCTGCACCACCAGGATGCGATCGCGACGAAGATCAACGCGTTCGTGTTCGACAGCTTCCCGGTGTTCACGAACGGGGCCGTGGTTCCGTCGGAGATCGCGGGCTACCCGAGTCTGCTGTCGATGAGCTCGAACGCGTCGGACCACCTTCCGGTCGTTGTCGACTACAGGCTCCCGCCTGCGGGCGTTGCCGTCGGCGCGTGCTGCCTGCCGGACGCTTCGTGCGAGCGCATCACCGAGGCGGACTGCCTCGGCCAGGGCGGCCTGTACCAGGGCGACGGCGTCTTCTGCTTCGACGTGGTCTGCCCCGACCCGACGGGCGCCTGCTGCTTCTTGAATGGCTCGTGCAGCGAGGAGACGCAGGTGGACTGCATCGCGATGGGCGGGACCTACCAGGGGGACAACGTGGCGTGCGTGGCGGCGGCCTGTCCGGATCCGGTGGGCGCGTGCTGCCTGCAGAACGCGTTGTGCGTGCCGGACCTGACCGAGACCGACTGCAACGCGCAGGGCGGGACGTACCAGGGCGACTTCACGGACTGCGCCAACGTCGAATGCCCGCAGCCGGTTGGCGCGTGCTGCTTCGGCGGCGGCTGCTTCATCGCCCTCGAGGCGCAATGCACCGGGATCGGCGGGACGTTCGAGGGGGTCGGCACGGACTGCGCCGGCGCATGCGGGATCCAGCCAACTGGCGCGTGCTCGCTGTGCGGGCCCGGGGACGCCGAGGACTGCTTCATCACGACCGAGCTCGACTGCCTCGGGCAGGGCGGGGTGTTCGTCGGCGGCGGCACGGACTGTGCGGGTGCGCCGTTGTTCTGCCCGTGCGACTGGAACTGCGACGGCGCGCTCAATGACCAAGACTGGTTCGACTGGGCGAACGACTTCTTCACCGGGACCGGTCCGGTCGGCACCAGCGACTACAACGACGACGGCGGCCAGAACGACCAGGACTGGTTCGACTTCGTCAACTGCTTCTTCAATCCGCCGGTGGGCTGCTGAGACGGCGCTAGGCGCCGTCGGCATCGCCCTTCATCGCGCGGACCTGCTCGAGCGCCTTGTCGAGTTGGCGCTTGAGGAGTCGGACGCGGAGTTGCGAGCGCACGCGCGTGACGAGTTCGATCTTCTGAACCGGCTTGGTCAGGAAGTCATCGGCGCCGCACTCGATCGCGCGCTCGACGTCCCCGAACTCGTTCAGGGCCGTGACCATGATGATCGGGATGTCGCGTGTCTCGGGGGAGGCCTTGAGGCGTGTGCAGACCTGGAAGCCGCTCATCCTGGGCATCATGACGTCGAGCAGGATGAGGTCCGGCGGGCTTGCCTCGATGCTGTCGAGGGCGGCCCGCCCGTCGGTGGCGGCATCGAGGTTGACGCCGAGCTCCTCGAGGTAGGCCTGGAGGAGTTCGAGGTTCTGGACGTTGTCATCGACGACCAAGACCCGAGCCTCGGCGAGGGCTCCCTCGTCGAGTTCGGCTGCTGGCTGGGCGGGTGTGGCGTCGTCCTGAGTCGGCTGCTGCATCATGTACCCCAGGCCTATGGTATCGCATAGGGCGGTCTCAGGCCGCCGCAGGCTGTCCTGCGGCCCCTCCCCCCCCGCCTTCAGCCCCCTCGGGCCCCACCACGCACCCCGGAGCGTTTCATGACCGGCGCCGCCTCGACGAGCCAGCGACCCTGGAGAAACAAGTTCCAGCGTCCCGATCCCGATTCCCTGCTGGCGTCCTACGAGGAACTCGAGCGGACATTGGGCCAGAACCTGAGGACGGCGCTTCGGAAGGTCGACGGCATCGAGGAGGAGTTGTCGTGGCAGGGTGTCCCGTGGCGCTGGACGTTCGTCTACCGCCTCGAGGGCGACCCGACGGAGGCGTTCGCCTACCTGGTACCCACCGACGAGCGTCCGCTGCTGTCGCTTCCGCTGACCGTCGAAATGGTGGAGTCGCTCGCGGGCGACAAGATCAAGCGGACGCTGAAATCGGAGATCATGCACTCGCGGTTCGTTGGCGGGGTCTACTGGCCCGCCTGGGAGGTCGGGGCGAAGAGCCAGGTGGCCGAACTCCGCTTCCTCATGGAGCGGAAGGCCCGCGTGATCCGATCTCAAACGACGCGTTGAGGCCCCGATGCTGGCGGCCTCGCCCGCAGACGGAGTGCCCAATGCCTACGAGACCCTCCACCACCCGGACGGCCCGGATCGACGCCCGGCGCGGCGCCCGCCTGCTTGCTGCGGGACTCGGCGCGCTGCTGCTTGCGGTGGCCCCCTCGCTCGCCCAGCCGATCGAGGATCGCATCGATGAACTGATCGAGGCCCAGCGGCTCGAGGATCTGACCCTCGGTGTCGCGGCGGTCGACGTTTCGAGCGGTACGACGCTCTGCGACTACGAGCGAGCCTCACGCAAGGCGGACCCGAGCCCGGACGGGCTGATGATCCCCGCTTCGAACATGAAGCTGCTGACCTCGGGCGCGGCGCTCTTGACGCTCGGGCCGGATCACGAGTTCACGACGCGTTTCAGCGTGATCGACTCGCGGCTGGTGATCACCGGCGCGGGCGACCCGGCGCTGGCCGACCCCGATCTGCTGGACGAGATGGACCTGGACGTGGAGGGGTTCATCGATTGGCTGGCCGATGCGATCGAGCGGGCCGAGCCGGGCGAGATCACCGAGGTGATCGCCGACGACCGGGTGTTCGATCGCCAGTACGTGCACCCGGACTGGGAGACGCGCCACCTGCACCGTCCGTACGGCGCCGAGGTGTGCGGGCTGAACTTCCATCGCAACGTACTCCGGATCTACGCGGACCGTGGGCGTGACGCCTCGGAGCTGCCGACCGTGCGCAGCCTGCCGGGCGCGGACTGGATCGAGTTGGTCAATCGGACGCGGACGGGGAAGCGCGGGGGCGTGCCGAGTGTGTGGGGTGCGCGCGAGGATGCGACCTCGCACCGGTTCATCGTCGAGGGCGTCGTCACCGGCGCGCAGTCGTTCGAGGTCACGGCGCACGAGGGGTCGCTGATCCTCGCGCGTCTGCTGGCCGACGAGCTTCGCGAGCGGGGCGTCGGGGCCACGAGCATCAGCGCGCGGCTGGCGCGCGAGAACGAGGCGATCGATCTGACAGGGGTGGAGCCGGTGGCGGTGGTTCGCACGCCGCTGCAGGTGGTGCTGGACCGCTGCAACAAGGAATCGGAGAACCTGTACGCGGAGTCACTGCTGAAGCTGATCGGCAACCGGGTGACGCAGCAGCCGGGGTCGTGGCGGAACGGGCCGGCCGTCCTGCGTATTCATGTGCGTGACCGTCTTGGGCCGGAGATGGTGACGTCGGTGATCGCGCGTGACGGGTCGGGGCTGAGCCGTTCGAATCGCGTCAGCGCGAAGCTGCTTGCGGAGTGGCTCACGTCGATCGGGCGCGAGCCGGACCTGCGTGACCCGTATGTGCAATCGCTGCCCGCGCCGGGTGAGGGCACGCTGCGGACTCGCTTCCGCGATCGCGAATCCGAGCGCGAGGTCCGGGCCAAGAGCGGGTACCTCAACGGCGTGCGCACGCTCTCGGGGTACCTGGTCGATCGGGATACCGGGCGACTGATCGCGTTCAGCATCCTGGTCAACGACATCCCGACGCGGATCAGCGGGACGAAGGTCAAGGACCTGCACGAGAAGCTGGTGGACATGATCGAGGATGCCGCGTTCGACGACGCCGGCACGCCCGTCGAGGACGGCATGACGCTCGGGGGCTAGCCCCCCCGTCCCGCCCGCTGCTCGCTTCCGCCCAACTCGGTCCAGCGCGATGCGACGCGTTCGCGCACCGCTGCGTCCATCTCGAGGATCGGCGGCCAGTCTCTGACCGGCAACTCGAGGCCGCCCGCACCGTTCCATGTGCCCGGGCGTTTCGGACGCGCATCGGCGATGTAGACGCCGGCGGCGACGGCCGCGTCGCGCCCGGGGTCGAAGTTCGCACACCAGTGGAAGAGGACGTCGTCGGCGCTCGTCAGGTCGACTGACTCGCCGACGATGATGACGAAGCGGATCGCATCGCGAACAGACTCGGCGATCTTCGCGCAGAGACCGGCCGGGTAGGCGGAGGGCTCGGAGCCGAGCGCAACGAAGAGCCAGCCGGGGAGCGACTCGGGGGAGACGCAGGCAGCGACGGAGGGGATGGCGCTGACGCGGGCCGCGAGCTGGGCGTCGGCGCGCGGCTCGAACTCGGGGTCGGTTCCGAGGCGCTCGTCCCGGTTCTTGGGTGTGCAGTCGAAGCCGACCTTCCAGCCGGAGCCGAGGAAGGGAGCCGCGTGGTCGAGGATGTCGAGTGGGCCTCGGACGCGTTCGATGTCGGTGTTGGGATCGCAGTTGCGAGCTGCGGCACGGAGGACGGCGTCGCGGTCGTGGACGTCGGTGTCCTGGTCGACGACCCAGAGGCACTTGGTCCATGCCATCTGGCCCGCACCCCAGATCGCGTGCATCACGCGCCGCGCCTGGAGGGGGTACTGCTTGTCGATCTCGAGAAACGCGGCGTTGTGGAACGCGCCGAACATGGGCAGGTCGTAGTCGGCGACGTCATGCACGAGCGTGCGCAGCAGCGGCAAGAAGAGACGCTCGGTCGCCTTGCCGAGGTAGTAGTCCTCTTGCGGCGGGAGGCCGACGACGGTGGTCGGGTAGATCGCACGCCGGCGCATGGTGACGGCGGTCACCGTGAGGATCGGGTAGCGATCTGGGAGAGAGTAGAAGCCGGTGTGGTCACCGAATGGGCCCTCGAAGACGGCGCCCGGGCCGAGCGGGCCCGCATCCGGGTCGCGCGGGTCCCAGCCGATGTGGCCTGCTTCTTCGCTGACGTATCCCTCGATGACGATCTCGGCGTTTGCGGGGACGCGCAGGGGGACGGTCTTGGCGCGGCACATCGGGATGCCACCGGCGTTGAGGAAGCCGGCCATGAGCAGCTCGCTGATCCCGGGCGGGAGCGGGGCCGTGGCGGCGTACGGGAGGACGGCTTCACCACCGAGGACGACGGCGACGGGCATGGGCTTGCCGCGGCGCTTCCAGCTTCGCCAGTGGGCTGCGCCGTCGTGGTGCATGTGCCAGTGCATGGCCATGGTGCGCTTGCCGAGGAGCTGGACGCGGTACATGCCGATGTTGTGGCTGCTTGGGCGCGGCTCGTTGGCGTCGTCGGCGTGGATGGTGTGGATCCCGGCGAGGGTGATGTAGCGCCCGCGCTGCGATGACTCCCACGCGTCGGTGTCGATGGCGGGGTGACCGAGGCCATCGATCCCCTCGTTGATGCCGGCGGGGTAGCCGAGGGTCTCGTAGTCCCCGTCGTGAGGCCAGCATCGGATGAGGGGGATGCGTGTGAGGTCGACGTCGTCGCCCTCGATGACGACTTCCTGGCATGCGCCTGGGCCGCGTTTGGTCTTGGGTCCGATGCGAAGGAGCGGCGCGAACTGGCGCGCCTTCGCGAGTGCTTCGCTCAGTGACCGGGGCGGCTCGGGTTTGACAAGGTCGCCGATCCGGTTCGCGAGGGCGTTGAGGCCCCCCGGGGTGCGACCGGCCTCGAGGCCCGGACCGGCGTCGTTGCACCCGAGGGCGATCTCGACGCGCCGGTAGGAGCCGAAGGCGTTGATCAGGACAGGGACCCCCGAGCCCCCCCCACCGTCGACGTTCTCGAAGAGGAGGGCCTGGCCGCCCATGTGTCCGCGGGCGGGGTCGGTGACGAGGGTGGCGTCGGCGGGCGGGTTGGGGGCCGGAGACTTGCTCTCGCGGTCGGCGGCCTCGGTGATCTCCAGGATCGGGGAGACGGGGGCGGAGATCCTGCGCAGCTCCCCCGCGCGTTCGAGCCGAGCGACGA
>JANQQG010000011.1 GCA_028285065.1 Phycisphaerales bacterium
CGCCTCCTACAGCGCACAGCGCGAGCACGCCCGGATGGTCACCGGTGTTGCGGACCCGATGCTGCTCATGCTCGGCGAAACGCGCTACGAGCTGCCCTCGGTCGACTGGCTGCTGACGCGGATCGTTGACGTCAAGAAGGCGATCGAGGAGCGCGGCTACGCGAGCGCGATCAGTGCCGCGTGCACGGTCCGCGTGCAGGACCCGCTCTTCGCCGAGAACGACGGGGTCTGGCGCATCGCTGTCAGCGAAGGGCGCGCGAACGCATCCCGTGACGACGACGCAGCGCCCGATGCGACCCTGCACATCCGTGGCCTCGCGTCGATCCACTCCGGCTTCATGAGCGCGGAGCAGATCGCCGACGCGGGGTTGGCCGAAGGAACGCCCGACGCCCTCGAAAGCCTCTCGTCGATCTTCGCCTCGCCCGCCCCCTGGACCATCGACATGTTCTAACGCAACCCCCTCACAGCTCCGGACCCCCACCACCACCGAAAGTGAGTTCGCAGCATGACCACCCAACCACCGGTCGACACGAAGAAGTGCGAGTACCGCAAGCTCACGCTGTCATCACTGGACGACCTCAGCGCCGAACTGGACCGCATCCAGGCGGCCCACGACGCCGGCACGCTCGCGCACACGGGCAACTGGACGCCCGGCCAGATCCTCGAGCACTGCACCATCCTCTGGAAGTGCGCGCTCGATGGCTTCCCGCCCGACAGCGGCAAGGTCCCGTTCCTCATGCGCCTCATCTCGAAGCTGCTCTTCAAACGCTTCGCCGTGCGCGGCGATCCACCCCCGCGCGGAATCAAGCTCCCCCAGGAAGCCGCCTTCCTGATCCCCCCCGACGACACGACCTTCGAGCAGGGCATGGCGTCAATACGCGACTGCATCGCACGCGTTGCGCGCGGGGATCAGATGACGCACCCCAGCCCGCTGTTCGGGAAGATGAGAACAGACCAGTGGCTGAACCTGCACCTCGGGCACTGCCGCATGCACCTGGGCTACCTCAGCCTCGCAGCGCCCAACTAGGACGGACCCACCATGCCCGACGCACCGGTCAATACCAAGGCCTGCCCTTCTCGGGCGCTCGAACTCAAGTCACTCGATGAACTCCGCGCTGAGCTGGATCGCATCCAGAGTGCGCACGACGCGGGGACGCTCACCCATACCGGCAACTGGTCGCCGGGGCAGATCCTCGAGCACCTCGCGCTGCCCTGGGTGTGCGCCCTGGATGGGTTCCCCCCCACCAAGATCCCGTTCATCCTGCGCATGCTGGCACGGATCCTGGCCAAGAAAAAGACCGTCCGCGGCACGCCGCCCCCGCCCGGGATCAAGCTGCCCAAGCAGGTCGCATACCTCGCGCCCAAAGACGACACGACATTTGACGACGGCATGAGCGCCCTGCGCGCGTGCATCGAACGCGTCGAGCGGGGCGAGAGGATGACACATCGAAGCCCCCTCTTCGGGAGCATGGACCACCAGCAGTGGCTGAACCTCCAGCTCGGACACTGCGCACTGCATCTGGGGTACCTGAGCTACTGACGGCGCCCTCGGGGAGAGCTCGAACCGGCGTGCCCACACTCGGGGCAAGTATCGCCTACAGCCCACGGGCCGTAGCCGCAGCCAGGGCAGCAACCACGAGCGATCCGTCCACGAGCACGCATTCGGCGAGCGACCGGCGGTCCGACCCAGCATCCCCAGTGGACGAGTCCAAAGAACGCGCTCTCACCGCACCGAGGCACCGTTCAGCACATGGTCATGCCGCCGTCGACCGTGATGACCTGGCCGGTGATGAACCCGGCGTCGTCGGCGGTGACGTACGACACGGCAGCCGCGATGTCGCCCGGCTCGCCGAGCCGCTTGAGCGCCATCAGACCCTTGACGTGATCGCGGACCTGATCGGGCAGGTCCTTGGTCATGTCCGTCTCGATGAAACCCGGAGCGACGATGTTCGCCGTCACGCCCTTGCCGCCGAGCTCACGGGCAACGGTGCGAGTCAGACCGATCAGACCGCTCTTGGCGGCGGCGTAGTTGGCCTGGCCGGCGTTGCCGACCAGACCGCTGGTCGAGGCGATGTTGACGACCCGCCCAAACTTGGCGCGCATCATGTGGCGCAGGGCGGCCCGCGTCGCGATGAACGGCGCGGTCAGGTTCGTCGCGATGACCTCGTCCCACTCCTCGTCGCTCATCCGGAGCATGAGGTTGTCGCGGGTCACACCCGCGTTGTTGACCAGGATGTCCAGACGCCCGCACTGCTTGGCGACCGAGTCGACGACCCCCGCCATCGCCTCGCGAGAGGAAACGTCGGCCGCGAAGACGCTCGCCTGCCCGCCCTCGGCCTCGATGGTCGCCTTGAGGTCGTTGAGCGGGCCCTCGGAGCGGCTGACGAGCGCCACGTGACGACCGTCGGCGGCCAGCCGCATGGCGATGCCTCGACCGATCCCTCGAGAAGCGCCGGTCACAATCGCGACGCGCGTGATGGCAGAGTCGGACACGCGATGGTCCTTTCAATCGAACGGGGTTTGGGACTGCGTCACAACGCGTCGATCAGGGACGGGTGCTCGGGGGCAGACGGACCGGACCACGCGGGGTGTCGCGGGTGGGCGGCTCGGGTGTCGTGGCCGGTGCCTCATTGGGGGGCGGCGGAGTCGATCGATCCGGAGCCCCGGAGCCGCCGGCCCCGTTGCCGCCGACGCTCTCATCGAGGTCCAGGCCCGCGTCGCGGTAGACGGCCGCGATCGCAACGCCCTCGGTGAAACCCTCGATCCCGAGATCGTCGAACTGCGAAGCGCGGCGCTTGGTGGTGCCGACCGTCTGCACGTTCGAGAACGCGTACGTGCCCAGCGCCTTCTCCGCGCTCCAACCAAGCAGGTACGCGCCGTTGGGCTGCTGCACCGCGATGAGCACGACCGTCGTCTTGTTGATCGGGAGCCAGCGCGCCGCGGCCTTCGCGAAGATCACCAACAGATCATCAGTGATCCGGTTCGCCTCGGCGGGGTCGGGATCGATGCCCATGTCGGGATCGCCGTTCTCGATGCCCAGGATGTACGTGCCCATCGCGGCAAGGAACGCGCGGACCGTGTTCTCATCGGTGAGGATGCTCTCGGGATCATCGAAGTTGATGTCCTCCGGAAGATCCTCGGGGTCCAGCTCGGGCCCGTACTTCGCGATGATCTCCGCGTAGGCATCCGCGATCGCCGCCGAGTTGAGCGGGATCTCCCCGCCGATCTGAGCCTCGATCACCTGATTGAGACGCTCGAGATCCACCGACTCGCGCAGCGCCGCCTCGACCTGCTCGAGGTCGAAGTTCGGCTCGCCGACGTCACGCGCCGGGCCCTCGCGGAACCACACGACCCGGACGCTCTCGACCTCCTCGGTCTCGAGGTCCCACTGCCCGCTGTACAGCAGGTAGTCGAGCTGCTTGGACGGCTCACGCGTCAGCAGGCTCCGGAGCTTGTCGGAGTCCCCGCGCGCGAACGCGTCGGCCAGACCGATCACCGCCTTGCCCAGGTCCTCGTCCTCGACCTCCCAGGTCTCGTCCGCGAACTGCACACGCGCATCGGCGCCGATGTCCGTCGCCATCTCCACAAGACCCAGAGTCGGCGGGGGCGGAGGCGGGGGCGGCGGGGTCCAGGTCGGTGCGGGCGCCGGCGGCTCCTCCTTCTTCGGACAGCCGGTCAGCACGATGACCGACGCAGCGCAAAGCGCCAGCGTCGACCCGACAACTCTGATCCGATCACGACGGTGTGTCATGGGTCTTCACCTTCCAGGAACGATCGGTGCGACGGGCAAGGCCCGCAAGCGTCTTGCCCGGCGCGAGCTCGTTCGGCTCGGCGCCCGGCAGGTTGGAAATCATCGCGAGCACGCAGTCCGCCCAGCGGACCGGTGACGTGAGCTGCTCGACCAAACGACCGCGGATCGAATCCGGATCCGACTCGTGCAGCCCGGCTGTCACATTCGAGTACACGCCGAACGCCGGCGAACGGATGTCCGTCGAGGCGAGCGCCTCGCGGAGCCGGTCCGCGGCCGGTGCCATGAACGGCGAATGGAACGCGCCCGCCACCGGCAAGCGCGCTGACCGCAACCCCTTGCCCTCAGCGATCGACTCGGCGCGCTCGCACGCGTCCGTCGACCCGGACAGCACCACCTGCCCAGGAGCATTGAAGTTCGCGCACACCAGAACCCCGTCCCCGCGCGCCTCGTCGCACACCTCGGTCGCCTGAGCCTCGTCCGCGCCGATCAACGCGGTCATCGAGCTCGGCCCCGCCTCGGCGGCTTCCTGCATCGCACGCCCACGCAACGCCACCAGGCGCAGCCCGTCCTCGAAGCTGAACGCGCCCGCGAGGTGCAGAGCCGTGTACTCACCGAGGCTCAACCCGGCGCTGCCGACGACGTTGGCCTCGCCCGCGGAACCCGCGCCCATCTCGGCGAGCATCGCCCGCCAACACGCGACGGAAGCGCAGTAGATCGCGGGCTGGGACACGTCCGTGCGGTTCAGCGTCTCGGCGGGGCCCTCGAAGCAGAGCGTCGTCAGGGGGGCGGGCAAGTCGGTCAGGATCGAATCCGCCGCCTCGAACGCCGCGCGCGCTTCCGCGGAGGCATCGAACCACGCCTTGCCCATGCCGACGCTCTGGGCGCCCTGGCCGGGACACAGAATGACAAGGGAATCAGCCATACGGTGGATGATACGGGAGACCGGCCCCGACGGGTGCGTCCGAACGGGCCCCGACCCCCCCTCCTACAGCTACAGCTGCCAGAGCGAGGAGCCCCACGTCAGGCCCCCGCCGAACCCGACCAGCATGATCCGGTCGCCCTTGTTGATCTTCCCCGCGGCCCGCAGCTCGTCCAGGCACAGCGGCACCGACGCCGCAACCGTGTTCCCGAACCGGTTGATGTTCACCAGCAGCCGGTCCTCCGGCACGCCGAAGCGGTCCCGGGCGGCCTGCAGGATCCTCGCGTTGGACTGGTGGCAGACGAACTGCGCAATGTCGTCCGCTTCGAGCCCCGCCTTCTCAAGCGTCTCGGCGATCAGATCGGGGAACGTGCCCACCGCGAAGCGGAACACCGCACGCCCGTTCATCCGGATCGTCGAGTGGGTGTCCTCGCTGGCTTCGTCGCCCTCGGGGTAATCCGAGTCGACGTGCGGGATGTACAGGTCAGACCACCGACCACCGTCCGCGTGCATCGCCTGCGCAACCACGCCCTTGGACGTGTCATCCGTCGCCCGGAGGATCGTCGCGCCCGCGGCATCGCCGAACAGAATCGCGGTCGTCCGCCCGGACGTGTTGTACTTGACGTACTTCGTGATCGTGTCCGCGCCGACGACCGCGATCGTGCGGTACGCCCCCGACCGGATCAGCCCGTCGGCGACGTTCATCGAGTACACGAACCCGCAGCAGGCCGCGGAGAGATCGAACGCGCCCGCGTCGCCCGCGCCGACGTTTGCCGCGAGGCGGCAGGCCGAAGGGGGGCAGGTGGTCTCGCTGGACATGGTCGCGAGGATGACCAGGTCGAGCTCGCCGGCGTCGACGCCGGAGTCCTCGAGTGCGCTGTTGAGCGCCCTTGTCGCCAGGGGCGTGACGGTCTCCCCCTCGTCGAGCATCGCGCGCCGACGCTCGCTGATGCCGGTGCGCTGCACGATCCACTCGTCCGACGTGTCCATCACCTTCTCGAGGTCGGCGTTGGACATCACGCGATCGGGGATCGCAGAACCGGTCCCGAGCATCTCGACACCGATGCGCGGGGAGGGAGGTGTGTTCGTTGCGTCGCTCATGCGGGCTCGCGCTCGGGCTGCTCGACGTGGCGCGTCTCCGCCAGACGATCGATGATGGCGTCGTTGACGTGCGCGATGACGAGCTCCTTGCAGGTGCGGATCGCCGACCGGATCGTCCTCGCCTCGCTCGAGCCGTGCGCGATCATGCACAGACCGTTCACGCCGAGCAACGGCGCTCCACCGAGCTCGTGGTAGTCCTTCTTCGAGAAGAACGACTGCATCACGGGCTGCAGCGCAAGGCCAAGCTCCGCGTCGTGCTCGAACACAGCCTCCGCCATCGCCTTGAAGAAGCTCCGGGCGAAGCCCTCGCTCACCTTCAAGACCGTGTTCCCCGTGAACCCGTCGGTCACGACGACGTCCGCCGCCCCCTCGAAGAACTCACGCCCCTCGATGTACCCGACGTAGTTGATCCCCGGCGTGCGACGGAGCATGTCGCTCGTCGCCTTGACCAGCCCCGTCCCCTTCGCCTCCTCGGAGCCGATGTTCATCACCGCGACGCGCGGCTCCTCGATCCCCAGCGCCCGGTTCGCGAACACCTCCGCCATCAACGCGTACTGCCAAAGGTGCTGCGGACGAGGCTGCGGGTTCGCACCCGCGTCGCAGAGCACGACCGGGCCGGAGAACAGCGGCATCGTCACCGCGATCCCGGGGCGGTGCACGCCGCGAAGGCGCTTCATGTTCATCGTCGCAGCCGAAACACACGCGCCCGTGTTCCCGGCGCTCAGCACCGCGTCGCACTGCGCATCACCGGCCTTGACCGAGCCCATACGGCTCATCACGACCATCGACGAATCCGTCTTCGTGCGCACCGCCTCGACGGGCGTCTCGTGCATGTCGATCACATCGGGCGCGTGGACAACCTCCAGGCGCGCGTCAGAAACGCCGGCATCGCCGAGCAGTTCTTCGATGTCATCGCGGTTGCCGACCAGGACGAGCGTGTCGTCGTCGGCCAGAAGGTCGAGGGCATCGACGCAGCCGCGGATGATCGCGTCGGGGGCGTGATCGCCACCCATGACGTCGATGCCGATGCGCACGAGGGGTCAGTCCTTCTCGACGCCGATGCCGAGCTTGGGGACGCTAATGCGCAGGCCAGGGCGAACGTAGCCCGACTCACGCGCAACCCGGTGATGCTGCTTGGACGTGCCCGAGAGCGGACAAACCGTCGGCTTCACGCCGGTCAGCGCGTCGTGGGAACGACGACGACGAGTGCGGCCGTGGCTCTGGCGAAGGGCGGGAAGCATGACGAACTCCGGGACTGTCAAGGTGCGATCGAGACGGGCAACACGGATCGAGCCGGATCTGCGTGGGACCGAGGCCGGTTCGAACCTTCCAGGGGCTGCTCCTTGGAGCCGCGAAGGGTAGGAGGACCCCGCGCAGCGAGTCAATGGGCGCCGCCACCCCCAACTCCCCTCCCTGGACGATCAACCCCCACATCAGGGCCCAGACGACGCCCCACACCAGTCCACAGAGACCCTCGGGGTGGATCCAACGGTGGAATGGCCGTTCCAGAGCGCCGTATACTCGCCCGCAGACGGCCGCCACGGGGCCTCGCCCCGGTTCGCCGCCGCCGCCTCCCTAGCTCAATTGGTAGAGCAGCTGACTCTTAATCAGCGGGTTACAGGTTCGAGTCCTGTGGGGGGTACTTCTGCGCGCACCACACCCCAGACCCGTCGCACGCCACGCCTCGTATACTCCCCCCGGACGGCCGCCGACCGGATAGCCGGGAGGTCGCTGCCGCCCCCCTAGCTCAATTGGTAGAGCAGCTGACTCTTAATCAGCGGGTTGAAGGTTCGAGTCCTTCGGGGGGTATTGCTGCACCCGGCCCCACGAACAACTCCATGCGGCAGAGGCACGCGCGAGTCTCCGCCTGACGCAGATTTGACATGTCGAGGGTAGTCTCCACTCGTGGCGAAACGCTCGAACCGAATCCGAAATGAGCGAGAGCGGATTGAGCTGGTCAAGCGTCTGACCATTACCTCGCTTGTGTCCCGCGACGAGTTGTTCGATCGTCTAGTGCTTAAGGGAGGCAACGCCATTGCACACACGGGCGCCTTGCCAATCCGGCGATCACTCGACGTCGACTTCTCTATCGACGGATCTCTGGAGGAACTGGGTTCGCTTGACGAACTCCAGGCTCTGTTCCGGAGGCTGCTTGAGGGCGCGTTCCAGGCCAGGCAACTTCGTGTATTCGATGTCGTTCTCGAACAGCGGCCTCGGAACCTGCGAGAGGATGTCCTAGGGGACTTCTGGGGCGGCTATCAACTCGCGTTCAAGGTGCTCGATCAAGACACCTACGATCAGTTGAGTGACGACGATCACCGCAGGCGACAGGCGATCGCATTTGGTCCATCCGGGCGTCGTAGGTTCACTGTGGATCTGAGCAAGCACGAGTACTGCGACGACAAGACTCTCGCAGAGATCGATGGCTACGGGGTCTATGTCTACTCAGATCGCCTGTTCGTTTGCGAAAAGATCCGGGCGATCTGTCAGCAGATGCCCGAGTATCGCAAGATCGTGGGGAGCCCATCCGCCAGCCCTCGCGCAAGAGACTTCTTCGACATCCATCACGTAGTGACAACTCTCGGCGTGGACATGACTAGCGTCGAGTTCTGGAATGTCCTCGAAGCGGTCTTTGCGGCGAAGAAGGTCCCCACCAGTTTGCTCGGCAAGATTAGCGAGAGTCGCGAGTTCCACCGGGATGACTTCGCCTCTGTCCAGAGCACTGTCTCGTCAAATCTGGCGATCTTGCCCTTCGACGAGTACGTCGACTTCGTTGTTGGACAGTTGTCCCCCCTACAAGCCCGCTGGATAGAACACCCGCCACCGGTCTGAATAGTCCTTGGCCTTCATGCCATACGTCAGGTAGAAATCGAACTCAAAATCCCCCTCCTGGAGTAGATCAAGACGGCGGTCCTCGTAGGCACCAGAGCGATCCATATAGAAACCAATCGCCTGTTCATAGGGGTACACGAAGTCCATCTTCCGCAGGGTGGCGATGAGGTGGTTCACCTGCGCCTTTTCGGCCGCGCGCCGAAATCCCTCTAGAACCTCACCCACGCCGCCCGAATAGGCTGGCCTGACCGTGATGTCGATCAGCGTTCGCTCAAGGCTCGTGACTCGAAGCGGATTACCATCGGGATCATGCGCGTCAATGACGCCAAGATCACCTGTGTGCTTCCCGTTCAATAGGCAGAGCGTCCTCTGGCCGAGAGGCGCCGTGTTTTTGCTCGTGCGCTGTCGTCCTCGGAATGCCCTGTCGATCGTTGCTTGGGTCGGTTCAACCAACGGACGCGGTTGCGGCCTCTGTTCGTGGTTAACGTAGATCGTCTCGGGGACCTGATCGGTCAGCTCGTGGAACTGCATCGCGCTGTAGTGCGAGAGATAGGCACGTGGTTTGACTGCGCACGCTACACACAGATCCGAGACGCTTCCCCAGAGAAAGAGCGTCTCAGGTCGGTGTGGTAGCTGCAGTCGAACCCGACGCAGCTTCGAGTTCTTCCGCAAGTACTCAATGAACTCGTCGAGCCTCATCGAAACTGGAAGCCGCCAATCGGCTCGATTGTCCTCAAACATCCGCCCCAGCTCGGTTTGCTTGAAGACCGGACGTGGTTGTGCGTCGAGAGTTGCCACAATATCCGGCTTGGCGATGGAGATCCTCGATCTGGGCATCCGAGAACGCCTTTCAAAGTGAGTGTTCTGCAGTATATATACTGCAGAACATAGCTGGCAATCGCATTACAGAGTGTTCTTGGCCTCAGGCGCAGTATATATACTGCGCCTGAGGCAATACTCGATCTCGAGTCCAGTCACCTCGCCAGTACCAGGGGTCCCATGCGTTCACTATGCAGTATATATACTGCATAGTGATCGACGCCATTTGAATTCAACGGTACTTGCAGTATATATACTGCAAGTACGTGGAGATTGCCTGCTAATTGGTCTTTGTGCGGGTATTGGCGGCGATTCAAGCGATCCATGCCGGAATCATTGCTGACTGGAGGGTGACGCAGTATATATACTGCGTCACCTGCCCTTCGACGCGACACGCAAGACTGCACGCGCGAGGGCCGACAAGCCAGCGAACCCCCGCGCGCCAATCCCAACGCACGGGAACCAAATGGGTCGAGGAGCCGGAGTCACAACCATGATGCGCACCAAGACCACCGTCGCACTGCTCCGGGGCATCCTCGCCCTGGCCCTCGCCCCCGCCGCCATCGCCCAGGAGAGCCCCCCAGCGGCCCCCGCCGCGACGCAGCCCGCCGACCAGAAGCCCGCCGAGCCCGAGAAGCCGAAGCTCTACGACGAGAACGCCGACGCCAAGGCCGACATCGCCGCAGCACTCGCCAAAGCCAAGCGCAACAACAAGCGCGTCATCATCCAGTGGGGCGCCAACTGGTGCGGCTGGTGCTACGCGCTCGACAACGCGTTCAAGACCGACCGACAGTTCTCGCGCAAGCTCCTCTACGAGTACGAGCTCGTCCACGTCGACATCGGCCGCGGCAACAAGAACAACGACATCGCAAAGAAGTATGAGGCCGACTACAAGTCGAACGGCCTCCCCTACCTGACCGTCCTGGATGCCGACGGCACCGTCGTCGCCGACCAGGAAACCGGTGCGCTCGAAGACACCGAGTCCGAGACCAAGTACAACACCGAACGCGTCATGGCCTTCTTCGAGGCCAACCAGGCGCCCACCCTCAACGCCGATGAGGTCCTCTCGGACGCGATGCAGCGCGCCCAGCGCGAGGACAAGCGCATCTTCCTCCACTTCGGCGCGCCCTGGTGCGGCTGGTGCCACCGACTCGAGGACTGGATGGCGCTCATGGAAATCAACAAGATCCTCGCCGAGGACTTCATCCCACTCAAGGTCGACATCGATCGCATGACCAACGGAAAAGAGGTCCTGGGCCGCTACACCGGCGGCAAGTCCACCGGCATCCCGTTCTCCGTCATCCTCGACCCCGACGGCGCCGTCGTCAGCGCACTCGTCGACGAGAACGGCTCCAACCTCGGGTGCCCCTGGACGGACAAGGAACTCGAGGGCTTCCGCGCCGTGCTCGACAAGGTCTGCCGCAACATCGACCAGAAGCAGCGCGACGAGCTGGTCGCGTCGATCAGGGCCGAGCGCGAGAAACGGGAAAGCGGATCGGGGCACTGACCCGTCCGCTCAGAGCAACTCCTCC
>JANQQG010000019.1 GCA_028285065.1 Phycisphaerales bacterium
TGGCGATTTCGCCGACCAACTTGTGGACGCTGGTCCACCGTGCGAAAGTGCGTCTCCGTGAGGCCCTGGGCGACGCTGCCCATCGAGGAGCATCACCAGACCGATGACCCGCTGGTTCAACACCATCTGGTACGTGCTGACGCTCCGGTGCGAGGAGGCGGATCGCATCCGGTCTGTCGCGGCTTCGGAGACCCTCACGCGCGCCGAGCGGATCGGCGGGTCGCTGCACACGGCCCTGTGTCGTTCGTGCCGCAACGCGCGCCGGCAGGTCGAGCGTCTGGACCAGGCGTTGCGCGATCTCGGTGAGTCGCCGGCCCAGCCGAGCCCGATGCCGGAGGCCGGCCGCGAGCGGATCGCCAGGGCGATGAGCGAGCGTCTGGACGAAAAAGACGTCTGATTTCTGCAAGGCGGTCGCTTGTCGGGCGACTCATCTCTGTCGTCGGCTCCTGTTCTGGGGGTCGGCCAGGCTCGTTGCTCTCTTCTCAGACTTGCTCGACATCACTTGCAGAGGAGTTCCCATGAAGCGGTATCTGTGCGCGCTCAGCGCGACGGTGGCGGCTGCGGCGCCGGTCCTCGGGTCCGAACTCGAGATCACATTCGAGAACCTGCAAGCCCCTGGCGGCTTCGCATTCACCCCGCTGTGGCTCGGCGCCCACGACGGAACGTTCGACGTGTTCGACGCCGGCAGCGCCGGAGTCGGCGGGATCGAGGAGATCGCCGAGGTCGGCGACGCCTCTGTCCTGGGAGCACGGTTCAGCGCGGAGCAGCCCGGCGGGGCGGCCACGGTCTTCGCCGAGCCGAACGGACCGCCCGTGTTCAGCCCGGGTGAGAGCGCATCAACAACGCTGGACGTCGGTGACGCGAGCGTCAACCGGTTCTTCAGCTTTGCCTCGATGCTAGTCCCGACGAACGACCTGTTCATCGGCAACGACATCGCCCTCGAGTTGTTCGACGGCGCCGGTAACTTCAACGGGCCGGTTGTGATCGAGTTCCGTGGGAGCAACATCTACGACGCGGGTACCGAGGTCAACGACTTCAGCAACGGTCCCGCGTTCGTCGTCGGCGTGAACGGTGGCGATGGCGCCGTCGAGGGCGGAGTCGTGACGCTCTTCTTCTCATCGCCCGACGCAGGCACGTACCTCGATTCGATCCTCGGCGCAACCACGCCGGGAGGTGAGGTCACGACGAGCTTCGGGCGCGACACCGTTCTGGCACGCCTCACCATCGTCCCTGCCCCCTCAACGGGCGCGATGGCCGGGCTGGCCGGTCTCATGCTCGCGCGACGTCGTCGGCGGTGAGGCAGCGCCGGCCCGTTCGCGGGCTCGCACGACGGAACGCAGCGTGGCGGGTCGGGCGCTCCTCCTCAGCGTCCGGCCCGCCTTCTTGCGCGCACACTCCGATAGGCTGTGCGGATGGCGCAATGGACGGACGAACTCGAGGCCAAGCTCTTCGCGCTGACGGGGAAGTGGGATGATGATGGCGAAGAGCCGTCCAAGGCCTCGCTTCGCAAGCTCAGCGCGCTGATCCCACCGAGCGTGCGCTCGCTTCGGGCGCCCAGCACCGAACGCTTGATCGAGATGGCTCGTTATTCGGCCGAGCGACGGGCTCACGCGGCCGGTCTCCCCAATCGCGACTTCGCCGGGCATGTCCCGCCTTGGTCGTCCGTGCTCGACGTTCTCATCAGGGAGATCGGGCGACGCCCTGGTGAGGAGGCCGACGCGGCGATCAACTGGGCGCTGGATCTTGATGACGCCCAGGCGCCCAGTGCAGCCGCCGACGCGGCGCTGCGGCGCAGCGGGTTGCCCGATCCCTACGAGCTCAGCGACCTGATCCCGTTCAGCCAGCGTGCGTCGATGCCTGAGGTGATCCAGCAGATGTGCGCGCTCATCAAGCTCGGTCTACAGATCGAGAGCAATGGCCTGACCGGGCTCTACTGCAATGGGTACGGGCATTTGTGGGAACTGGCGCGAGATGGACTGCTCGCGATCGGTGCACCGGACTCATCGCGCGCGCTCGACGACGCCGCGGAGCTCTTGGACCCTGGGCGCACGCTGAGCGCAGCGGCGTTGCACCTCCGCATGGAAGATGGGATCGATGGCGAGCTCGGTGACCGGCTCGACGAGATCGGCAACAGGATCATCCAGCGCCCGCGGATCGAGGCGCTGATGGCGCGTTGGCTCCCAGAGCACCGCGACGTCGTGCTTGAGGTGTACAACGCAATGCGGGAGAGCACGTAGGTCATCGTCTTGGTGCGAGAGTTGCGCAAGCTCCGCTGAGCCGGTCTTGCTCCGTACGCTGGCGTGTTGCGGGCGTGGGGGAAGAACGAGCAGGCGAGGAAGTCATGCGCAACAGAACGGTCCTTCGGGCGGCGGCAGTTTGTTCACTCATCGGCGTGTTCGTTGGGTCGGGCCCGAGCCAACCAGGCGATGACCCGACGCTCGCGACGCTGCGCAACGAGGCGCAGAAGCTCTTGCCGCTCGTCGAGACCGAGGCCGCACGCGCGTTCCTCGGGGCGGTCGACGATCTGCCGATCCCGAAGGCACGCTCGATCTACTACCCCGCCGACCGCTCGACGGCCTACACGCAGAGCGAACGCGATGCGCTCCCGGAGGCTGAGCAGGCAGCGCTCGGTGAGCGCGTCGTCAACTCGCGGTTCTACTACCTGACCGGCTACGGCTCGCCCCTGATCTCCGTGCGCGCGCTTGATCTTGCCGCCAAGCACTTAGAGGGCTCCGACAAGGGCGCTCCGCTCGTTGGCAAGCGGATCCTCGACTTCGGCTACGGCTCGATCGGTCAACTGCTGCTGGAGGCGAGCCTGGGCGCGCACGTGACAGGCGTGGAGGTCCAGCCGCTGTTCCGCGCGATGTACGAGGGTGACGATGGGGTGATCGCGGGCGTCGATGGCGCGCCGGACGGCGAGCTGACGCTGGTCCACGGACGATGGCCCGCCGAAGACGGCGCAGTCGGGGCAGTGCGGGATGCGCAGGGGGATGGCTACGACCTGTTCATCACGAAGAACGTCCTCAAACTCGGGTACATCCACCCGCAGCGCGAGGTGGACCCGCGGTTCCTGGTCGATCTGGGTGTGGATGACGGCGCGTTCTTGGACGCGGTACACGGGGCGCTCAAGCCGGGCGGGCTGCTGATGATCTACAACATCTCACCGAAGCAGAACCCGGTGGGGGAGCGGTACCTGCCGCACGCTGATGGGACGTGCCCGTTCCCGCACGAGGTGCTCGAGGCGCACGGGTTCGAGGTGCTTGCGTTCGACGTGGACGACCAGGAGGCGACCCTGGACGTCTGGGCGGCGGTCGGGTACGACGAGGGCGCCCCGCGCGACGAGGTGGCCAAGGACCTGTTCGCCTGGTACACGCTTGCGCGCGCGCTTCCGGTCGAAGATGAGGAGCCAGCCGAGAAGCGTCCCTCTAGCCAATACCCTTGACCGCGCTCTCGATCATCGCCGGTGTGAAGCCCGGGAACGCGTAGTACTCCATCAGGGCCTCGTCGAGCTCCTCCGGCTCGGCCAGGACGAAGAAGACGCGTGCGGGCACGTGACGGCAGGCGAAGCGCAGCGCGCGCGCGAGCGCGCGGGTCGTCGTGCAGATCATGAGTTCGGCGCCGTCGTAGCGCACGGGGATCATCTTGAACTGCCACGCCTGGCGGCGTGACATCAGAGAGAGCGCGTTCGGGTCGATCTGTTCGGCGCCCAGGTTCACCCAGCGGGTCATGGCGGCGTACTGCTCGGCCCAGGCGTCCTCGATCACGTCCGGGCTGATGCCGAAGCGCGTCTCGGCGATCTCGCCGAAGGGGCGTCCGGTGCGGTCCTGCTCTTCGAGGATCGCGTCGCGCTGTGCCTCCGTGATGGCGCCGGATTCGACGAGGAACTGTCCGATCGGGATCGACATCGTGTCACACTCCTGCGGGATCCCCACTTGTCCTGGGGGGCCGGCAGCCCGCCGGCAGGGAGTGGATCGGCAGGCGCGGGGTGCGACTCGACGTTGGGATGCATACCCACCCCACTGTGGGGGCAGAAGCATCCGTGTGCGCGGGCGCGGCCGGGTGGGTTCGGCTGAGCGATCGTGCCGTCGATTGGGCGATGCAGAGCGCTCTTTCGGGGCTCATCGCTCAAGACCGCGTGGGTGGCGTCCTGCCGGGGGACGTGCGGGGCTCGCGGTGCCGGTTTGTCAGGTCGCGTCCGAGAACTTCCAGCGGGTACGCTGATCGCATGCAGGGCCAGGACGGCCCCTCCCACTGGAGCACCCATGGACGACTCAGACGGCTCCGCCACCACCCAACCCTCCCAGCACGAGCTCGACCCCGAACGGTTGGTCCTCGTCGTCGTCGGAGCGGGGCTGGGCGCGGAGGTCACGGACCGTCCGATCGCCTACGGCGTGCGGGAGCGGATGCTCACCTGGTTGGGTGAGCACTTCGAGGGTGAGCCGCCGTGCGACGTGGTCGTCTGCACCGACCTGTGGCGCCTCAACGACCGACGCCTCGACGACGCGCCGACGCTTGCCATCGGCGGGCCGGGCGCGAACGCGCTGACGGCCTCGCTGCTCGAGGAGGTCCCGGGCGCGTTCGTCGTCGACGACACGCTGAGCGTGCAACTCGACCCGGCCTTCGAGGAACCCATCGCGTTGGCGTGGGGGGTCGATGTGGAGTCGACGGCGCGGGCCGCCCAGGTGTTCTGCGAGCGTTCGCTCGGGGCGTTCATGGAACGCGCGACGCGTCC
>JANQQG010000038.1 GCA_028285065.1 Phycisphaerales bacterium
GGAGGACTGGGGGGCGCCTCGAGGCAGCTTGCGCCCGCTCGGCAGGCACGCAGGATGATGCAGAAGTCCTCGATCTCGTCCAGACCGGGCACGTTCGAGCCGTCCCAGCCCGAGGGCGGCGCACCGATCGGTGAATCGCCGAGCGTGCAGCGGGCCCAGGCGGCCGTGGGGATGCCACCGCCGGGTCCCGTCCATGCGAAGGCGGAGGACAGGTGCGTGGTGGTGACGCCGGCGCCGCCGCCGGTGACCAAGTCGTTGGCGACGACCCACTCGCCAGCGGAGCCGTTGGCGTTCCAAGCGCCGTTGCGGTCGAAGTCGATCAGCGCGTTGAAGTAGTGGGGCGCGCCGTCGATGTCGAGCATGTTGTAGAGGAAGTTCGCGCTCGGGCCGGGGCCGTTGGGGTCCCAGACGAGGTACATCGCGTCGTCGTCGTCGCGGTTGACCTGGTTCTCGCTGCCGTCGGGATCGGCGGCGTCGAGGGGGCCGTCCTCGTTCGAGCCGGCGGAGCCGAGCGCGGAGCCCGCGGGCAGGCTTGCGCGCGCGCCGGAGAGTCCTGCGAAGCCGATGTCGCGCGTGGGGAACTCACCGGTGACGCCCGCGTAGGCGAGGTCGCCGTCGGGGGCGTCGCCCCACTCGCTGTTGGGTGCCGGCTCGGGCGGGAGCGCGGTCCCGTAGCCGGGGTCGCCGAGCTGGTAGATGCGGATCAGATCGGTCGTGGCGGTGGGCCCGTCGCCGAGCTCGATGCCGTTGATCGAGGGCCAGTCCGCGTTGGCGTACGCGAAGCTGGTGACGACGCCGGTGACGTCATCGACGAAGACGTACGTCGCGGCGTGCTCCCACAGTGCGCACGGCTCCTGGTCGAGCAGGATGAACCACTGTGGGTTGCCGGAGATCGCGTCGACGTCGATGGGCGTACCGCCGAGCGACGGGGTCACGACAGATCCGGGCGCCAGCGGTGCCGGCGCCATGTAGGCGGCCACGCGTCCGTTTGGATCCGAGAAGTGGTGGATGGCTGCGGGCGGGTATGCCGCGCCGAACGCGAGCAGCGCGTCGTCACGGGTAATCGCGTCGGCCGGCGCCGCGATGGCGGCCGACAACGCAAGCCCGCCCCAGAGGGCAGCAATTCGTTTCATGGTCGGGTCCTTGCTCTTCGACAGAGGCGAAGCCCGACGCTTTCCATTTGCAGCTGGGTGCGACACGAATGCACCGGGACCGCGTCGAGCGGAGCCAGTTTGGGTCTCACCAGACGAGCCTATCGACTAAGGACGTGAGGCGGAAGACCCCAACCACTAAGTTGTGGATACGTCGTCCGTTTGGTCAGCAATATCGGACCGGTCGAACGACGGCTTACGCCTCGGCGACACCCTCACGGATTGCGTACCGCACGAGTTCGCCGCGGTCGTGGATGTCCAGCTTCTCCATGATCGACATGCGGTGCGTGTCGATCGTCTTGGGAGAGCGGTGCATCGTGTCCGCGATCGCGCTGCGCGTCATCCCGCGTCCCATCAGGCGCAGCACCTGAAGCTCACGCGGCGTCAGCGAACGCAGGCGTGAGCCGGCCTTGGCGCCGTGCCCGTCGGTGCAGCGCTGGCGGATCTGCTCGCCGAAGACGAAGCGTCCGGCGCGCACGCCGCGGAGCGCCTCGACGATGGTCTGCGGGTCGTCGTTCTTGGAGAGGTAGCCCCACGCGCCGCATCGGGCCGCCTGGTCGATGTAGTGGTCTCGCACGTGCCCGCTGAACATCACGGCGCGCACCTGGGGGAACTGGCGCCCGAGGTCCTCGACCGCGTCGAACGGGTCGGGGCCTTCCATCTCGATGTCGACGATCACGAGTGTTGCGCCCGAGGCACGCACCTGATCGATCAGGTTCTCAGCGGACGGGATCCATCCGGCGAACTCGAGGTCCGGTTCGGAGCTGAGGCGTGCGCGCAGACCCTCCGCGACAAAAGGGTGGTCGTCCACACACAGCACGCGTGCCTTGGCTTCGATCATGATCACGTACTCCTCGGATCGGGACGAACCGTCGACTCGCGCGAGATTGCATCGCGCAAGCCGCCCAGCCCGTCGGCCTCACTCACGATCGTTGCACCGAGCTCGGCCCACTTGGGCGAGGCTGGGCCGATCACAACCGGTGCGGTCCGCCCCCCGAGCCGCTCGCATGCAGCGAGTTCTTCTTCCCCATCAACGGTCACCCACAACGCCCCGTCCGCCTCGCTCGGGAGCCCGTCCGTCGGCGCGAAGCCGAACGCGATCAGCAGGGCGCGCGCGTACGCACGCATCCGCGGGTCCGAGATCGAGACATAGGCGAGGCGCGGCACGTCCTTCTCGCTTGGCGTGGCGATCGGGAACGTGAGATCGATGCACGTCCCGGCGCCCGGCGTCGAGTCGATCCGCATGCGCCCACCCGCGTGCTCGACAACGCCCCGCACGAGCGACAACCCGAGGCCCGTCGACGAGCCGCGGCGCTTGGTCGTGAAGAACGGGTCGGTCGCGCGGGCGAGCGTCGGTGCGTCCATGCCCGGTCCGTCGTCGCGGACCGACAGGACGACATCAGAGCCGTCCTCGACCGCGCTGACGACGATCCGCCCCCGGGCGCCATCCAGAGCCTGGCCCGCGTTGACCACGAGGTTCAGGACCGCCTGAGAGAGCCCCGCTGGGCTCACCGCCACCGGCCGGACGTCGTCGAGGTCGGCCTCGAGCGCGACCTCTGCGGGGATCGAGCGGCGGAGGAGGGGCTCGGCACGCGTCCACCACTTGGGCAGCGCTGTTCCCTCGGGCGCCGGACGCTGGCGGGTCGGATCGGCAGCCAGCAGGCGGAGCCCGGAGCCGAGCTGCGCGAGGTGATCGATCCAGGAGGCCATCGACTCGAGCTCGCACCTGACGTCCTCGGGGAGGTCGCCCGCGCAGACGGCGTCGAGTTGGAGGCGGATTGCCAAAGCGATGTTGCTCATGTCATGGCCGAGGCCGGCCGCCATTGACCCCATGGCCGAGAGGCGTTCGACCTGTCGGAGGCGATCTGTGAGCTGCTCGACCTGTCGGGTGCGTTCGCGGAGGAGGCGGTCGGAGCGATCGCCGCGGGACTCGGAGCGGCGCACCGAGGGCTGGGCCCCCCGGTCCGGCGCGTCGAGCGCCGACTGAACAAACGTCTTATCGCTGAGCGCACGACCCATTCAGACCCATCCACGGCTGGACCAACACATGCCACCCACATGTGGGTGGCCTCTCCGCTGCTAAGCCTATTTGACGGTGCGACCGGAACAACCAAATCAGGTGTCCCCGCCGTCAGAAAGTCGTTGCGACAGGCTTTCCGGACGAGCCGTTATCGCCAGCCACGCATGCGCACCAATCGGCCTCCAGCGGATCCAGAACGACGTTTTTGAACACGGCACGCGGTCTTGGGGGCCGCCCGCTCCGTTCGTGAAGGCGTTGGTTCACGGTTCGGAGCGTCTGTCGAGACATCCGAATCCTACCGGAAAACCGGGTGAACTGAAAGGGGGGGAAGGGTTGTAGCGACAAGAACGACGAGTCCCTCATACAAGGTGAGTCACCAGGCCCTCTATTGAGTGGGCTCAACGGCTGGTCGGGGAGTGGGGAAGCGAGAGGGCAAGAATGACACCGCCCAGGGCCAGAGCCCGGGCGGTGGCGCGTTTTACAGTCCTGTCAGGGATCCAATATGGGCTCAACTGCTGGTGCGCTGAGGGTGAGCATCGGGTGTTGCCTGTCAGAGCTTGGTCGCGGCGGAGGTCGCGAGTGTGGGGGCGCGGGGCGGCCAAAAAGACACCGCCCAGGGCCGGAGCCCTGGGCGGTGGTGCGTTTCACAGTCCTGTCAGGGAAGCCCTGACTAGTGGATCAGCGGGAGACGGTCTTCGTGGGCGCGGCGACCTCGGGGGTCGAGCGGCCGTTGCCGAAGAACGCGTTGATGAAGGCGGTGAAGTCGGCGTCGTTGACGATGCCGTTGCCGTCGACGTCCGCGATGTTGTTCTTCTTGGACTTGTTGACGGTGGTGTCAGCGACGGCCGTGCCCGGGTCGGGCTGGACGTCGTCCATGGACTTGCGGGAGCCGCAGACCAGGAAGGAGAGCTCGCGATCATCGCCATCGCCGATGAAGGAACCGAAGTCCTCCCAGTCGCCCACGGAGGGCTTGAAGAACTTGGCCGGCGAGATCTTG
>JANQQG010000055.1 GCA_028285065.1 Phycisphaerales bacterium
CCCCGCCCCCCTCCGCGAACATCCACGTCGTCACCAACTGATACGACGCCCCGCAGTCCGGACACACGTTGTCCTCGATCCCGCGCAGGTTCCGCTTACACCCGCGGCACACCACATCGTGCTCCCGCAAGAACACCGCCATCCGCGCGCGAATCTCCTCTTCCGCTTCATCCTCCGACGGCACCATGATCCGCCACCCGCACTCCGGACACCGATGCGTGCGCGAGTGATCGCACAGGTCATACCCACACTCCGGACACAACGCATGACGCCCCGCGAGATACGACTCGATCCGCGCAAGCGATTCGCCCGCCTCGACGCGCGCAGGTTCGTTCCGCTCTCCGGACGTCATCACCGGATCACCGCGAAGAACAGCACGCTCAGCGCCGCCGTCACGATCCATGCGCCAACCCCCAGCCCCCAACGCGCCGGCGCAGGCTGCCGCCGCAGCCAACCCGACATGCGGAGCCACAACAACAGCGCGGGCAACTCGATCACCAGCCCCACGAACACGGGCCACATCTCCGTCAGCGACGGGCCACCACGGTTCGTGGCGTTCAACCACAACCCCCACAGCCCCAGGATCCCATGGAAACCGGTGCCCACCGACCACCCGATCAGCCCGAACACGAACGCGCCCATCTTCGGCTGCGCGAGCTCAACACGCAGCGTCAGCCGCTGCGCACACTCCGGACAGATCGCGCCCTTGATCCGGTGCAGGTTGTACCCGCACGACGGACACGCCGCCTCGATCGCCTCCAGGTACTCGAGCAGCAGCCGCGAACGCACCGCCTCGACTTCATGTTCGCGCTCGACCTCGTGCTCGCTCATGTGATCACCATCAAGAACAATGAGACGGTCGCCGCCGTCGACCCCCAGCACAGGAACGAAAGCCCGATGCGCACACCAGCCGGACGCCGACGGATCCAACCGGACGCCGCGAGCCACCCGGCGAGCCCGCCGCCCGCCACCAAGGCCCCCAACCCGATCGGCCACGCCTCGGGCCACAAATCATCGATGGCGCCCTCAAAGAACGCGATCGCCAACAGGATCACCAACACGATCCCGTGAAACCCAAGCCCCAGCGACAGCCCGATCAACCCCGTGATCCACATCCGCATCTTCGGCTGCGCAAGCTCCACGCGCAGCGCGATACCCTCCCCGCACTCCGGGCACGAGTCGCCCATCAGGTCGCGCAGGCTGTAACCACAACTCGGACACGGCGCGTCGTAGTCGCGCAGATACGACCGCAAGAGCTCCGCGCGATCGACCGGAGCGCTCTCATGCTCGAGCCGCTCGCCATCGCCGATGCCAGCCTCCATCCGGCCGTCCCCTTCAAACACCTCGAACGCGCTCACGACGACAGCGCGTCCAGCCGCCCAACCTTGATCCGGAACCGACGCACCGACGTGCCGCACGCGCGCTTCAGGTCCAGCTCGCCGCCGCTCCGCAAGAACCGATCCATCCGGTACCGCGTCCCCTCATCGGGGACCACGATCGTCACGAAACCAGCACGCACGTCCGCCACCGCGGCCTTGTCGCGCAGCGCCTCGGGAACGACCGCCATCCATGCCTTCGTCAGCGCCCCCCGCTGCCGCCGCGCCCGCTGGAGCTTCAGCTTCAGCCCGGCAAACGAACCCCCCATCCCCCGACTCCGTCCCCCAGCGCCGCCCCCGGCACCCGCGTGAGCGACACCCCCACCCATCGCCCGCTCACGAGCCGCAAGCTTCGCGCCCATCCGCCGCTGACGGATCGCCT
>JANQQG010000222.1 GCA_028285065.1 Phycisphaerales bacterium
ACCTGCAGATCCTGCAGGGCTACATGGGCTTTCGCGGCATCCTCGGTCACGAGTTCGACGGCTCGCTGCGGATCCAATACGCCAACGGTGCCGCGGGCATCCTGCTGCAGCGCCGACGCGCGGAGCTTCCCGGCGAGAGTCTGGACTCCGCGTGCGCGAGCGATGACGTGATGGCGGCGGCCCATGAGGTCGGTGTCGAAGCATCTCGTCGTCGCGCAACGGTCGAGATCGAGCGTCCCGGCCCGAACGAGGGCGACGAGCCGACGGTGCTGCGTTTCGGGATCAGCCGCATCGGGCACGGGCGCGAGGGCCTGTGCATGGTGCTGATCGAGGACCTGACGCAGCAACGCGTCGCGGACCGAGCCAGGGACACGTTCGTGGCGCACGCGACGCACGAGTTGCGGACGCCTCTGACGAACATCCGGCTGTACATGGACACGCTGCAGGAGGAGGGCGAGGAGGATCCTGCGCTGCGTGGTCGTTGCCTGAACGTGATCAACCAGGAGGCGAGGCGTCTCGAGCGGATGGTCGGGGACATGCTCTCCGTCGCCGAGGTCGAGGCGGGCTCCCTGAAGCTCCACGAGGGCGACGTGCGTCTGGATCAGCTCATGGACGACCTCAAGGGCGACTACGACGCCCAGGCGAAGGAGCGTTCGATCGATCTGGTCTTCGACCTGCCCCCGAAGCTGCCCGTCGTGCGCGGAGACCGCGACAAGATCGCGATGTCGCTGCACAACCTGATCGGCAATGCGTTGAAGTACACGCCCGACGGTGGCGGCGTTACGGTCAGCATGGATGCCGACGACGGCGTGGCGATCCGCGTGACCGACACGGGCATCGGCATCGCCCCGGAAGAGGTCGACCGCATCTTCGAGCGCTTCTACCGCTCGAACGACAAACGCGTCGCCAAGATCACCGGGACGGGCCTCGGGCTGTCGCTGGCCCGCGAGGTGATCCGGCTCCACGGAGGCGACATCCGCCTCGAGTCCCAGCTTGACAAGGGATCGACGTTCACGCTGACGCTCCCGAACACCGCACGCGCCGCTTGAGGAGCCCCACATGGAGATCCGGGAGCAGCGACACGGAGCGGTCACCGTCATCAAGCCGATCGGCCCGCTCGTCATGCAGGACGCCGACTCGTTCGCGGCCAAGGTCGATGATGCCGTCACGCGCAGCCTCGGGCGGTTCGCGATGGATGCGTCGGCGGTCCCGTTCGTAGACAGCGCCGGCCTGGAGGCCCTGGTCGAGGCGGCCGAGCGCATGACCGAGCACGGCCAGACGCTGCGTCTTTGCGGGGTGGGCGACACGCTGCGCGAGACGCTTGACCTGACGGAAGTGGCGGACCTGTTCGAGTACTACGCGGACGTGACGGACGCGACGAGGAGCTTCCTGTAGCGATGAAGCCCAACCGTCCAACCATGCGCGTCGGCGAGATGCTCGTCGAAGAAGGGCTGCTCACCGAAGAGCAGCTCAACGAGGCGCTGGCGGCCCAAAAGGGCTCGGGACGCTTCCTCGGCGAGACGCTCGTCGAGCAGGGCTTCATCACGCCCGCGGTGCTGGTCGGAGCCCTCGCCAAGCGCCTCGGGATCAAGGGGTGCCAGCTTCGGCACGGGCTGATCGACCCGACGCTGCTCAAGGCGATCGGGGCCGAGGAGGCCGAGCGTCTCAAGGTGATCCCGATGTTCCGCGTGCGCAACACGATGACGGTCGCGATGGCGGAGCCGCAGTCGCTGCCGACGATCGACCGGCTGGCGTCGCTGACCGGGTGTCGCATCCAGCCGGTGCTGGCGCTCGAGGACAACATCAACGAGTTCGTGCGGAAGTACCAGTCGGGCGACGTGGACGTCGATGCGTTCTTGACGTCGCTGTCCGAGTCGGACGTCGAGGTCGTCGAGCGTGAGAGCGTCGACGACGGTCCGACGACGGACCTGGACACGATGGTCGCCGGCAGCCCCATCGTGAACCTGGTCAACGTCGCGCTGCTGACGGCCGTGAAGGATCGGGCGAGCGACATCCACATCGAGCCGGAGAAGAAGGGCACGCGCGTGCGCTACCGGATCGACGGTGGTCTGCGTGACCTGATGCGTCCGCCGAGCGGGATGCACGCGGCGATCGTGTCGCGTGTGAAGGTGATCGGGAAGATGGACATCGCCGAGAAGCGTCTGCCCCAGGAGGGGCGTGTGCGGATCGTGGCGGAGGGTCGCGAGATCGACCTGCGCGTCTCGAGCATGCCGACGCTGCTGGGCGAGAAGCTGGTGATCCGCATCCTGGACAAGGAGAACCTCCGTGTGCGCATGGAGGACCTGGGGATGCGCGAGGACGCGATCGAGACGTTCAAGACCGTCCTGCAGCGTCCGCACGGGCTCGTGCTCGTGACCGGTCCGACGGGCTCGGGCAAGACCACGACGCTGTACTCGGCGCTGGACCTGCTCCGCTCGCCCGAGAAGAACGTGGTCACCGTCGAGGATCCCGTCGAGTACCAACTGGACCTGGTGAATCAGGTCAATGTGCAGGAGCAGATCAACCTGTCGTTCGCTCGGGTGCTCCGGAGCTTCCTGCGTCAGGACCCGGACATCATCATGGTCGGCGAGATCCGCGACGAGGAGACCGCACGCGTCGCCGTGCAGGCTGCGCTGACGGGCCACCTCGTGCTAGCGACGCTGCACACGAACGACGCGCCGGCGGCGATCGCGCGTCTGCTGGACATGAATGTCAAGCCGTACTTGCTGTCGGGCGCGCTTGCCGGCGTGGTTGCTCAGCGCCTTGCGCGGACGGTGTGCGAGAGCTGCGCGACGAACTACTACCCCTCGGACGGCACGCTCGCGGATGCGGGGCTGGCCGACAAGGCGGGGGCGCCGTTCCGCAAGGGCGGCGGGTGCCGCCAGTGCAACGACACGGGCTTCCAGGGCCGGATCGGCATCTACGAGGTGATGGAGGTGACGGCGCCCATCCGCCGGATGATCCACCGCGCGGCTCCGACGCACGAGATCCGCGACGAGCTTGCGCGCCATGCGTTCATGTCGCTGCGCTCGGAAGGCGTCCGCCTGGCACAGGAGGGGCACACGAGCCTCGAGGAAGTGCTGCGTGTGACGATCTCCGACGCCGACTCGCCAGCGGAAGAGGCCGTAGACGCCACGCCTGATGTGGCTGCGCCTGATGAAGCGCCCGCGCCGCCCGCCGAGGCGCCGAAGGAGGCCGCATGAACTTCGCATACCAGGGCTACGACGACGCGGGCTCACCGGTCACCGGGACGATCGAGGCGACCAGCCCGGGCGAGGCGACGCATCGCCTGTCGGAGCGTGGCTTGTTCGTCACGGATGTCAGCGAGGCCCCGCAGAAGCGGGAGGCGTCGTCGTCGCGCAACCTGACGCTCGGGCGGTCCGGCGGGCTGAAGGACGTGGTGGCGTTCACACGCCAGGTCTCGGTGCTGACGCGCACGGGCACGCCGGTCGTGCAGTCGATCCACGCGGTCGAGCGTCAGCTCGAGGAGGGGCCGTGGCGGGAGGTGGTCTCGCAGCTGCGCCAGCGTGTGGAGGAGGGCGAGGCGCTCGGCGACGTGATGAACGACCACCCCAAGAGCTTCGACGCGGTCTACCGCAGCCTGATCGCGGCCGGCGAGTCGGGCGGGAACCTCCCCGAGATGCTCGACCGGCTCAGCCTGATGACGCGTCAGACGCTGAAGATCCGCAACTCGGTCTCGGGCGCGATGACGTACCCGCTGCTGCTGATCGGGATCTCGCTGAGCGTGTTGACGATCATGATCCTGTTCGTGCTCCCCCGCTTCGCCGGGCTGTTCGACACGCTCGATGCGGAGATCCCGGCGAGCACGCAGTTCCTGCTCACCCTCGGGACGTTCCTCCGGACGCAGTGGTGGGTGCTCCCGACCGTGATCGTGACGCTCGTCGGCGGCTCGATCTGGGCGGTCCGGACACCAGGCCCGCGCGCGAAGATCGACGACGTCATGCTGAACTCTCCGGTCATCGGGAAGGTCATCCGGAGCCTGACCATCGCGCGCTTGGCGCGGGTCCTCGGCGTGCTCCAGGTCAGCCGCGTCCCGCTGCTCGACTCGCTTACCCTGACCGGCGAGGCGATGCGCAACGCGCGCTATCGGGCGCTGATCGACGAAGCGATCGACGCCGTTACGCACGGGGACTCGATGAGCGCGGTGTTCCGGCGCAGCCCGCTGGTGCCCGGCGCCGTCACGGAGGCCCTGATCACGGGCGAGCAGACCGGCCGCATCGGCGAGGTGCTGGTCAACTTCGCCGACTTCATGGACGAGGACAACGAGGTGATGGTCAAATCGGTGACCAGCCTCATCGAACCACTCATTCTGATCGTGCTCGGCGGGATCGTCGGGTTCATCGCTTTCAGCATGTTCATGCCGCTGTTCGACCTGACCGCGGCGACGGGAGCCTGACGGTGTTCTGGCCACGACGACACTGCTCACCCATCGCGCTTGACATCGACGACCAATCGGTCGGCGCGGTGCAGTTGCACAGGACGGGGTCCGGCTGGCGTGTCGGCGCCGCGTGCGCTTTCGCGCGCCTGGAACATGACGGGCTCGCCTCCCCCGAGGCGGCGCGGATCCGGGAGATCCTCACTCGCCAGGGGTTCGAGGGGGATGCATGCATCGTCTGCGGTGCGGACTCGGCGATCACGTGCTCGCCGGTCGAGGTGCCGCCGAACGCTGCACCGGAGGCGGTCAGCGCGATCGCGCACGCGGAGATCGCCCGCTCGATGGAGCGGCTGCCCAACACGATCGAGAGCACGGCCTGGGCCCTGCCCCCGGCCTCGCGGCGCGCGCCGCAGAGTCAGGGCGCGATGCGGACCGTCTTGGCGGCGGCCTGCCCGCACGAGCCGTGCGAGGCGCTGCTCGGGCCGATCGAGCAGGCCGGCCTGGAGCCGATCGCGTTCGAGCCGCGTGCGGCTGCCCTGGCGCGCGCTCTGACCGAGAGCCGCCCCGATGCTGGCGTGCATGCCGCGGCGTGGATCGGGTGGGAATCGCTGTCGATCGTGGTGACATACGCGCAGTCGCTGGTGTACGCGCGCAGCGCGCCGCATGGGGCGCTCGGGCGTCTGCACGACGGCGTGCGAGCGGAGCTGCATGTCCCGGCGCACCTGGCCGACCGCCTGCTGGGGGGCATCACCCTCGATCGGGCCGAGCAGGGAGCGTCCGACAAGCCCGTCGACGCGGCCCACAAGCAGACCCACCGCCTCCTCGTCAAACATCTGGGCTTCATCTGCGACGAGATCGAGGAGTCCGTCTCGTACGCGCTGCACCGCTACCCCGACTCCGGCGAGGCGATGATCTCGCTGTGCGGGCCCGGCGCACGCCTGCGGGGTGTTGACTCGTTCGCGACCGAACGCCTCGGACTCAGATCCGACCGGCTTACCCCCGCGGACTGGCTCGAGTGCGATGAGGCGTTGCAGGAGCGCCTCATGGATCCAGCACTCAGTGTTGCAGCGGGGCTGTGCGCGGGCTGGCTGAACGGGGGTGGCTCATGAGCGCTGACCTGATGCCGCGTTTCCGACGCGCACGGCGTGCGCGGACGCTCCGGCGCCAGCGGATCACCGCGGGTGCCTGGGTGTACTGCGTCCTGATGGTGGCCGGCTCGATCGGCTTCCGCGCGTCGACGGCCCCCGCGAGCGACTCACTGGACGACCAGCTCACACGCCTTGAAGGGCGCAACGCGACGTTGGCGCAGACCGCCAACGAGCTGCGCATCGAGCTGGCGAAGCTCCGCAGTGACAACGCCGAGGCACCACTCCCGCGCCAGCCCGACTTCAGCCGCCTGCTGCGGCTCATCGGCGAGGCGTGCCATGAGCGAGCGGTGGTCCGCGAGCTGGACCTGACACTCGAGTCGGGCGGGTGGCTCAAGGCGCAGGAGCCCGAGAGCCTCGTGCTGCGGATCCGCGGAGTCACGCCGACCCAGAGCGACGCGTGGGGATTCGCGCTCGAGATCGAACGCGCCGAGTTGTTCGACGGCGTCCGCTTGGTCAACACGCAGCGGACAGAGCTGCTGGGCCAGGAAATGGTCGCCTTCGACCTCGAATGCACGATCGACGGGGGAGGGGCGCCATGAACGACCGCATCCGCAAGTTCATCCGCCCGGACGTGATCGCCCTCGGCGCGTGTGCCGTCGTGACGGGCGCCGGCGTCATGCTCGGCGTCGCCCCAACGCTGCAGAGCGCGCAGGCGGACGACGATCTTCGGCAGACCGTCGACACGGCCGACAACCGCTCCGATGAGCTGAAGGCGTCGATCAAGGAGCAACGGCGCCTGCTCGACGAGGCCAAGCGTGAGTTGGCGAACAGTGAGAAGATCCCGCTGCGCCCCGCGTCGCGCCTCAACGAGCATCTCGCTCGCGTCGCGATGATCTGCGAGGACGCCGGGCTGAGCGTCCGATCACTCACGCCCGACGCGATCGTGGAAGACACAGGGCGTCGGCACATCCCGATCACGCTCGTCACGGACGGTCAGTTCGGGGGGATCGCCTCGTTGCTGGCCCGACTGCACGCCGACTTGCCCGACACGGGCTTGCGCCGGCTGACGCTGACCGGGGCGGCTCCGGGGCGCGGTGATGAGCCCGACGACGCGGTCGTACAGCTTGTGTGGTTTGTGGCGCCGGAAGACCAAGACTGAGCGCGCAAGTCGCTTGCATCGGGTGCCGGTGAATCGTCGTCTTCCGGTATGGCAGGGATGAAACAACGGAAGGCATACGTGGGGGTTCTGGTCGTCGCGGTCGGCGCCCTCGTCGTGGATCGCGCGCTGCTCGGCCCCGGGGACGAACTGGGCACCCAGAGCGCCCCCGGCGCGGTGGAGGCGCCCCCGACGCCCGTGGCGGTTGAGGAGCCCTCCCCCCCAACGCTCGCGGCTGAGGTCCTCCTCGACGACGTCCGGGTGCGCCTGGAGCGCGTCGCCTTCGAGGGCGAGGCGGGGCGCGATGCGTTCGATCACGATCCGTTCGATCTGGGCGCGCTCGGGGCCGGTGAGACGACCGGCGGACCGACCATGCCGGGTGCGTCCGAGAACGCGAGAGACAGGTTCACCTCGTCGTTCCGCCTCACGCTCGTCGCGACGGGTCACGTGGGGCTGGCTTCATCCGGTTCGTCCGACACCCGCATCGTGCGGGTCGGGCAGGAGGTCGGTGGGTTCACGCTCGAGCGGATCGAGGGACGCAGCGCGATCTTCGTCAGCGGCTCGTCCCGTGTAACGCTGTTCTTGGACCCGAACGCCGCTCCGGAATCGGGCGATCGGGCTCATGTACCTAACCCGGCGTGACGAAGATGCATACGAGGCGGGCCCACGACTGGGCCGCAGGATCTGAGGTTCCACGAACGAAAGGCAGGACGATGTCCCCGACCGCCACCCGCAAAGCATTCAGTCTCGTCGAACTGGTGATCGTGGTCGTGATCATCGGTGTGATCAGCGCGATCGCGATTCCGCGCCTGAGCCGCGGCAGCGAGGGCGCGCAGGACTCCGCGCTGCGGGGCAACCTGGCGATCCTGCGCAACGGCATCGAGATGTTCGCCGCCGAGAACGGCGGCGCGTACCCGACCGTCGCCAACTTCGTTGAGGCGATGACTGCCTACAGCGACGGCAAGGGCAACACGAACGCGACCAAGACGACCAAGTTCATCTTCGGCCCGTACCTCAAGGAGGTCCCCGCCCTCCCGGTCGGCCAGAACAAGGGCAACAACGTCGTCGCCGCCGCCGACGCGGCTGGTGTCGGCTGGATCTACAACGACACGACCCACGAGATCAGCGCCAACGCCGGCGTGGCCGAGGCCGACGTCACCGGCACCCTCTACACGGCTTACTGATTCGAGCTTCCTGAAGACCCGGGAGGCCTCCCCATGGCGCACCGCCGGGCCTTCACCCTCATCGAACTTGTGATCACCATGGCGATCGCCGCGATCCTCGCGGCGATCGCTCTTCCAAAGGTCGCGGGCGTCGCCGCTAGGCGGCGTGCCGACCTGACCGTCCGGAAGATCGACAGCGCCCTCGAGTTGACCGCGTCGCTGGCGTACCACACGAGCACGCCCCACAGACTCAGCGTCGATCTCCTCCGCGACACGGTGACCATCTCGAGAGACGACGGGACCAAGCTCGATGTCTTCGCGTTCGCCGACGACCCCACCCGCGCCGATCTCACGGGGGTCAACTTCGGCGGCACCGCCGAGATCCTCTTCGACGCATTCGGCGTGCCCGACGCCGGCGGCGTGATCGAGTTCGACATGCCTGCCGGGAAGACCACCGTCGTGATCGAACCCGACACTGGGAGGGTCCAATGACGCCCCACTGGTGTCGACGCACACGGCGCCCGCCCCGGCGCGGCGCAACGCTCCTCGAACTGGTCGCGTCGATGGGCATCGTCTCGATCCTGCTCGGGGGCGTGGTCGCCGCCATCACCATCGCGGGCGCCTCCATGGACCCCGACGCCGAGGCCCACCCCGAGACGAGCGTCACCGATGCGGCACGACAGCTCACGACCGAGTTGAGCGAGGCGATCGCGATCCTCGAGCAGTCGTCGACCGTCGTTGACTTCACGATCACGAACCGCACCGACCCCGAGGCGTCGCCGCACCGGATCCGCTACGAGTGGGCCGGGGCGGGCCGGGCGCTCACCCGCGCGTTCGATCGCGGCGCGCCGGTCGAAGCCACGCCTGCGCTGCAGGCTGTCACGATCGGGATGCAGACGGTGGTCCACTCGGAGACGACCGACCCTGGTGAGGCAGCGATCGAAGCGACCCGTCTGGCGTCGCTCGTCGCGGAGAGCCCAACCGAAGCAGGCATCGGCCGGGGCACTGAATACAGGCTGCGCGTCACCCCCGATCTCCCGCCTCAGGTCACAGCGTGGTCGCTCGACAGCGTGACGGTGTCGGCGAAGAGCCCTCGGACCAATGGTCCCGGAACCCTCCACATCGGGGTCTGGGACAACACCGACATGCTGCTCGGCTACGTCGCCACGCCGATCAGCGACATCGACCACAGGGCGTTCGAGGAGATCACCTGCGAGGTCGGGGAGTCGGGGCTGGTCCCAGGCGAGAGCGTCATCGTGAAGCTCTGGACCGATCCCGTCTCCGCCGAGTGTCTCCTGGAACTCCAACAGGAGGCGAACCACCCCGACGCCGTGCTGTCCGTCGGCATGGGCGCCGCGTGGAACATCACTCGCGACTGCCTGAGCTTCAGCATGATCGGCGGGGTGCAGCTCACCCCCGTGCCGGGATTCACGATCGACCGGAGCAGCGCGACGAGAGCGAGCGTCGAGGTGACGCCGCTGGCTGGTCCGAGCTCAACCACGAGCGTTGGCCTGCTGAACCGGCCGGAGCTGCTCGCCGACTACATCCGGGCCGATTTCGACGTTGATCCGACCTCGCTCGACTTCAACGCCGACGGCGCTCCGGACTGGGCGTGCGCGCAGAAGATCGACGGCGTCACGCTCGCCGGCGGCCTCTGGTCGCCGAATCGGTCGGACCCGATCCGCCTGAAGGTGCAGCACCTCGTGAACCAGACGCTGACCGTCGAGCTGCGCGCACGGGCGACTCAGCCGGGCGAATCAGGCGTCCTCCTACGTCTGCGAGGCCCAGACGACTCCGCGAAGGCAACACCGGTCGCGCTCGCGCTCGATCTTGCGGACGACAACACGCACACGCTCACCGTCTGCACGGACGATGCCGTGAAGACCGACAGCTCGATCCTCTTCAGGATCGAGCACCTGCCCGCTGCGTTCGTTGAGGCTCGCCTCGTCTTCGATCCGGACACACTCAGGCTGAACCTTCGGGTCAACGGCGCGGACCGCGGGACGGTGTCGCTGGCGGCGGTCTCCTACGACGACGGCGTGGCGCCGGCTGAACTGAGCGCCCCGAGCAGTGCCGCCGAGCTCGATTCGCTCGTCATCAGGGTCGGAGGGACCACACGATGAGCAGATTCCGGCCCAAGCTCCGCGTACGGCGTTCGCGTTGGATGGCCCCGGGTCTGACGCTCGTCGAGGCAACGCTCTCGTCCGTCATGGTCGGGCTGCTCATCGTCGCGGCGCTCAACGCGCTCGGGAGCGCGGCGCGCGTCCGTCGCGTCAGCGCGGAGCAGACGCTGGCGGTCAGGCTCGCGACCGACATGGTGAGCGAGATCATGTCCAAGCCGCTCGACGACGGCGGCTCGATCGTCGGCGCGAGCCGCGACACCTTCACCGACATCCTCGACTACGACAACTGGACGAGCGAGCCACCCGTGAACGAGGCGGGCGACGCGATCGCCGGCGCCGAGGGGTACGAGCGCACCGTCCGAGTCCGGTGGATCACGGACGTCGATCGGCTCAACGACGAGGTCACGCGGACCGGTCTGGTCCGGATCGTCGTCAACGTCAAGCGTGACGGGGTCGTGATCTACCGGACGATGGCGTTCCGCACGGAGAGCTGGGACTCCCGACTCCCTTCCCCGGAGTCCGCGCTATGACGCGACGAGGGGCCCACACGAACCCACGCGGCTGGCGGCGCGCCTCGGCGTACGTGCTCGTCCTCGGCGCATCGGCCCTCGTCGGCATGCTCGGACTCGCCGGCGCGATCGAGGCACGCGCGGGGCTCCGCATGGCACAGATGGGCAAGGACACCGCCACGGCCGACACGATCGCGCGCGGGTTGATCGACTACGCGCTCGCCGGGCTCGAGGAGCAGAAGAACTGGCGAGGGGCGAGAGTCAACGGCAACTGGGCGTCCATGCTCGCGCCGGGCGTGGTCACATCGGCCCAGATCCGGATCGACGACGAGACCGATGGCGATCTCGGCGACGATCCCAGCGATCCGTTCCGCATCACCGTCCAGGTGACGGTCGGCTCATCCATCCGTGCCTACAGCGCGGCGTTCAAGCCTGTGACCTCAGATCCCAACATCCTCGTCAACCCGTCGTTCGAGAGCGGGTCCGACGCGTGGAGCGCCGTCATGGCGACCCTCACGCCCGACGACAAGGAGCCTGGTGATGGGCTCTGGTCGATGACCGTCGAGGACAGGACCATGGGCTCTGGACAGATCCGCCAGACCCTGACGGCGCTCGACAAGCGGAGCTACACGATCTCGGGGATGGCGAAGTCCGAACGCATCTCCGGCCTGAGGGCGACCCTCCGCGTCACGACCAACTTCGGGACATTCAGCGACTCCGCGTTCTTCGCCACTGGCGTCGAGTGGACCGACTTCTCAGTGACGGTCGACCCCATGTGGATCGGCGACGCGACGGACCAGGAGCTCATCATCGACGCGCCGCTGGCCGGGGCCGACCCGTTCGAGCTCGACGCGCTGTTCATGGCGCCCGCGGGCAGCGAGGTCACGACGACCCACACGCTCGTACCCGGTTCTTGGCGACGTGAGCCAGCACAGCGATGATGCTCGACTGAGAGAACGGCTCAGGCGGCCGCGCGACCGTCGGCATCGCCCGGCCTGAACGCCGGCTCCGGCATGGCGCTGTGGATCCGCACCAGGTCGTCGTACCCGCTCAGGTCCAGCTCCAGGAAGGGGCCGACCAGGTCCGGCGCGAACTGCGTGCCGGAGCAGCGGGACATCTCCTCGAGCACCTTCTCGCGCGGCATCGACGAGCGGTACGAACGCGTCGAGCTCATGGCGTCGAACGCATCGGCAACACCGAGGATCCGCGCAACCAGCGGGATTCCCTCGCCGGCGAGGCCATCGGGGTAGCCGCGCCCGTCCCAACGCTCGTGGTGGTGCATGACACCCGGGAGCGCGTCGCGCAGCTGCGGGACGCCCTCGAGGATCCTGGCGCCGATCGTCGGGTGCAGCTTGACCAGCTCGAACTCTTCCTTGGTGAGGCGACCGGGCTTGGTCAGGACGGCCTCCGGGACGCCGATCTTGCCGACGTCGTGGAGGATGCCGCTGATCCGCATCCGTTCGGCCTCGTCGTCGGGCACACCGACGGCGAGCGCGAGCTGATGACCGAGGTAGGCGACGCGTTCGGAGTGACCGCGCGTGTAGCGGTCCTTTGCGTCGATGGCTGCGGTGAGCGCCTCGATGGTCCCGAAGAAGAGCTGTCGCTGCTCGGAGTAGAGCGAGGAGTTCTCGACGAAGACGCCCATGTAATCGGACGCCGCGTCGAGCAGTTGTGTCTCGAAGCTGGAGATCTCGCGGTCCTGACCGCCCTTCTCGCCTGCCATGAGCACACCGATGACCTGTCCGTCGCGGACGATCGGGTGTGCGAGCACGCCGGGGTCGCCGGGCGCGGGGCGGGCAGCGCCGTCCGAACCCAGGAGGGTCCAGCGGTCGGAGTCGAGCTTGGGGAGCAGGTTGGGCGCCAGCGCGCGCACGCGCTCGGCCGCGTCTCCACCGACGGACGGGAAGGTCCTGCCGGCGAGGTCGCCGACGACCCGGTCGGTCTTGGCGAAGGAGGCTCCGATCCAGCCGAACGGGAGCGTCGCGCCGAGTTCCTCGCACGCCATGTCCACGAAGTGCGCGGGGCGTCCGATCTTGTTCATCGAGCGCCCGAGCCGGTACAGCAGGCCGAGTTCCTCGTAGGCCTCGCCGAGCTCGCCGCTGAACTCGCGGATGGCCTCGGCGTCGCGCCGTGCGTGGTCGAGGTCCTTGCGCATCCAGGCGAGCATCCCGACGAAACGCGCGAGCTCCTCATCGCCCATCACGGGGCAAGCGTCTGCGATATCGGGCGCGACACTCGAGAGCCAGCCCGACTTCCATCCCGGCGCGGGTGCGCCCGCGCACAGGATCAGGCCGTCACGTCGAACACGCTCGCTCGGGAGCATGATCACGCGGAGGCCGCCGTCGATGCAGACGACGCGCGGCTCAGCGCCAACGCCCTCGGCTCGCAGTTCGGAGGCTGCCGTGGCTACTCGACCGACGATCTCGTCGCATCCCCATGCGCCGGCGTCGGCATCGCCGGACTCGAGGGTCGTTGCGTCGGGCGCGGAGATCCAAGTCACCAGGCCGAGCGCGCGACACCGTTCGGCCATCTGGCCGAACAGGTCCTGGGGCGTCAGTTCCCGGTGGTTGTCCCCGTGGTGCCTGCTCACGCCGCTGCCACTCCTGCGCTGGTTTCCGGATCGCCGAGCAGCCCGAGGACGGCCTCGAGCAGGTGGCGCGGCGCGAATGGCTTGGAGATGACCTTCCGGATGTTGGTCTGGCTCATCTCGGACTCGTCGAGGACGTGCCCGCGGGCCGTGACCATCAGGACCGGCGTGTCGGAGGTGACATCGAGCGCGCGCAGCCTACGCGCGAGCTCGAAGCCACCGATGTACGGCATCTGCAGGTCCGTCACGACGACGTCGGGCGTCTCACGCTCGGCGATCTCGAGCGCTTCCTCGCCGTCGGACGCGGTCAGCACCCGGAGCCCGGCGCGCTCGAGCTTGAAGGCCATCACATGCGTGACGTGCGCCTCGTCATCCACCACCAGCACGGTCTTTGGTCCCATTCTTTCACCCTATTTCTGGGATCCAGCGGATCCCGTCCACACATCGGGCATGCCGACCCCCCACTTCTGGCCGGTGCAATGGGCAGCACCGCCTTCGCCCCCCCCACGGGTCACCTGTTCGGTTGATCGATGCGATCCGCACAGTCGGACGCGGTTTCCGGATCTGCCTCGCGGCTATGGGGCCATGCGGCCGAAGCGGCGGCCTGCGCGATGTTGCGGAGCAGCTCTCGCCGGCGTGAAGCGGAGGCGTCCAGGAAGGGCGCCTCAC
>JANQQG010000059.1 GCA_028285065.1 Phycisphaerales bacterium
GGCCACACCCGTGACACCTCCCCCGACCCCCCCCCGCCGCCGCCCCCCGAGAGCCCGGGCGCCGACCCCCGCGCGATCGTCGAGGCCCCACCCCATGACGAGGTGGTGGTGATCCTCGACTTCGGCTCGCAGACGGCCCAGCTCATCGCCCGGCGCGTGCGCGAAGCGGGCGCGTTCAGCCTGCTCGTTGCGCCCGACACGCCGATGGAGACGATCCGCTCGCTCAACCCGCGCGGGATCATCCTCTCGGGTGGGCCGTCGAGTGTGTACGAAGAGGGCGCACCGACCTGCGACCCGGAGATCCTCGACCTGGGCGTTCCCGTTCTGGCGATCTGCTACGGGATGCAGCTTGCGTGCCGCATGATGGGCGCGGGCATCGAACGCGCCCAGCGGCGCGAGTTCGGTCGCGCGAACCTGACAATCGAGGATGGCTCCGGCCTGTTCAGCGCAATCCCGGATCGAACCGCGGTCTGGATGAGCCATGGTGATCAGGTCACGCCGGGGGGCGTCAAGGGGTTGACCGTTCTCGCATCGACGCCGACCTGCCCCATCGCTGCCATCCGCATGGTCGATGGTGATCGGCGTCTCTACGGCGTGCAGTTCCACCCGGAGGTCACGCACACTCCGCACGGCGTGGACA
This sequence comes from Phycisphaerales bacterium, assembly GCA_028285065.1. Classification (GTDB taxonomy): domain Bacteria; phylum Planctomycetota; class Phycisphaerae; order Phycisphaerales; family UBA1924; genus JANQQG01. The sequence goes on from JANQQG010000059.1 coordinate 641, forward strand.
TCCTGCAGAACTTCCTGTACGAGATCTGTGGGTGCTCGGGCACGTGGAGGATGAAGGACTTCCTGGAGACGGAGGTCTCGCGCATCCGCGATCGCGTCGGCGACCGGCGCGTGATCTGCGGGCTCTCGGGCGGCGTCGACTCCTCGGTTTGCGCCGGTCTGCTGAGCCGTGCGATCGGCGACAAGCTGACGTGCATCTTCATCGACAACGGTCTGCTGCGCAAGGCGGAGCGTGGTTTGGTGGAGACGACGTTCAAGGATCACTTCGACATCGAGCTGCGTGTTGTGGATGCCGCGGATCGGTTCCTTGCGGACCTGAAGGGCGTGACGGACCCGCAGGAGAAGCGCAAGCTGATCGGGGCTCGGTTCATCGAGGAGTTCAAGAGCGCTTCGAAGGACATCGAGGACGCGACGTTCCTCGCGCAGGGCACGCTGTACCCGGACGTGATCGAGTCTGGCCACTCGCTGGCCGGCACGGGCGCGAACATCAAGCTGCACCACAACGTGGGCGGGCTGCCGGAGGAGCTCGGGTTCGACCTGGTCGAGCCGCTGCGTGACCTGTTCAAGGACGAGGTCCGCAAGCTGGGCGAGGTGCTGGGGATCCCGAGCCAGATCGTCTGGCGTCACCCGTTCCCGGGCCCGGGCCTTGCAGTGCGTGTGCTTGGCGAGATCACGCGTGACAAGCTGGACCTGCTGCGCGACTGCGACGAGATCCTGCTCGAGGAGATCGTGGCGGCCAACCTGTACCGTTCGACAAGCCAGGTCTTCGCGGTGCTGCTCCCGGTCAAGAGCGTCGGCGTGATGGGCGACGGTCGGACGTACGAGAGCGTCGTGGCGATCCGTGCGGTCGAGACGCAGGACTTCATGACGGCCGACTGGGCGAAGATCCCGTTCGACGTGCTGGGGACGATCTCGAACCGGATCATCAACGAGGTGCACGGGGTGAACCGGGTGGTGTACGACATCTCGTCGAAGCCGCCGGCGACGATCGAGTGGGAGTGAGATGCACGCGCACTTCATCCTCTACGTCGAGGATCAGGGGCGAGCGACTGCCTTCTACACCGAGGCGCTCGGGATCGAGCCACGCCTGAACGTGCCTGGAATGACCGAGTTCGACCTCGGTGCCGAGTCCGTGCTCGGGCTGATGCCGGAGCGCGGTATCAAGCGACTGCTCGGAGATGCGCTGCCGGATCCGTCGGCTGCGGGACGCCCGCCACGCGCGGAGGTTTACCTTGTCGTCGCCGATCCGGCGGCGGCTCACGCTCGGGCGTTGAGCGCCGGGGCTCGGGAGTTGTCGGCGCTGCGTGATCGGGACTGGGGCGATGCCGCGGCATACTGCCTCGACCCGGACGGGCACGTCCTGGCATTTGCCAAGCCGCTTGAAGCCGAGAAGCCATGAACCAGACCCTCACCCTCCACCCCCCCACGCGCGGCCTGCACGAGTTCACCGGCGAGGTCGCCCGGGTCGTCTCCGAGTCCGGCGTCGAGAGCGGCCTGTGCACCCTCTTCGTCCGGCATACCTCCGCCAGCCTGCTGATCCAGGAGAACGCCGACCCGTCGGCCAGGGCGGATCTCGAGCGGTGGTTCGATGAGCATGTGCCCGATGGGACGGGCTGGAGCCACACCCAGGAGGGGCCTGACGACATGCCGGGGCACATCCGGGCCTCGATCACGCCGGTGAGCCTGTCGATCCCGATTGAGGGGGGCCGCCTGGCCCTCGGGACCTGGCAGGGGATCTACCTGTTCGAGCACCGGACTCGCCCACGCGCCAGATCCGTCGTGGTGAGTGTGATCGGCGCGTGATCGGAGGCGAAAGTCGTTTGCCGGGCCCTGGGGGGGGGTTCTATACTCAACGACTGGCCGGGATCGGCGGCCGGTGGTGGTGGCGCCCGCGGGATGCGGGTCCGCTCCTTGAACTCGAGATCACCAGCGACGGGCATTGACGTCGCGACCACAGAAGCGCCCTGGGCATGGAGGCGACCGGGCGGGCGTTGTTTCGCTCGCTTGGCCGACCGTCCGATCCTCGATGCCGGTGTCGCTGAACCGCGGAAGGCAGGCAGGTCCGATGTCCGACAACTCACTCGTCCACGACCTCATCGAGGCCGGCATCCACTTCGGCCAGCGCACCAGCGGCTGGAACCCGAAGATGGGGCGCTTCATCTACGGGAAGCGCAGCGGCATCCATGTGATCGACATCAAGGAGACCGTCAAGGGTCTCCTTCTCGCCAAGCGCTTCATCACGACGGTCGTCAGCTCCGGCAAGGACGTCTGCTTCGTCGGCACGAAGCGTCAGGCGCGCGACGTCATCGAGCAGCGCGTCGGCGACATCAAGATGCACTACGTCACCGAGCGTTGGCTCGGCGGCACCCTGACCAACTTCCGCACGATCCGCTCTCGTCTGAAGAGACTCGAAGAGCTCGAGGCCATCGAGGCCAACGACAACTTCCAGAGCTACTCCAAGAAGATGGAGTCGCAGCTGCGTCGCGAGATGCGCAAGATCAAGCGCAACCTCGACGGCATCCGGCGCATGGACAAGCTCCCGGGCGCGATGGTCGTCATCGACGTCCGGCGCGAGCTCAACGCCCTCCGCGAGGCCCACAAGCTCGGCATCCCCACGGTCTGCCTGATCGATACAGACGGCGACCCGGATCTGGCCGACATCGCGATCCCGGGCAACGACGACTCGATGCGTTCGATCGACGTCGTGGTCCGCGAGCTGTGCAAGGCGATCGCCGAGGGCAAGCAGACCCGTGCTGCCGAGGACTCCAAGCGTGAGTCCGGCGACGACGAGGGCCAGGACAACCAGCCGCGTCGTTCGCGTCGCGCCCAGTACCGTGCGGCATCGGGCGAGAGCGGCGCCGACAGCGCCGAGGCCCGCCCGGCGGAAGAGACCGAGCCGACGCGTGCCCCCGGCGCGGTGGGTTCGCCCAACGCCTGAGCCGCGGCGGAGCGCCCGGCACCCCAGATCGAGTCCGCAATGAACCCCGCGCCTTCGCGGCGCGGTCATCACCCCCCCCGCCCCAAACGTCAGAGACCCTGA